>JBFXDI010000170.1:0-7580 GCA_050181295.1 Parvibaculaceae bacterium | reverse complement strand
CATCCGAAGTCCCTCCGGCATCATCGTGGGCGGCATCGGCATTGCCGGCCCCGAGGAACGCATGCGGCAGGCCAATACGGAAAAACAAATCGCCGCCGTGCTGTATGCGGCGGAGCGGATCTCGAAGGATCTCGGCTTCAGCCAAGCCTCGTCTGACGCGGAAACCGAAAGGCCGGTTCCCACGCGCGCGGCAAGCAAGCCGAAGCGGGTGACACCCCGACGGCAGGTGGCTTGACGGGCGGAGAGGCCGCGCCGGACGCATGACTTGAACGGAGAAGCAAAAGAATGCAGCAGAAGCCGCGTCGCAACAGCCAGCCCGGATTTTCCACCCGGGCCATCCATCTCGGCTACGACCCCGCCAGCGAAAAAGGCGCCCTGACGCCCCCCATCTTCATGACATCCACCTATGCGTTCGAGACGGCGGAAGCGGGCTCGGAAATGTTCCGCGGCGAGCGACCCGGCTACATCTACGGGCGCACCCGCAATCCCACCCAGGCGATCCTCGAAGAACGCATGGCAAGCTTCGAAGGCGCCGAAACCGGGATGACGACCGCCTCCGGCATGGCAGCGCTTTCCGCGACCATGCTGACGCTCGTCAGCACCGGCGAGGAGGTGCTCATCGACCACACGCTCTATGGCAACTCCTTCGCCTATTTCACGCACGGCCTCACGCGCTTCGGCATCACGGTGAAGCTAGCCGATTTCACCCGGCCGGAGACCGTCGAGGCGGCGCTCAACGACAGGACCAAGCTCGTGTTCTTCGAAACGCCCGGCAATCCCAGCCTGCGCGTGATCGACATCGCCAAGATAGCCGGCCTCGCGCATGCGAAGGGCGCCACGGTTGTGGTGGACAACACATTCGCAACTCCGGTGCTGCAGCGGCCGATCGAGCGCGGCGCCGACATCGTCATGCATTCAGCGACGAAGTATCTGGGCGGCCACGGCGACCTGCTCGGCGGCATCGTGGTCGGTCGGACAGAGGTCATGAACCAGATCCGATCCACGGGCCTCAGGTGGATGACCGGCGCGACGCTCTCGCCCTTCAACTGCTTCCTGATGCTCCGGGGTCTCAAGACGCTGGAGCTGCGCATGGCACAGCATTCGAAGTCGGCGCTGGCTGTCGCCGAGATGCTCGAAGGCCACGGCAAGGTCGCGAGCATCTCCTATCCGGGTCTCGCCTCGCATCCCCAGCACGCGCTGGCGAGAAAGCAGATGTCCGCCTTCAGCGGTCTCGTCGCCTTCGAGCTCGATGGCGGGATGAGCGCCGGCATGTCCTTCATGAACAAGCTCGAACTCGTCACGCGTGCCGTGAGCCTCGGCGATACCGAGACTCTGGTGCAGCATCCGGCAAGCATGACGCACGCCGTCTACAGCCCCGAGGAGCGGGCCGCCCACGGCATCAGCGACGGGCTCCTGAGGCTTTCCATAGGACTTGAGAACACCGACGACATCCTCGAGGACATCGAGCGGGCGCTCAATACGTTCTGACGGAGAAGCCGGCGCGGCTCTTCGCTGGTGTGTTTCGCAAGAATCTCGGATCAAGCTTTCGAGAGCTTCCGCTCGGGGTCGAAGAACGGCATGCTCACCACCTCGCCGCCGAGGCGATGGTCGCCACAGTCGATCTCGACCTTCGTTCCCACCTTGGAGGCCATATCATCGATGAAGCCAATGGCAATCGGATAGCCGAGACTCGGGGAACCGGTCGCGGAGGTGACGACACCGGCCTCCCTGCCACCTGCCAGCACCAGATCGCCGATCAGTGGAACCTCCTCGCCCACGATATGGAACCCCACGAGCCGGCGCTTCGGAGGCCTGGCCTTCGCCGCCATCAGCGCCTTCTGCGCGCGATAGGGCCGCTTCGTCTCGCTGATCATCCAGCCGAGGCCGATCTCGACTGGCGTGTGCTGCCAGTCAAAATCCTGGCCGAAATTGACGATGGCCGCCTCGACGCGCCTGATACCAAGCGCCTTGCTGCCGCAGAGCGCCGCGCCTTCCGCCTTCGAGGTCTCCCAGAGGTCGGCGAAGAACGTCGCGCCCCGCTCCACGTCCACATAGATGTCGAAGCCGAGTTCGGCCGTGTAGCCCGTCCGCGTCACCGTCACGGGAACGCCGCAGACCCTGCTCTGGAACAGTCCATAGAACGGGACCTTCGACAGATCGGCTTCGCAAACCTTCTGGAGGATCTCGCGCGACTTCGGACCCTGCAAGCTCGCGACGTGCATGCGGTCGTTGTAGCTCGCGATCTCGACGTCGCGCCCCTGCGCATTGGCGTACAGCCATTCCTCGGAATTGCCGGGCCCGCCGATCCACCAGAACAGCTTCCTGCCGAAGCGGGCGAGCACGCCGTCCTCGACGATGCCGCCATGATCATGGCAGAGGACCGAATAGTAGCAGTGGCCATCGCGCATCTTGCGCACGTCGCGCGGCATGAGGTCATCGAGCAGCGCCTCGGCGTCGGACCCCTTGATCTCGATGATCTCTTCCCCGGTTACATCCCAGAGCCCTGCGACCTTGCGCATGCCCCAGTATTCCTCGATCGGGCTCGTGATGAAATCCGGCTTCAGATAGGTGTTGTGCAGCTTGTAGTCGGTCGCGAACTGGTTGATGGTCGGGAAGAACGCCGTGCGCTTCAAGCCGCTGCGGGAGCGAATGCCCGTTCGGGCGTAAGGCGGAGCGCCAGTGACGCTAGCGAACTCCGTACGCTCAAAACGCTTGTCGCGACGACTCTGCATCGTTCACCCCGTATCCTCGTGTGCTTGAGCCTTCCAAAGCCCGGGCCGGCCGGAAGAGCCTGGTGTGTGCAGAACCGAACGTCTTTGCCTGGAAAGGCACTCTCCCAGCCGAAAAATGCTCGCATTGCGTCACACGTCGTGTCAATATCCACATCGTAGTATCATTATTCGGAACACGCCAGCGTAGTTCCGGCAGGAAGTCGACATGCGCGACAACCCGACCGTACGGGAACAGACGATCCACACGTCGATCGGCGTTCCTCCCTATGCAAAGGGCGACATTCGCTTCCGGCGCGGCATCCGGCAAACATCGTCCCATTCGGTGATCGGCAGCAAGGCGAAGCTGCTGAAGGTCCACAACACTTTCCTCAAGCCCTACTATCTGGAGAACCTTCTCGACGAGTACTGGACAATGCGCAAGGCTGCTGCCCTCTTCGACGTGACGGGCGAGGAGATCACCGAGGTCACTGGGCCAGATGCACTGCCATTCCTGAATACGCTGGTGACGCGCGATCTCAACCGCGTGAAGGACGGCGAATGCCTCTATGCCATCATGTGCTACGACTATGGCGGCATCGTCGAGGACGCGGTAGTCGTCCGCTTCAGCGCCAAGAAATTCTGGTGGGTCGGTGGGCTCGGCAACGCCGAGCAGTGGATCTACGGCAACTCGATCGGCCGCAATGTCACGGTCCGCAGCCGTCTCGAACGCACACACATAGCCAGCCTGCAGGGACCGAAGTCGCGCGAAATCCTGCAGGCCGTCTCGGACGGAGACATCGCGAGCCTGCCCTTCTATCACATGCTGGAGGCCACGGTCTGCGGCGTGCCGGCCGTTGTCACCCGCACCGGCTACACGGCGGAACTTGGCTACGAGGTCTATGTCGACTGCGACAAGGGCCAGGCGATGTTCGGCGGCCTGTGGGAAGCCTGCAAGCGCGCTGGCGGAACGCTCGGCGGCAGCGGCGTCATGGATCTCCGGCGCGTGGAGGCCGGGCTTATCGACTTCAGCACCGACTTCGACTGGCACCACACGCCCTATCAGGTCGGGCTCGGCTGGATGCTCAACATGAAGAAGGGCTTCTTCCACGGACGCGAGACGCTGAGCCGGCCCGAGGCGCACGATCCCGCAACGCGGCTTGCCGGACTCACGCTCGAGGGAAAGGAAGCGGCCCTCAAGGGTGATCGTGTGCTACTGGACGGAAAAACGGTGGGCGAGATCACGAGCGCCGTTCTCTCGCCGACTCTGGGCAAAAGCATCGCGATCGCCATGCTGGATCGGAGCGCCGCCACCACAGGTCAAGCACTGTATGTCGAGACGGGCGAGCGATCCACTCCCGCGCGGGTTTCGCCCATGCCCTTCCTCGATCCCGAGCGCAAGCTTTCAAAAGTCTAGCATCCAGAACGAACGGATAATCCATGAGCACCGCGACGACCCGCTTCCAAGGCAAGGTGGCCATCGTATCGGGCGGCGCCGACGGCATGGGCGCGGCTTCGGTGGAACGGCTGGCGGCGGAAGGCGCCCGTGTCTTCGCGCTCGATATCAAGGAAGACGTCGCGAAGGCGTTGGCCAAGCGCCTTTCCTCCAGCGGGGCCGCCGTCGAGGCCATGCGTGCCGATGTCATGGACGAGGAGGAGTTGAAAGCCGCCATCGCCACGGCTATCGGCAAGGCCGGCCGGGTGGACGTTCTGATCAACATCGCGGGCGGAAGCGCGCCGGGACTCATCGGCGACATGGACCTCGCCATCTGGGACCGGCTTTACAAGCTCAATATCCGCAGCACGCTCATCGCCTGCCGCTCGGTGCTGCCGACCATGCGGACGCAGGGCAACGGGAGCATCGTCAATATGGCCTCGATCTCGGGTTTGCGCGGCGATCCGGGCTGGGCCGCCTACAACTCCGTCAAATCCGGCATCATCGCGCTGACCCAGTCCCTTGCCTGGGAAGAAGGCCAGCACGGTATCCGCGTCAATGCCATCTGTCCCGGGCCCACCATGTCGAAGCGCATGATCGGGCAGCTCCCGAAGGAACTCATCGAGAAATACAACCGGGCCTGCGCCATCGGCCGCATGGGGAGCCCGGAGGAGCTGGCGGCGGCCATCCTGTTCCTCGCCTCGGAGGAAGCCTCCTTCGTGACGGGCGCCTCGCTGGTGGCCGACGGCGGCCTCACGGCCCGCACGGGTCAGCCGACCGCCTTCGACGAAACCCGCCGCAAGTGAGGGATGGAACAGTTCCTCTCGTGACCAACAGCTACGATGCGGTGATCGTGGGCGCGGGCCACAACGGCCTCGTCTGCGGGACCTATCTTGCCAAGGCAGGTCTGAGCGTCTGTGTGCTCGAACGAAGACCGCTGATCGGCGGCGCTGCCGTGACGGAGGATCTGTGGGGCGGCTTCAAGGTCAGTACCGCAGCGCACATGATGGGGCTGATGCAGCCCAAGGTGATCATGGACCTGGAGCTGCAGAAGTTCGGGTTCGAGATCCTCAAGCCACCGCCCCTGGTTCACCAACTCGCCGATGAGCGCCATCTCGTCGGATGGTCGGAGATGGACAAGCTCTGTGCCGAGTTCGCAAAGTTCTCCAAGAAGGACGCGGAGGCTTATCCGCGCTATTGCGAGCACCTGAGGCGCGTCGGTCCCATCATGCAGCGGCTGATGTGGGAGATACCCCCCGATCCGGGCTCCCGGAAGCTCTCCGACCTCAAGGATCTGCTCGCCTTCGCCTGGCGCTTCCGCGACATCGGGGGCAGGTTCTACGACCTCTACGACCTCATGACCATGAGCGCCTACGACTACCTGTCGCGCTGGTTCGAGTCCGACGCGGTCAAGGTGGTTCTTGGCTACTACCCAGCAGGCGCTGCCGGCCAAAGTGTGTCCATCCGTACGCCGGGCACCGCCTATTTCCTGCTGCGCGCCTATCTCAGGGACAACGACACGCCAGCCGGCGGCACGGGGCTCGTGCGCGGTGGCATGGGCTCGATCTCCGGTGCCATCGCGCTTTCGGGACAGCGGTTCGGGCTCAAGGTGCGCCCCGATGCCGAGGTGTCGTCGATCGTCGTACGCGACGGGCGTGCCGAGGGCGTAGCGCTGAAGAGCGGCGAGGAGATCCGGGCGAAGGTCGTGATTTCGAACGCCGACGCCAAGACGACGATGCTGAAGCTTGTGGAACCGAGCTCGCTGCCGCAACAATTCGCCGACCACATCCGAGGAATCCGCGCCACCACGACGTCCTTCAAGATCCATCTCGCGGTCGACCAGCTGCCGACCTACCGGAACGTCGACACATCCCGACTGGGGTTCGACTATCCGGGCCAGGTGCGCATCGCGCCGAGTATCGACTACATGGAGCGCGCCTATGACGAGATGCGGCAGGGCCATATCTCGCGCCGGCCCTACCTGACCGTGCTTTCGCCGACTGTCGTCGATCCGGACCTTGCACCTCAAGGAAAGCACATCCTCAGCATCTATGGCGGACATGTCCCATCCGAGCCGAGGGCGGGCCGCGAGGAGGCCACCGAAGAGTCGCTGTTCGAGATCGTCAAGGAAACACTTTCGGAGCACGCACCGGGCTTCTCCAACGCCATCCTCCACAAACAGGTTCTGCTGCCGGGCGACTTCGAGCGCATCTTCGGATTGCCGGGCGGGCATCCGCACCATGGCGACATCAGCCTTGATCAGCTCTTCTTCCGCAGGCCCGCGCCGCACTTCGCCAACTACAAGACGCCGATCACCGACCTCTATCTCTGCGGGGCTTCCACGCATCCGGGCGGCGGCGTCACGGGCGTTCCCGGCCACAACGCCGCACGGGTGGTGCTGCGCCGCTTCAGGGGTGCACGCGACACGACCCGGACCGGGGCTTGAGCCCCCCATGGAGACCCGCGAGTTCGACTATCTGATCGTGGGCGGCGGAGGTGCCGGCGCCGTGCTGGCACGGACCCTGGCAGAGCAGACCCGTTTCCAGATCGCGCTCCTGGAGCAAGGGCCGAGCGATGAGAACCGGCCCGAAGTCCTGGACTTCCGCCGCCACAAGGAGGTCGTGGACGGCCCCCTCTCCCGCCGCATCCCTATCGTGCCGCCCAAGATCGGCAATAAGCGCTTCACCTACCCGATCAGCCGCGTGCTCGGCGGCTGCACTTCGCACAACACATGCATCTGGTTCCGCCCGCCCGACAGCGACTTCAAGGGCTGGGAAGCGGCGGGCGCCTCGGGCTGGGGACCGGAGACAGTCCGTTCCTGCTTCAACGCGGTCGAGGAAAGAGTGCGGGTCGAAACCGAACGGCCTGACAGCCAGTCGCATACCGTGCTCCTGCGCGCGGCAGAGGAGTTGGGCTTTCCGGACATCGACTTCTCAAAGCCTTTCGGCGAAGGGATCGGGCACTATCGGCTGAGCAAGATCGGGACACAGCGGCAATCCTCTTCGGTTGTCTATCTCCATCCGCCTGCGGCATTGCCCCGGAATCTCGCCGTGTTCACCGACACCGAGGCGGAAAGGGTGCTGCTCGGCTTCGGCAACGAAGCAATCGGCGTCAAGACCAACCGCGGCGCGTTTCGGGCCCGGAGCGAGGTTGTCCTGTGCGCCGGCGCGATCGACACGCCACGGCTTCTCATGCATTCGGGCATCGGCCCCGCCGACCATCTGCAGGAGTTCAGCATCTCCGTCCGCCAGAACCTTCCGGGCGTCGGCGGGCATCTGCTCGACCACCCGGCCTGCGGCGTGAATTTTTCCGCGAACCGCCCGCTCGAGAAACG
Source organism: Parvibaculaceae bacterium (assembly GCA_050181295.1). Lineage (GTDB taxonomy): Bacteria > Pseudomonadota > Alphaproteobacteria > Rhizobiales > Aestuariivirgaceae > JBFXDI01. Next base: position 103 of record JBFXDI010000170.1, on the reverse strand, counting down.
TGATCCCTGGAACTATTCCGGCGTGCTGTTCGCGCGTGGGGATGGCAAAGAGCCATGGCCCGACATCGAGATCCAGCTGGGACCAGAACTCTTCGAGCAGCAG
>JBFXDI010000169.1:0-7620 GCA_050181295.1 Parvibaculaceae bacterium | reverse complement strand
ACCTCGCCAGCCTCCCAAACAGCCGCTTCAACCAGATCATCCGCGCCTACAACAACACCCCCAGAAAATGCCTTGCCTTCAAAACTCCAGCCGAGGTCTTCTCAGCCCAGCTGTTGCACTTCGAATGAGAATCCACCTGCCAGCTTTCGCTGGCATGACGGCGAGGTAGGAGACGGCGAAAGCCTACTCGCTGAGAATCTTCGCGAAGAGCGCCGCATCCACGTTGCCGCCCGAGGCGATGACGCCGATGGCGCGTCCCTTGGTTGGAATTTTCCCCGACAGCACCGCCGCGAGCGCCACGGCGCCACCGGGCTCGATCACGAGCTTGAGCCTGGAAAAGGCGAACCGCATCGCCTCCTTCACCTCCGCCTCGCTCACGACGAGGCCGCCGGCGAGCCGCCGGCTGTTGATGGCGAAAGTCATCTCGCCGGGCTCGGGGCTGAGCAGCGCATCGCAAATGGAGCCTGCCGAGGACGGATTGCGCTCCCGCCGGCCGGAGGCGAGCGAGCGGGCGTGATCGTCGAAACCTTCGGGCTCGGCGCAGAAGATTTCCGTCCGGGGCGAGAGCGCGCCGAACGCCAGCGCGATACCGGCCGTGAGCCCGCCGCCGCTGGCATTGACGACAACCGCGTCGAGAGAGAGGCCGCGCTCGGCCGCCTGCCCTGCAAGCTCCAACCCGACCGTGCCCTGCCCCGCGATGATGTCGCGGTGCTCGTAGGGCGGCACGATGACGGCGCCGCGTTCCTTGGCGATCCGGCCCGCGATCGCCTCACGCGATTCGGTGGCGCGGTCGTAGGTCACGACCTCCGCTCCGTAGCCCTTCGTGTTGGCGATCTTGATGGCGGGCGTGTCGGCCGGCATGACGATAACCGCCGGAAGGCCCTTGAGCTCCGCGGCCGCCGCAACGCCCTGCGCGTGGTTTCCGGAGGAGTAGGCCACGACCCCGGCCTTCCGCTGCGCCGGCCCAAGCTGGGAAATCATGTTCCAGGCGCCGCGGAACTTGAAGGAGCCGGTCCGCTGCAGGTTCTCGGGCTTGACGAGGATGCGGCCGCCGGTTGCCGCATCGAGGTCGACGGAGCGGAGCGCCGGCGTGGCAACCGCCATGCCCTGGAGGCGGCGTCGGGCGGCGAGGATGTCGTCGAAGGTCGGAAGGGGCTGGGTCATGGCCGGGTGAAATAGCCGAAGCACCAGGCTTCCGGAAGCGGGTTCGATTTTTCTTGAAGCGCCGGAAACGCAACCCATATCCGGGGATGTCGTCAGTTCAACCGCGGAGGGAATTCTCGATGACCGCAATCGCCTGCCGCCCCGGCCGCTGGACGCCTCTGAGCGTCGCCGCGATCGTCCTGGGCTTCATAGCCTGGTGGCCCGTCGGCCTCGCCGTCCTTGCCTATGTCTTCTGGGGTGGCAGCGTCGACAAGCTCGCCTCCGATGCCGTGAGCTGGTTCCGCGGCGTCGCCACGCCGATGCACGGCGGTCTGCGGGGCAGTTCCGGGAATGCCGCCTTCGACGCCTACCGCGCCGAGACGCTGCGGCGGCTCGAGGAGGAGCGGGCCGAGTTCGCGGCCTTCGTGAAGAGGCTCCGCGAGGCCCGCGACAAGGAGGAGTTCGACCGCTTCATGGCCGAGCGCACCAAAACGGCAGACGCCCAGTAACGAAGAAAAAAGGCCGGACCCGCTCCGGCCTTTTTCTTGGCTCCATGTTGGGCTACTAGGGCAGTCGAGAGGATGCTGGCGGAGGCCAGAATGGCACACGAACGAATAGTGATCGATCCGAAGATCATGGGCGGAAAGCCCGTCGTCCGCGGAACGAGAGTGCCCGTGGAGATCATCCTGCGTAAGCTCGGCGCCGGGATTTCTCCCGAAACCATTCTGTCGGACCACCCCCGTTTGACGGCGGACGATATAAAGGCTGCCCAAGCTTTCGCAGCCGACTACCTCGCGGATGAAGAAGTTTTGTTCGGATGATCCGCCTTGAGGTGGCTCGCCGACGAATGCGTCGATTCAGCAATCGTAACCTTACTTCGACAAGCGGGGCACGATGTCGTCTACGTGGCTGAGGAAGCGGCCGGAGAAACGGACGACGCCGTCCTCGACAGAGCCAGCAGAGAGCAACGCATTCTTCTCACCGAAGACAAGGACTTTGGGGAATTCGCATTTCGAAGCCGCATCGACAGTCCCGCTATAGTTTTACTGCGCGTCCCGCCCGGGCGGCGGCAGCTGAAGTGGGAACGTCTCAGATTTGCCATCGACAGCTTTGGTGAGGACTTTCTCGGCTTTTTCACGGTCGTCGAACACACGCGCGTGCGGCGACGGCCACTCGCGCGATTTCGGACATAGCAGGTCTCGAACCTATCGTTTCAGAAACTGCCTGGCCGTGAGGACGAGCTTCGGATCCGGCTTGCCAACGACGGTCTTCTCCTTGCCGTCATAGTCGAAGGCGCCGAGCACCACCCGCATGCATTCGAGCCGCGCGCGCTTCTGCTCGTTGGCGTCGACCACCGTCCAGGGCGCTTCCCTGGTGTCCGTCTTCTCCAGAAGGTCCGCTATGGCAGCCGTGTACTCGTCCCACTTGGACACTGCCTTCACGTCAACGGGCGAAAGCTTCCAGGTCTTCAGGGGATCGGTCTTGCGCTTGTAGAAGCGCTTGAGCTGCTCGGCGCGGCTGACCGTCAGCCAGAACTTGAAGAGGCGGATGCCGTCGCGAACCAGCATGCCCTCGAACTCGGGCAGCTCGCGGAAGAACTGTCTAACCTGCGCCTCGGTGCAGAAGCCCATGACGCGCTCGACGCCCGGACGGTTGTACCAGGAGCGGTCGAAGAGGGCCATGTTGCCCCGGTGCGGCAAGTGGGCGACGTAGCGCTGGAAGTACCATTGGCCGAGCTCGACATCGGTCGGCTTGTCGAGCGCCACCACATGCGCCTGGCGCGGATTGATCTCGGCGGTGATGCGCTGGATCGTGCCTCCCTTGCCGGCCGTATCTCGGCCCTCGAAGAGGCAGACCACCCGCTCGCCCTTGGCCTTCACCCAGGCCTGCAGCTTCACGAGCTCGATCTGCAGCGCCTTGAGCTGCTTGTCGTAGCTCTTGTCCTCGATCGGTTCGTCGTAGGCGTAGTCGCCGTGCGGGAACGCCATTTTCTCGACAGCCGCCGGCAGCGCGTCGTGGTCGAGCGACCAGATGTCGGCGGAGGCTTTCGCCTTCCGCCTTGCGGATTTCTACTTGGCCATGGGGATCCTCAGCACAGGGGAGATGGATCCGCGGAGGATAGCGCGGCTCCCCGGAATGTAAAAAGGTCCGGTGTGCGCACACCGGACCTTTCAGGGAGGTGCCCCCCGGCGCCCCCTATTCCCCTCATTTCGCAGACCGCATGAGTCTCAAAATGATTGAGAGCCACTCAATTCCCGGCGGCTTAACCCCGCAGCGATGTCTCGCCAGCGCCAGGAACTTGGCTGAGCCCATTAACGGCGATTCCTTGCCCGCGATCAATGCGCAAACGGGGTCCGGCAAGCAGAATTCGCCCAAGCGTTGCGCATCCGCCACAGTGGGATCGACCCGCTAGAGCCACTCGTCCCTGAGCCCGAAACCCAGGTAAACGGCCCGGAGCAAGGCGCGCCGCAAGCCTGGCAAGGGAAAGCGCGCCGGCGGGACGCGCATGACGGCTGGAAACGCCTGCTCGTATGTCAGCCGCCCGGCAATGAGATCGGCCATGCGGGCTCCCGCATGGCTTGCCATGGCGACGCCGTTGCCGTGATAGGCGGCCGACAGCCACGACCTCTCCCGGCCTGGAATGGGACCGGCATAGGGCGTGCGCCCGAGGGTGAGGCAGACGAGGCCGGACCAGCGGTGCTCGGTCTCGATATGCGCCCAGGCCGGGAACATGGCCTCGAAAGTGGATCTCAGTCGCCTCGCGAACGCGGCGAGCGCCTCCGGCGTCGCGCTCGTCCCGCCCCTGCCCCCGAACAGGAAGTGGCCGGAGGGCAGGAGCCGAAAATAGTGCAGGAGGTTCCGCGTGTCGTAGGACACGAGCGTGCTGGTCCAGCCCTGGGCGGCCCTTTCGGCGTCTGTCAGGCGGCGCGTGACGATGATGGTGGATAACGCCGGCAGAAGCGTTCCGGAGAGCTCGGGAGGAATGGCCTCATCGGTGAAGCCGTTGGTCGCCACGAGCACATGCTTCGCTCGCACGTCGCCCTGCGGCGTGGAAAGCACATGCAGGCCCGCCTCCTCGCACCATCCCGTGACGGCGCTCCCCGGAAGGAGGCGCACGCCCGCGCCATGCGCGACGCGCGCAAGCCCGCGCAGATATTTCAGCGGATGCAGGCCGAAGCCCAGGGGTCCGAGCAGCCCGGCATGGAAGAGCGGCCCGGCCGTCCCCCGAGCCGCGAGCTCCTCACGATCGAGAAAGCGATGGCGGACGCCGAACGTGGCTTTCAGGAACGCCTGCTCTTCCTTCAGCTCCCGTATCCGGTTCGGCTTGTGGGCGAGCTGTAGCTCGCCGTGATCGGTGCGGTCGGCGTCGATGCCGTGCTCGGCAAGGAATGCTTCCACGTGCTCGACCGCCTGGCGCTGCGCGTCGTGGAAGCTTCGCGCGGCGTCCAGTCCAAACTTCGCGATCGTCTCCGCGGGCGAGAGCTTCGAGGAGCCGAGGCAGCAGAAGCCGCCGTTGCGGCCCGACGCGCCCCAGCCGATATGGCCTGCCTCCAGCACCACGGTGTCCATGCCGAAGTCGCGCGTCAGCCGCAGGGCCGCATGCAGTCCCGTATAGCCGCCCCCGATGATGGCCACGTCCGCGATCGTGCCGCCCGACAGCGCCTCGGGCGCAAATCCCAAGGGCCCGGCCGTTGCCTCCCAGTGGCTGTCCACCGGGCGGGAGAAATCATAGGCCGAGGGCTCGTAGAGGCGCATGGTAAGCGATGTCGGAACCGCCCCCTTGTGGCCGGGGGTGGGAGTGAGGCTATGATCCCCAAGGTTGCGGAACCGCCGCTAGAGGCCAAGGGAGGGCATCGATGAAGTACTTGAGAGTTCTGGGCTGCGCAATGGCGCTCGCCATCGCCTTCGCGGGTGACGCCATGGCCGAGAAGATCGTCATCTCCAACTGGGACGGCTACATGCCGAAGGACCTACTGGAGAACTTCAAGCGCGACACGGGCATCGAGGCGGAGGCCTCGGTCCATGCCACCAACGAGGAGATCATGGGCAAGCTCGTGGCCTCCGGCGGCAAGGGCTTCGACGTCGTGTTCGTTTCCGCGCCCTTCGCGGAAGCTTTGAGCAAGCTCGGCCTCGCCGCCGAGCTCGACCACGCGAAGATCCCCAATCTCTCCAACCTCTATCCGGAGGCGACGAACCTCGCCCACGATCCCGGCAACAAGATCTCGGTGCCCTATGCCTGGGGCACGACGGGCCTCTGCTACCGCTCCGACATCGTGAAGGCCGCGCCGCAGAGCTGGATGGACCTTCTCAAACCCGCCGACGGTGTGCGGGGCAAGATCACCATGCTCGCGACCGACCGCTGGCTCATGGGCGCTGGCCTGCTGGCAACCGGAGCCTCGGTGAACGAGACGGACGCAGCTAAGATCGAGGCCGCCAAGGCCCTGCTCATAGAGGCCAAGAAGGGGCTGCTGGCCTACGACGACACGACCTTCTATTCCAAGCTCGTCTCCGGCGAGGCCGTGCTCGTGCAGGCCTGGGACGGCTGGTGCAACTACGGCATCACCGAGAACAAGGACATCAAGTACGTGGTGCCGAAGGAGGGATCGGACCTCTGGGTCGACACCATGGTGGTGATGAAGTCGGGCAACCAGGAGGCGGCGCAGAAGTTCATCGACTACGTGCTGCGTCCGGAGGTCGGCACCTGGGTCGCCTCCAACATCCTCTACAAGGTGCCCAACAAGGCCGCCATGGAAGCCCTCGACAAGGGCCTCTACGAGCAGTATCCGAACCTCTCCATGTCGCCCGCCGACCTCGTGAAGTACGAGGCGCTGCGGGATCTCGGCGAGACCCAGAAGACCTATGCCAAGGCCGTCTCGGAGATCCAGGCGGCGAAATAGCCTGCCTGTCCTTCGGGCCGGGCGCATCCCGGCCCGAAGGCCTTTCTTGTAGCCCCGTAGTGAACGCCTGATGCCAAGCCCTTCCCGCTACGGGGGAACGAACCTCGTTCTCTTCCTTCTCATGGCTGCGCTCTGGGGAACCTCCTGGATCGCCATCAAGACGGCCGTCACCGCCGCGCCGCCGGTCTTCGTGAGCGCCGTCCGCTATCTGATCGTCGGCCTCCTCCTCGCATGCATGACGCGCGGAGTGCTGAAGGCTTTCGCGGGAACCTGGATCACCCGCGTCGTGCTGACGGGGCTGCTGGTCAATGCGTTCGCCTCGGGCCTCCTTTTCTGGGGCGTCGGGCACGTGCCTTCGGGCATGGCGGGCCTCATCAACCTGCCACTGGTGGTGATCTTCCTCTACGGCCTAGCCATCGTCTTCGGCGAGGAAGCACCTACCTGGCGCCACGGCCTGGCGCTGCTCCTCGGCTGCGGCGGCCTTCTGGTGCTGCTCTGGGGCAAGGCGGACATGTCGGGCCATGTGATGGAGCTCTGGGGAGCGCTTGCCATCGTCGTAGCGACCTTCAGTTATTGCGTCGGATCGATCTTCTCGCGTCCGCTGCTCGCCACCTTCACGCCGTTGCAGCTCACGGCCGCGCACGCCATCGTCGGCGCTGCAGGGCTCTTCGCGCTGGCCTTCCTGGTCGAGCCGCCGACCATGTCGCAGCTTCGCGCCCTCCTCGCTCCTGCCCCGCTCGCCGCCATGGGCTTCCTCGTCTTCCTCGGCACCATCGTCGCCTACACCATCTACCTGCGGCTGGTGCGCGACTGGGGCGCGCCGCGCGCCGGCCTCTACGCCTTCATCGCGCCCGTTGTGGCGCTGCTCCTCGGCTACGTCACCTATGGCGAGCCGCTTGGACTTCGGGAGGTTTTCGGAGCGGCGCTGCTGCTGACGGCCGCCGGCATCGCCATCAATCCGTTCCGGCGCGCCTGACATGGCATTGACCCACCCCAACGCCTTGACGGTGCTCCGGAACCGGAATTTCCGCCTCTATGTGCTGGCGACGGCGTTGTTCGCGCTCGGCCTCGAAATCGTGACCGTGTCGCTCGGCTGGCATGTCTATGCGACCACCAAGAGCGCGCTCAATCTCGGCCTGATCGGCCTTGTGCAGTTCCTGCCGTCCGCGGCACTCGCCATCATCGCCGGGACCGCAGCGGATCGCTATCCGCGTCACCGCATCATGGCGGCCTGCGTCGCCGTGGACCTTGTCCTCATGCTGGCTTTGTTCACGGTGCTCGAGGCCACGGAGGCTGGCTTCTCCCTCATACTCGCCCTGGTGGCGCTTCTGGCCGCGACGCGCGCCTTCTACTGGCCCGCCGCCGCGGCGCTCGCCCCAACGCTCGTGCCGCGCGAGCAGTTTTCGGCCGCCTCCGCCTGCTCCTCCGCCACCTGGCAGCTCACCGTCATCGTGGGGCCGGTGCTTGGCGGCCTGCTCTACGGCATCTCGCTTTACGCGGCCCAAGCCGTCGCCATGAGCATGGCCGTGGCGGCGCTGCTGCTCGCCTTCCTCATAGAGGCGCGCCGCCCGGAACGGTC
>JBFXDI010000168.1:0-7692 GCA_050181295.1 Parvibaculaceae bacterium | reverse complement strand
AAAGGCCGTCAGCAGACGGACGGCGGCTGGGGCGAGGACGGTGCGAGCTACTGGACCGGCAGAAAGGCGGAGGTCAAGGAATCGACCCCCTCCCAGACCGCATGGGCGGTGCTCGGCCTCATGGCGGCGGGCGAGGCGGACAGCGAAACCACGGCTCGGGGCATCCGCTACATCTCGAACGCCCCGCGCAAGGGCGCCCGCTGGGACGAGCCCTGGTACACGGCGGTGGGTTTCCCGCGCGTCTTCTACCTGCGCTATCACGGCTACAGCGCCTACTTCCCGACCTGGGCGCTCGGGCGCTACGCGTCCCTCAAGCGCGGCAACTCGCGCCGCGTGGCCTGGGGCATGTGAGCGGCATGGACGCCGACCGGCAGGCTCCGGTTCCCTCAGCGGCCATCTCGCGGCCGGTGGGGATCGTGGTCGCGGTCGAGGCGGAGCGCGCCATCCTCCGCAAGGTCATGCGCTCCTGGGCCGGCCTCGTTCCGAGCGTGACGGTCTCCGGAATGGGCCAGGCCGCCGCGGAAGGCGCGGCGGAAGGACTGGCGGCGGGCGGCGTCTGCGGGCTCATGAGCTTCGGCTATGCAGGCGCCATCCGGAGCGGGCTCAGGCGCGGCACCATCATCATCGCCGATCAGGTGCAGACCGAGGACGGCGAGCTATTCTCCTCGGACGCGGACTGGCGCGGCGAGCTCGAGCGCTCGCTCGCGAGCCGCGCAGGCGTGACGGTGGGAAGCTTCCTGTCGCTCGGGCAGGTCGCGGATTCTCCGGCGGAGAAGCGGCGGCTGGCGACGCGGTTCAACGCGCTCGCCGTGGACATGGAGAGCGCAGCCGTGGCCAGGGTCGCCGCGCGGCATGGCCTGCCGTTCATCGCACTCAGGGCCATCGTGGACGAGGCGCATCACTGGGTGCCGAGCGCCGCGGCGGCCGCCGTGGACAGGCATGGCCGCTCTCGGCCATGGCGCGTCGCGCTGCCGCTCCTCAGGCAGCCGGCGCAGATCGGGGCGCTGATGACGCTGGCACGTGGCGCAGGCGCCGCCGACCGCTCGCTGGCAGACGCCTGCCGGCTGGCCGGTCCGGGCTTCGGGCTGCTCTAGCTCACAGCCTGCCGCCCACGGATGCGCAGGCCCCTACATTTCCATCAGGCGACGGACTGGAGGCTTGCAAAGGCTTCGCCGATCCGCGGCGGCGCTTTGGGACGCGCGTACATCCGCTCAAGGTATGCCTTGAGATTTGGGCAGCCGTCGATCAGTTCGATTTCATCGCCCCAGTCCACGACATAGGCGGTGATGCAATCCGCGATGCTCATGCTGTCGCCGACGACGAACCTCCGTCCTTCCATGTGACGGTCCAGAACTGCCGCCATCGCCACAAACTCCTCCCTGGCGAGAGCAATATCCTCGGGCAGACGCTGCTCTTCGGAATACAGCATGGTGTGCTTGGCTATCCGCCACAGCGGCTGCTCAAGCTCGGTGACCGCGAACAGGGACCAGCGATACGCCTGCGCCCGCTCCGCCAACTCGGCAGGCATGAGCCCCTTGGCAGCATATTTCTCCGCCAAGTACATGACGATCGCGGCGGATTCCGTGAGCACGAGGTCACCGTCAACCAGCACCGGAATTTTTCCGGCGGGATTGAGGCGCAGGAAGTCGGGGTGCTGGGCTTCGCCGGCCATGACGTTGACGGGCACAAACTCGAATTCCGCATCGAGCTCCTGAAGGGCCCAAAGGGCACGGAGCGAGCGCATCGGACCGAATCCATAGAGTTTCATCATCTCGGTTTTCTCCGGCCATCCTTTGGACACCACCGAGCAAAAAAGGATGGCCGGCTCAGGGCCGGCCATGACGATTTTCACATTCCCGGGCGGCCGCTTCGCGGCTTCCGGAACGACATTGAACCACGGAATCTACGAAGCGTTGGCGGCCTTGCGGACCTTCCTGGGCTCCTGGCCATGTGTCTCGGCCAGGAACTTGCCCACCTGCTTCTCGAACACGTACTCGGCCGGACGCTGCTTCGACAGATCGATCTCCGGGGCCATCTCGCGCTCGGTCTCGATGCCGCGCAGGAAGACCTTGAGCGCCTTGAAGGGGCTCGCGACCGTGTCGTTGACGGCCGTCGGCTCGAAGCCGCAATGCACCATGCAGTTGGCGCACTTCTCGTACTTGCCTGTGCCGTAGGCGTCCCAGTCGGTCGACTCCATCAGCTCCCTGAAGCTTCCGGCATAGCCTTCGCCGACCAGGTAGCAGGGCTTCTGCCAGCCGAAGATGTTGCGCGTGGGATTGCCCCAGGGCGTGCAATTGTACTTCTGATTGCCGGCGAGGAAGTCGAGATAGAGGGTGGACTGGTTGAAGACCCACTTGCGTCCATTCTCCCTGCCCTTTCGGAAGACGTCGCGGAAGAGGTTCTTGGTCTGCTTGCGGTTGAGGAAGTGGGTCTGCTCGGGCGCGCGCTCATAGGCATAGCCCGGCGACACCGTTATGCCCTCGACGCCGAGCGACATGACATAGTCGAAGAATTCCGCCGCCCGCTCGGCAGAGGCGTTGTTGAAGAGCGTGCAATTGACCGTCACGCGGAAGCCGCGCTTCACCGCCTCGCGGATCGCCTCGACGGCGCGGTCGAAGACGCCGTCCTGCGCCACCGCATGATCGTGCTCCTCCTTCAAGCCATCGAGATGGATGGAGAAGGTGAGATAGGGCGAGGGCTTGAAGAGGTCCATCTTCTTCATGAGAAGAAGGGCGTTGGTGCAAAGGTAGACGAACTTCTTGCGGGCGACGATGCCCTCGACGATCTTGTCGATCTCCTTGTGGATCAGGGGCTCGCCGCCGGGGATCGAGACGATCGGAGCGCCGCACTCGTCCACCGCCTGGAGGCAGTCCTCGACGGAAAGCCGGCGATCCAGGATCTGCTTCGGATAGTCGATCTTGCCGCAACCGGGGCACGCCAGGTTGCAGCGGAACAGAGGCTCGAGCATCAGCACCAGCGGATAATGCCGGTTGCCCTTGAGCTTCTGCTTGATGATGTAGGCGCCGACGCGCGCCTGCTGGATCAGCGGGACTGCCAAGTTCGATGGTCCTTAAAATCTTGCGGCCGGATTTCCGACCTTTCCGGTCAGGGTTATGCGGGATGCTGCAACGCGTCAAGTGCCCGGCTGTCGCGGAAAAGTTTTGCCGGCAAAGGCGGCGAAGTCATGGCTTCCTTCTTCCCGAAGGTCAGGTATTCCGCCATTGCAGCTCAGGCCAGCGGCCTGGCGGTGCGCCTGAAAAGGCTCTTCAGCCAGCTCCCGAAGCTGTCCATGACCGTATAGAGCGCCGGCACGAAGACCAGCGACAGGAGCGTCGACATGATGAGGCCGCCGATGACCGCAATGGCCATGGGGGAGCGGAACTCGCCTCCCGCTCCGAAGCCCAGGGCGCTCGGGACCATGCCTGCGACCATAGCGACCGTCGTCATGATGATGGGCCGGGCGCGCTTGCGGCCGGCGTCGATCACCGCCTCCGAACGCTCCATGCCGCGCTCGCGGGCGTCGATCGCGAAGTCGACCAGCATGATGGCGTTCTTGGTCACGATGCCCATGAGCATGAGGAAGCCGATGATGACGGGCATGTCCATCGGCAGGTTGAAGAGCAGGAGCGCCAGGATGGCACCGCCCACCGACAGAGGCAGCGATGCGAGAATGGTGATGGGCTGCAGGATGCTGCGGAAGAGCAGCACCAGGATGGTGAGCACGGCCGCGATGCCGAGCCCCATGGCGACGCCGAAGCTCTTGAAGGTCTCGCGCATCGTCTCGGCGTCGCCCGCCTCCTCGACCTCGACGCCGGCGGGGAGGTTCCGCGCCGCGGGAAGCGCCTTCAGGTGATCGACGGCAGTGCCGAGGGACGCGCCCTCGGCCAGGTCGGCCTCGATGGTCACGACCTTCTTGCCGTCGCGCCGGTCTATGGTGACGGGACCTTCCTTGACACCGATCTCCGCGACCTGGAAGAGGCGGGTCGTGCGCCCGTTGCTGCCGTTGATCCAGAGCTCGCCGAGCTTCGACACATCGCGCCGGTTGGTCTCGCCCTCCATGCCCTCCGGCGCCACGATGTGGACCCGCACGGGGATGGGCGGCTCGCCATTGGCGCGGGCAATCGAGGTGCTGTCGTCGCCGATGGCGGCAATGCGGATGGTCTCGAAGACCTCGGCCGTGGTGACGCCGCGACGCTCGGCGGCGGCATCGTCCATGGTGATGGAAAGATCCTGGCGCTCGGGCGGCGCAGTGGTGCGGATGTTGCGGAGGAGCGTCACGTCCTCCTTCGCTTCCTCGGCGATCGCATTGGCGGCGGCGGACACCTTCTCCACATCGTCACCCCTGACCACCAGCCGCATGTCGCGCTGGCCCGTCGTCTCGTTGACGAACCAGGCCTCGAAGTCGCTGCGCTTGTCGAGCTCGCTGTTGATGCTGGAGATGATCTGCTCCTGCGACAGCGCGCGCTGGTCGCGCGGCACGAGGTTGATCACGAAATCGATGCGGCGCGGATCGGCGGCGGCATCCTGACCGCCGCCCCGCGCGAAGACGCTCTTGACCTCAGGCCGCTTCTTGAGGTCGGCGATGACCCCTTCGGCGATCTTCTGGGAGTCCTCGAGCTTGGAAGCCTCGGGCAGCTCGACCGTCATCAGGGCGCGCGAGGTGTCCTCCGCCGGCAGGAAGCCCGAGGGGAGGAGCTGCGTCGACCAGATGGAGATCCCGAAGACCACGAAGCCGATGAGGACGGTCACGAAGCGGTGCCCGAGAGACCATTGCAGGAGCCTCAGATAGGCCCTCAGCACGGGCCCCTCATGCTCGACCTGCTTCGCCTCGCTCTTCAGGAAATAGGCTGACATCATCGGTGTCAGCGACAGGGCAACGAGCAGCGACACGATCACCGTGATCGCGACGGTCATGCCGAACTGCTGGAAATAGCGTCCGGCGATGCCGCCCATGAAGCTCACCGGCACGAAGACCGCGACGATGGTGAGGCTGATGGCGATGATCGTCAGGCTGATCTCCCTCGAGCCCTCCATCGCCGCCTGGCGCACGGATTTGCCCATGTGCATGTGGCGCACGATGTTCTCGATCGCCACGATGGCATCGTCCACCAGGATGCCCGTCACCACCGTGATGCCGAGCAGGCTCACCAGATTGAGCGAGAAGCCCATGACATCGAGCGCCCAGAAGGCCGGGATGATGGAGAGGGGCAGCGCCACGGCGGCAATCAGCGTGGCGCGGATCGAACGCAGGAACAGGAATACGACGGCTATGGTGAGAAGCGCCCCCTCATAGAGGGTATGAAGCGCCGATTCATAGTTGCCGAGCGTGTAGGGCACGGAACTATCGGCCTCGGAGACCTTCACATCGGGATGCTTGCCCGAGATCTCGGCCAGCTTCTCGGCGACCTCGTCGGCGGTGCGGACATCGCTCACGCCGCGCTTGTTGTGGACCGAGAAGGCGATCACCTGCTCGCCGCCGGCGAGCGCGAAGGAGGTGGCGGGCGCCATGACCGGCTCGACGGTCGCCACGGACTTGAGAGGCACCTCCGGACCGTCGGGGCTCTTGAGGGTGACGTCCGAAAGCGTAGTCGCGATGGCCGCGGGCTCGGAGCTCCTCGGCGTTCCCTGAGCTTCCGAAACCTCCTTGATCTTGCGGGCGACATCGAGGGGCGCCACGCCCGATTCCGAAAGCTTGCGGGGGTCGATGCCGACACTGATCTGGTGGTTGGGGCCGCCGCTGCGCTCAACGTCGCTGACGGCGGGGAGCGCCTCCAGCGCCGGGATGATCTCGTCCTCGACCAGCGTGACGATCTGGTCCTGGGTGAGCGTCGCGGACGTCACCGTGTAGATGAGGCTGGCAGGTCCGGTGACGTCGGCCAGCTTGATCTTCGGCTCCTCGAGCGTCTGGGGCAGCGACGGCTTCATCTCGGCGAGCGCCGCCTTTACGGCGTCGACGGCATCGCCGGTCTCGGTGTCGACAGAGAACTGCGCCGTGAGGGCGACGAAACCCTGCCCGACGGTCGTGTAGATGTGGCGCACGTCCCGGATCGCGTCGAAGGCGCGCTCCATCGGCACCGCCACCTGCTCCTCCATGGCGGTGGCGCGCACGCCCGGATTGACGAGCGTCACGGTGACGACGGGAATGTCGACGTCGGGATAGCGCGTCACATCCATGCGCAGGAAGCCGAAGACGCCCGCGACCAGGAAGCACGCGAAAAGGAGGATCGGCACCCAGGGACGGTTGATGGACCAAGCGGAGAGGTTCACTGCGACGCTATGCTCCCTGGGGACAAGCTGAAAGGCCGGCTGGCGGGAATCGACGTCGCCGGACCATGGGGATCGGGTACCTGTTGCCTGACTGCGGCTGGTTTGGCAAATCCGGCCGGGACCGGTCCGGCCAGTCCGGCCGCGCCATCTGCATCGGATTGATATATGGAGGAATTGGGGCAAGTTCTTCCACGTCACCTCAATGCCCCGGCACACGCCAACGTCGCATTCTCTGCCCTGCCCTCAAACATAGCGAGAACATCGTCCTTGAGCGAAACCAGCAACTGGAGCTTCCAGACCCTCGCCGTCCATGCCGGAGAGGGGATCGATCCCACCACCCGCGCCTCCTCGCCCAATCTCGTCATGTCGGCCACCTTCGCGCCCTCGGAAGTCACGGGCTTTTCAGCGCGCAACCGCGCCGGCTACGAGGGTTTCGTCTATGCGCGGCTCTCCAATCCCACGGTCAAGCAGCTCGAGGACAAGCTCGCGGCCCTGGAAGGCGCGGAATCCTGCCAGTGCTTCGCCTCGGGGATGGCGGCCTCGCACGCGCTCCTCGCGGGCCGGTTGTCGCAAGGTGACCATCTTGTCATCTCGGATACGAACTATGTCGGGACCGCCGAGCTCGTCCGCGACTCCTTGCCGCGCTGGGGAATTGCCGTCTCGCCGGTCGACACCTCCGACCCGGCAGCCGTCGCGAAAGCGCTGCGGCCGGAGACGAAGATGCTGTGGATCGAGACCCCGGCCAATCCGATCATGCGGCTTTCCGACATCGAGGCGCTTTCGGCGCTGGCGCGGGAGAAAGCTGTGCGGGACGTGGTGGTCGATTCCACCTTCGCCACGCCGGTCGCGACCCGGCCGCTCGCGCTCGGCGCGGACTTCGTCGTTCATTCGCTCACCAAGTACATAGGCGGCCACGGCGATGCCATGGGCGGGGCGGTGCTCGGACGCAAGGCGGATCTCGATGCGCTCAACCTCGAGGCGACCGTCCATTACGGCGGCGTGCTTTCGCCCTTCAACGCCTGGATGATCCTGCGCGGCGCGGCGACGCTTCCCATCCGCATGCGGGCGCACGAGGAATCGGCCCTCAAGGTCGCAGCATTCCTGGAGCGGCATCCCAAGGTGGCGCGGGTCCACTATCCGGGGCTTCCCTCCCATCCCCAGCACGGGCTGGCCAAGCGCCAGATGCGGAACTTCTCGGGCATGCTGACCTTCGAGCCCAAGGAGGACGGAACCGAGATCGCTAGAAGGATGGTGGAGCGCCTCGCCGTCGTCCACTACGCGGTGTCGCTCGGGCATCATCGGAGCCTCGTCTACTGGATCTCGACGGACGCGCTGATGAAATCGACGTTCCGGCTGGAACGGGACGCGGAGGCGCACTACCGCGACTATGCAGGGGGCGGCATCTTCCGGATGTCGGTCGGCATC
>JBFXDI010000167.1:0-7832 GCA_050181295.1 Parvibaculaceae bacterium | reverse complement strand
ATGGCGCGCACCTTCATAGTCTGGCACCTGCGGTCCAGGCATAGAGGCGGGCCAGCGCGCCCCTTGCGACAGCCGACTCCACGCCGGCCGTGTCGCCGGACATGGATGCCAGCCGTTCCGCCGCCGCCCGCAGCTCGCCTGCGCGGTCGATGCGGTCGAGGTCGTCCACAACGGGCCGGACCTCCAGCCTGTCCAGTTCCGTCTCGAGATGGAAGAGGGCGGCGCCGAGCTGTTCCAGACGCTGGGCGATGCACGCCCTGTCAGAGAGCGAGACGAGGCCCGAGACCTCGAGCGACAGCAGCAGGTTGCCCGGATCGGAGCAGAGGCCTCGGATGCCAGGCTCCAGCACCCCGAATTCCTCCGCGGCCGCGAGACGCATCGTTTGCGTGGCCCAGCGGTAGCGGCCGGTCCGAACCGGCACGACGGTCGGCGCGGCGTGCGCAGTCTCCAGCGTCACGCAGAGCGCGAAGCCCGGATCGTTGTCCTTGAACCGGTCGGGCTCCGGCGTGCCGCTGTACCATGCTCGGGCGCCGACCTTTTTCAGGCCATGCCAGTCGCCGAGCGCCAGGTAGGCGAGGCCGGCACGCTCCGCGACGGCAGGATCGATGGATCTCGGGCTTTCGCCGCCGAAGCCCGCCGCGCTCCCATGGGCGAGCCCGATGCGGAGGGCGCCTTCGGGCGTTGCAGCTTCCGCCATCCAGGCGGCGGGATCCTCCGCAGCGTTGCTCGCGGCAAGAGGCGAGGGAAGCAGCCAGACGCCCGTCTCGATCTCGACAGGACCCGCCTCGCAATGCAGGACGACGTTCGGTGGAGTGCCTTCGGCGTGGCAGCAATCCCAAAGCCCGCCAGCCTGGGCGGGATCGTGGTTGCCGGGCAGCAGGTGCCAGCGGACGTCGCCATGCTGCTTCAGCCGCTCGAACAGGCGACGACGCGTCTGCGGCTCGGGGCTTGCGGTATCGAAGACATCGCCGGCCACGAGGATGTGGGCGATGCCGTGCCCGCGCGCGGCCTGCGCCAGCCGGTCGACTGCCTCGAGGCGCGCCTGGCCGAGAAGCGCCGCGCGCTCGGCCGGAAAACGGCCGAAACGCTTGCCGATCTGCCAGTCCGCCGTGTGGATAAAAGTGAAGGCCATTCCGCGATTCGGTCCCTCAATGAGGGAGAACATTTAGCGAATTAAGGAGACCGTTCAAAGGGGGAATTTTAGCTCGCTGAGGTGGATCCTAGCGGGCGAGCCGCATCTTCAGCCCGGCGATGATCTTCTTCGCGAGCGCCTCATAGTCGCCGTCGAAGTGATGCCCGCCGTCCACGGGAAGCACCTCGACGCCGCTTGCCTTGAGCGTCGGACAGGGATCCTCGTCCTCATCCTTGCCGTAAGCGCACTGCACGAGCTTCGGATCGACCTTCTTCAGGTCCTCGACCGTGTCGCCGCCCTTGCCGGCTCCGGCGACGCCGAGCCAGCCCGTCACCGAAATCACGTAGTCGACCTGTCTGGAGAGCGCCAGGAGCGAAATCTGCGCGACGCTTGCCTTTTCGGCTGCCTGCAGCCTGTTGAAAGTTGCAGGCAGGATATCGGCGCCGAACGAGTATCCGACAAGCAGGACGCGCCGCACGTTCCAGGCCTTGCGGTAGTAGGCGATGATGCGCGCGAGATCGTCCGCCGTCTCCTGCGGCTTGCGTTCCGACCAAAAGTAACGGAGCGAATCGACGCCGATGACCGGAATGCCCTGCGACTGCAGATAGCTCCCGATCTCCTTGTCGAGGTCGCGCCAGCCGCCGTCGCCGGAATAGATGACGGCCATGGTGTCGAGGGCAGGCTTGGCCTCCAGCACATCGATCGGCAGGCCGAGCGGGTCTTCCATGCCCGAGACGGCCTCGACCCGTTCCGCAAGCGTTTCCGAGAGGGCGGCCGCGGCATCATCCCCTGAGCTTCGGATGTCGATGCCGTCATGCGCCTTCTTCAGCGACTGCGCATGGTCGCGGCTCGCTTGAACGCCGCTCGAGGTGAAAACGATGGTGACCGCATCTGGGAGGGCCTCGTCCTGGAGCCCGTAAAGCATGCGGCTTCCAGCCTTCTGCTTGGAGGCGGTGGTGCAGAGCTCCTTTCCGAGCGGAATGCCGGGCAGGGGATCGACGGCGACCGTTTCGCCGATGGTGGCGGCGGGAGTCTGCGATGCGATGGCAAGGGCGAGCGCGCCGCCTTCTCCCCTCCCGGCCACGATGGGAAGCCTGTAGGCGCTGTTGCCGGCCGTGCGCTGCACCTGCTGGCTCAGCGACTCGATATCCGAGACGAGATAGAGGCAGTCGTCGTCGGCCTTGGCGAGGGACGCCAGATAGCTGGGAAAGTCTATGCCGATGATGGCGGCGCCCTGCGAGAGAAGCGCCTTCGTCTCGTTTTCCTCTTCGGCGCCCCAGCCTGCGGCATCGGAGATCAGCACCACGGCTGCCGACATCTTGCCGTCAGGCAACTGGATGCGGGGCGACGGGATGAGGCCCGTATCGAGCTTGGCGATATCGACCTGGGCCGCGTTCGCCAACGCGATCGTCGCGAAAACCGCCCCGCACACGAGCAGGATGGACCGAACGCGCTTCATTTGCCCACCACTCCGCGAATGCCGCCGCCTATCAGCAAGGTGGCATCCATCACTGCCACGATCGGACTGATGGCGCCCGAGACCACGAGATAGCGAGGCTCCCACACCGGATGGAACTTGGACTTGAAGGCCCGCACGCCTTTGAAATTGTAGAAGCGTTCGCCGTGCTCGAAAATAGCCCCGCCGATCTGATCCCAGACCGAAGCGGCAGCCCGTTTCGACATTCCCGCGAGCGGCGCCATGCCGAGATTGAAGCGCCGGAAGCCCGCATCGCGCAGATGCTCCATGACGCGCACGAACAGCACGTCCATTGCCGCCTTTGGAGCGTCGGGCGTGAAGCGCATGAGGTCGACGGAAGCCTCCTGCCTCGTTTCCGTCGACAGAATGGTCGCGAAGGCCACGATATGGCCGTCCTTGCGAAGAACGGCCACGGATTGGGAGAGGACGTAGCGATGCTCGAAGGTGCCGAGGGAAAAGCCCTTCTCTCGCGCCTTGTGCTGTTCAAGCCAGGCGTCGGAGACGGCTGCCAGTTCCTCCATGATCGCCGGGACCTCGGCCGGCGGCACGACCGAGAAGTCTATGCCTTCGCGCGAAGCCTTGGCGGCTGCCTGCCGGAGGTTCGCCCAGCGTCCGCCCTTGAGGTCGAATGTCGAGAGATTGACGATCGACAGCTCGCCAAGCTTGAGGGCGCGCAAGCCCGCATCCGCGCAGGGTCCAAGCAGAGAAGGGGCCGCCTGGTAGATGACCGCACGGCAACCGGCGGCGCGGGCCGCTTCCACGAAGCGCCAGACGAGTTCCGGAAAGGCTTCAGGCGCGCCTATCGGACCGAAGAGAGAGATCCAGGAGCGACCCTGCACGCCATACATGATGAAGGCGTCGTTGCCGTCGGAGAACATGAGACGCTTGTCGCGCATGCGCACGAGATTGGCTTCCGACAGGTCCTGCCGCTCGACGATCGCGACGGCGCGGCCGAGGGCTTCCTCGGAAGGCTCCTGTGGCGCAGCGGTGCTGACAGGCTTCAGAAGGCTGAAGACGGCAATGGCGGAGGACGCTATGGCGAGGCCGAGCAGCGCCCGCAGGCCGCGGGGCGCCTCGGCGGCGAACTCGAACTGCCACCACAGTTCGTTGCTGTACTCGACGTTGTGATAGACGAAGAGAAGGATGACACCAGCGCCGACGAGGATTACCGCCATCGCCGCGAGCCAGGAACTGCTGAGTGTTTGCCTCAGAAGCGAGGCGGGTCGGCGGAACAGGCTCCGGGTGAGGAAGAGCCCGAGCACGAGCAGCGCCAGGAGTCCGGCCTCGATGAGCGCCACGGCCTTGAGCAGCGACAGCGCCAGCGCCGCCAGCGCCAGGACGATCGTGAGCCACCAGGCGCCGTCCAGCCTCTGTCCGATGCCACGGGCCGAGACGATGAGCGCCAGGCCGAGCAGGCTTGCGAGGAAGTGCGCCCCCTCCACCAGAGGAAGCGGAAGATAGGCGGCGAGAAAGTCTAGCTTGGCATGGGAGGCCGGCGTCACGCTCGAGAAAATCAGCACTGCGCCAAGGATGAAGGTGAAGGTCGCGAGGAGCGGCGGCGCAAGGCGGCCCGCGACACGGCGCAGGCCAGCGAAGGCGGGACGCGCCGCGACCTGCTGCAGTTCCGCGACGCTCACCAGAATGGTCGCCAGAAGCAGCGGCAGGCCGTGGTAGATGACACGGTAGAGCACGAGGGAGCCGAGGATGGCATCCACGTCCACGCTCCTGCCGAGCGAGGCGATGATGACCGTCTCGAAAACGCCGAGTCCCGCCGGCACATGGCTCAAGACGCCGAGCCCGACGGCAACGGCATAGATCGCCACGAAAGCCGGCCAGCCGATGTCGACGGGGGGCAGGAGCACGTAGAGCACCGCGGCCGAAGCGGCGATATCGGCCAGCGAGACGAGGAATTGCGAAAGGCAGGTGTGCCAGTCGGGCAGCCGGATATCCAATCGCCCGAGCTTCAGCGCCCGTCCGTCGCGAGAGAGGAAAAGCGCCGCACCGAGCAGCACCAGAAAGGCCGCAGCAAGCCCCCTCAAGAGCAGGGGGTGGAACCCGGCGACGGGTCCGATCTCGTGCGCCAGGAAGAGAAGCGACAGGGCGGCGAGGGTGGCGAGCCCGAGACCGAATGCTGTCGTCACGAAGGCGATGACGCCGGCGATCTCTTCGGGCGCGAGGCCAAGGCGGGAATAGGCCCGGTAGCGGATGGCGCCACCGCTCAAAGCCCCGAAGCCCGCCGTGTTGCCGACCGCATAGGCACTGAAGGCAGTGAGCGCCACCTGGGGAACCGGAAGGCGCCTTCCGATATAGGCGATGGCGTTCAGGTCATAGAGGACAAGCGCAAGGAAGCTCAGCCCGGTGAAGAGGATGGCAAGGAGGATGTCGTTCTTCGGCGTGTGGAGCAGTGCCCGCACGATGTCGTGGTAGTCGATCTCGGAGGTCAGCTCGAATATCGCGGCCGCGACGAGGATGAATACGGCCAGCATGGCCAGCGCCGCGATATGCCTCGCATGCCGGCGCAGAAAGACTGCCGCTGGTTGACGGGAAGAGGGCGCGGAACCGCCGTTCTCGCTCTCGGGGAGAGACATGGATTGTGTCGCCGGCTGCCGATCGCTTCCGGTTAGGGCGAATCTCCGGCGAAATTTTGATGCCGGCGAAGACGTCCCGGGATCCTTAGCCGGCAAGCTTTCGCGCTATCAAGGATTTGGAGCCGAAAAGAACGGAACGCGTGTGAGAAGGGTGGAGGTGATCGAGGCGACGATGGGGCCGCCGGTTTCGCTCTCGGATTTGAGCGCGAGCCATTTCCCGTTCGCCCTGAAGGCGTTCCAGGTCTCCTTCATCGCCGGCTCGCTCGGCCATTCGAGCACGTACCAGAGCTCGACCGGTGCGGCGACGGTTTCCCAGAAATCGACGACCCGGATGCCGAGCTCCCGGAACAACGCCAGCGTGCCATCCTCGAACCGCCGACGGAGCGCCTGCTCCTTGCCGGGGACCGCAACATATCTGCGAAGCTCGTAGACCGTCGTCATCCGCACGTCTCCCGTTGCCGCTTTGACTACCTCACAGCACGAGGAACGACGCGGCCGATCGCTTCTCGCGCAGCACCTCGGCGATCGTCTCCAGCCCACGCCGCAGCTCCGTCCGCGACTGGGTTGCACCGCCGAGGCTGATGCGCACCGCATGAGCGGACGATCCCTGCCCCACGATGAACGCCTCCGCTGGCGTGACGGCCACGCCACGGACCTTCAGCGCCGCCACGAAGCTCTCGGCGCGCCAGTGCTCCGGCAGGGTCAGCCACACATGGAAGCCAGTCGACAGCGACCGGAACTGCTGGCCCTCGAGAATTTCGGCCGCCATGGCCTGTCGCCTCTGGAGCTCCTGCCGCTGCTGCGCCGCCAGACGTGCCGCCGAGCCGTTCTCGATCAAGTGGCTCGCGATCTCCGCCGGAACGAGCGAGGCCATCCAGGTCGTTGCCGCAAGGCCGGGTATGAGGTCCTTCGCGCGTCCGGGCGGCGCCGCGATGAAGCCGATCCGCAAGCCCGGTGCCAAGATCTTCGAGTGGCTCGTGAGATAGAAGCAGTGTTCCGGCGCAAAGGAGGCGAGCGGAGTGGAAGGGGGATCCACCAGGCTTCCATAGACGTCGTTCTCGATCACGGTCACGTTGTAGCGCGCCGCGATTTCGCCGATCTCCCGCCGCCTCTCCTCCGGCATCACCGCAAGCGTCGGGCTGTGATGCGTGGGGATGAGGAAGGCGAGCCGGAGCGATCCCTCGCGGCAGGCCGTCTCGAAGCTTCCTGGAACGACGCCGTCCTCGTCGATCGGCAGGCTTCTGATCTTCAGGTGACGGTTGGCGGCGAGAAACCGGATACCCGGGTCGGTCAACTCCTCGAGCCCGATCGCGTCGCCGGGCTCGGTCAGGGCCGAGAGAATCGCGGCAGCCGCCTGCTGCGCCCCGTTCACCAGCACGATGTCGTCGACCTCGGCCGCAACGCCAAGGTGAGACAGCCAGCGACCAGCGGCCGCGCGATGCTCCGGAAGCCCGAGCCAGTCGCGATGATAGGGAATGAGGTTCTCGATGCGCCCGCTTTCGGTGATCGTGCGTAAGGCGAGTGCAATCGCCTGCCTGTGCTCGGGGAAGATGACGGGACAGTTGAAGCTCAGATCGATCACATCCGACTGGGCGCGGTTGGGCTCGACGCTCGAAAGGTCGGTCGGACGTGGGATAACGAAGGTCCCCCGGCCGACTTCTCCGGCAACGAGATGACGCCGCTCCGCAAGCGCATAAGCCTTGCTGATCGTGCTGACGGAGAGCTTGAGGCGCCAGGCAAGCTCCCGGTGGGTCGGGAGACGCTCGCCCGGTTTCAGCCTGCCTTTGGCGATGTCGTCTGCGAGGGCGTCCGCGATCGCGACATAGAGGCGGCCAGATCGTCCCTGGTAATCCGGCAGCCAGATCTCATGCCCCTTGTCGCGCGACAATGTCGAGATTGACATGCTCTTCCCCGGTCAGAATAGTCCTGACGGCAGTACAAGCTATCGCCCTTCCATGCAAGGACGGCGAGCAGGAGCGTCAGGATGCGATTCGGATTCTACCTTCCTTGCTATCATCCCGACACCGCCTTCCCGGCCCAGCAGCTCTATCGGGACACCATCGAGGAGGCGAAGCTCGCCGAGGAGCTGGGTTTCATATCGCTGACCATCCCCGAGCACCATTTCATCAACTATCTCGTCCACCCCAGCCCGCTGCTCACCGCCGTTCGAGTGGCGGCCGAAACCAAGTCCATTCCGCTGATCAGCGCCGTGCTGGTGCTGCCGTTCTACGACATCCGGCGGCTCGCAGGAGAGATCGCGCAGGCCGACTGCCTGACTGGCGGGCGCATCCAGCTCGGGGTGGGGCGCGGGGCCTTCCGCTATGAGTTCGATCGGTTCAACGTGCCGGTCGAGGAAAGCCGCGAGCGGTTCGACGATGCGCTCAGCCTGCTCATCAAGCTCCTCAGCGAAGAGGAAGTGAGCTGGGACAGCAAGTTCTACAAGTTCGAGCCGCTGACCATCACGCCGCGGCCGGTGCAGAAGCCCTATCCCGCCATCTGGGTCGCCGCGCTGGCAGAGGCCGCCATAGCAGGCACCGTGCGTCGCGGCTTCAACGTCATGACGACGCCCTTGCGGGATCCCTTCGAGGCCGCGAGGAAGCAGGCGGCGGCGTTCCTCTCGGCACTGCCGCCGGGC
>JBFXDI010000166.1:0-7869 GCA_050181295.1 Parvibaculaceae bacterium | reverse complement strand
GTTCTGCTCATGGTGGGCGCCGGCGACCTCTCGCCCTATCTCGCGGCGGCACACCGGGCGGCACGGCCTTCCATCCGGAAAATGCTGGTCTGGAACCGCTCGCCGGCCAAGGCGAAGGTCATGGTCGAGACGCTCCGCCGGACCGGCGTCGATTCGGAAGCCGTTTCCGACCTGGAGCCGGCGGTGCGGCGGGCCGACATCGTCTCCTGCTGCACGGCCTCGACGGCGCCGCTGGTTCAGGGCCGCTGGCTCAAGGACGGCGCGCATCTCGATCTCGTGGGGGGCTTCACGCCCGACATGCGCGAATGCGACGACGAAGCGGTGAGGCGCGCGCGGCTCTTCGTCGATTCCCGCATGTTCGCCATCGACCAGCCGGGAGATCTCGGCGATCCCATCCGGCGCGGCGTGATCGGTCGCGATAAGGTCGAGGCCGACCTCTTCGAGCTCTGCGGGCAAGGCTATGCTGTCGACCGCAAGGCGTCCGACATCACGCTCTACAAGAACGGCGGCGGCGGACATCTCGACCTCTTCACCGCGCTCTTCATCCGCGAGCGGCTCAACCTCCAGGACCCCGAATGACCCAGCTTTTCCCGCATCTCTTCCAGCCCCTGAAGATCCGCCACAAGACGCTGCGCAACCGCATCGTCTTCGGTTCCCATACCGCCAACATGTCGGAGGGCGGGCTACCGGGCGAGCGGCACCGCGGCTACTACGAGGAGCGCGCGCGGGGCGGCGTGGGCATGATCGTGGTCGAGCCGGTGCCGGTGCATCCGACCGCCGTGCTCACGCGCGGCAATTTCCGCCCCTGCTCCGATGACGTGATCCCCGGCTTCCGAAAGATCACCGACGCCGTCCATGCGCACGGCGCTGTCATCTGCCACCAGCTCTACCATGTCGGCCAGCATGGCGATTTCGACAACAGCTACCAGCCCAACTGGTCGCCCTCGGGGCTGCCCTCCTTCCACGACTCCGACGGCAGTCACGCCATGTCCGAGCCTGAGATCGAGGAGATCATCGAAAGCTTCGTCGCCGCCGCGCGGCGCGCCAAGGAGTCGGGCTTCGACGGCGTCGAGCTCTTCGCCGCCTACCACGCCATCATCGACCAGTTCTGGATGCCGTTCTCGAACCGGCGCGACGACAAATGGGGCTCGGGCTCGATCGAGAGCCGGACACGCTTCTCCTCCGAGATCATGCGCCGCATCCGCAAGATAGCGGGCGAGGACTTCATCATCGGGCTCGCCATCAACCTCCATCCCGAAGTCCCCGTCTCGCTCTCCATCGAGGCGATGCAGGAGATCATCGCCTGGCACGACGAGCGCGCGCTCATGGACTACGTCACCTGCGGCACGGGCAGCTACTTCGCGCACCAGGGGATCATCCCGTCGGTGTTCTTTGCGGACAAGCTGGGCGCGCCCTACGCCGAGGCTCTCAAGCAGGTGACAAAGCACGCCAAGGTCCAGTGCGAGAGCCATGTGCGCACGCCGGAGAACGCCGAATACGTCGTCGCCTCGGGCCAGGCGGACATGGTGTCGATCGTGCGCGGGCAGATCGCCGATCCGCACCTCGCCAACAAGGCAAAGGAAGGACGGCCAGCGGACATCCGGCCCTGCCTCTCCTGCAACCAGATGTGCTGGGGACGGCGCTACCGCGACTACTGGATCTCCTGTCTCATCAACCCGTCCGCGGGCCGCGAGTTCGAATGGGGCGGCGACCGCTTCACCCCGGCCGCGAAGCCCAAGACGGTGCTCGTGGTGGGAGGCGGCGTGGCGGGGCTCGAGGCGGCGCGGGCGGCGGCCGAGCGCGGCCATCGGGTGACGCTGGCGGAAGCCTCCGACCGGCTCGGCGGCCAGTTCCGGCTGGCGGGCATGCAGCCCCGCCGCCAGCAGATCCTCGATTTCCTCGACTGGTACGAGCGGCAGCTCGAGAAGCTGCAGGTGCGCGTCCTCTACAACACCCCCATGGATGCCGAGGAGGCGAAGGCCTTCGGCGCCGACGAGATCATCGTGGCGACC
Source organism: Parvibaculaceae bacterium (assembly GCA_050181295.1). GTDB lineage: Bacteria > Pseudomonadota > Alphaproteobacteria > Rhizobiales > Aestuariivirgaceae > JBFXDI01. The sequence goes on along the minus strand of JBFXDI010000166.1, from coordinate 5,857 downwards.
GGATCGCTCCCCGACGGGCAGGGTTTTCAGCGCGCCATTCCGGAGTGGGATAGGCTGCCGGGCATCGAGCATGGCAATGTCTGGACGGCGGAGGACGTCATGTCGCGCGCCGCGAAGCTCGGCAAGCGCGTCCTGGTGCTGGACGAGACCGCCAACTGGAAGGGCGGCGGCACGGCACTCCACCTCGCCGAGAACGGCCATGAGGTGACGGTCGTGACACCGGCGCCGGTGGTGATGTTCGAGATGGCGCGCACCAACGCCGACGTGCTGCTCCGCCAGCGGCTGCGCGCGCTCGGGGTCAAGCTCATGGAGGAGGCGGCGGTCCGCGAGTGGCACGGGAACGGCGCCACGGTCTTCCGCTTCGGCGGGCCGGACGAGCGTATCGCCGCCGACAGCCTCGTCATCGCCGGCACCAACGTGCCGGAGACATCCGTCTCGGAGGGCTTGAGCGGCACGCCGCATCATGCCATCGGAGACAGCGTGGCGGCGCGCACCGCCGTCATGGCGATCTATGAGGGCCGCAAGCTGGCGCTCGCCCTGTGAAGCGGCCGGGAAGGGATGTCATGGCGACCACCGACGAGCACCGGATCGAGACGGCCGAGACGTTGCGCGAGCTGATCGGCACTCCGGGCGACCTTGCGAGCCGCAAGGTCATGACACGGATCGACGTGCATGCGCGGGACTTCATCGCGCGCTCGCCGTTCCTGTGCCTGAGCTCGGCGGACGCATCTGGGCGCGCCGACGTCACGCCACGCGGCGATCCGCCGGGCTTCGTGCGGGTGCTGGACGAGACGACGATCGCCATTCCCGACCGGCCGGGCAACAACCGGCTGGACACGATGAGCAACATCCTCGCCAACCCGAATGTCGGAGTGCTCTTCTTCGTGCCGGGCTTCGAGGACATGCTGCGCATCAACGGCCGGGCGTGGCTTTCGCGCGATCCGGCGATCCTTTCCGTCGCGGCGGTCAACGGAAAAACGCCGAAGCTTGCGATCTGTGTGCGGGTCGATGAGCTCTTCTTCCACTGCGCCAAGGCGCTCAAGCGCTCGCACCTTTGGGATCCCACCAGCCGGCTCGATCGCAGGAGCATGCCGTCGCTGGCGCAGATCATACTCGAGCAGACCGCCGGCGGTGCCAAGGTCGCGGAGAACGAGCTCGCGAAGGCCGACGCGCGGCTTGAGGAAAGCTATCGCACGCGGCTTTATTGAGGGGATGCAGCGTACGGATGAGATGGCGGGAGAGCATACCCCGTCATCTCAACCCACGTCATGCCAGCGAAGGCTGGCATCGAATAGAGCCAAGCGGACGGGCTTCATTGGACCCCAGCCTGCGCTGGGGTGACGAAATGTACGAAGTCTCGCGCCGGCCGACCTCCCCCAAGGGGGATGTGTAACTTGCTACTCCTCCTTGCCGCTGACGCCCGCCTCGCTGAAGGTCGCCATGCCGGAATGGAGCCGGGCTGCGGCCTTCACCACCGCGGCGGCGAGCGCGGCGCCCGAGGCTTCTCCCAGCCGCATGCCGAGATCGAGGAGCGGCGTCTTGCCGATCCTCTCGAGCAGCGCGCCGTGCGCGGGCTCCGCCGAGCGGTGGCCGGCGAGGCAATGGTCGAGGCTCGACGGCTCGATGGCATGGAGCACGGCTGCCGCGGCGGTCGCCACATAGCCATCGATGAGCACGGGGATGCGGGCGGTGCGGGCTGCGAGGATGGCCCCGCACATCGCCGCAAGCTCGCGTCCGCCCAAGCGCCGCAGCACCTCCAGCGGATCGGAAAGTTGGCCGCGATGGAGCGTCACACCCTTTCGCACCGCGTCGGCCTTGCGCTTCAGGCCCTCGGCATCGACCCCGGTGCCGGGTCCGACCCAGTCCTCCGGCGCGCCGCCGTAAAGCGCATGCGCCACGGCGGCGGCAACCGTGGTGTTGCCGATCCCCATCTCGCCAACACAGAGCAGGTCGGCCCCCTCGGCGATCGCCTCCATGCCGTAGGCGATGGTGGCGGCGCATTCGGCCTCCTCCATGGCGGGGCCTTGCGTGAAGTCGCGGGTCGGCTTCTCGAGCGCCAGTTCGAAGACTTTCAATCCCATGCCGAAGGCGGCGCAGAGCTGGTTGATGGCGGCCCCGCCTGCCCGGAAGTTCGCCACCATCTGGGCCGTCACGGCCTGCGGGAAGGCCGCCACACCCTGCGCCACCACGCCGTGGTTGCCCGCGAAGACGACGGCGAGCGGCCGCTCGACCTTGGGGCTTGACGTGCCCTGCCAGGCGCCTAGCCACTCGGCGATCTCCTCCAGGCGCCCGAGCGCGCCCGGCGGCTTGGTGAGCGTCGCATCCCTGGCCCTCACCGCCGCCACCGCCTCGAGGTCGGGGCCCGGAAGGGCGCGCACGAGCGCGCGGATGTCGTCGAACGGCGTCTTGGCGGGTGATTGCATCGGAAAGGCTTGCGGCTATGGTGAGGCCCGAGACCGCTTACAGCCATAGCGCGGGGAAGGGAATAGCAGCGTGCCGCGGGACCTCCATGGCGGCGAAGGAAGCGGCCTTGCGGCCTGGAGCCGCGAGCTCCGCCTGAGCGTCGGCTTTCTCACCCGCCTGCCGGTCGCAGCTCCCGTCGAGGGGGCCGACATGACGGCCGCGATGCGGCTGTTCCCGGCCGCCGGGGCGCTGGTGGGGCTGGTCTGCGGCGTGATCCTGCTTCTTGCCGCCTGGCTCGGCCTGCCCGCCTTCGCGGCCGCTCTCATCAGCATCGGCGCGAGCCTCCTCCTGACGGGCGCCCTGCACGAGGACGGCCTCGCCGACATGGCCGATGGCCTTGGCGGCAGGACCCGCGAGGAGGCGCTCGCCATCATGCGCGACAGCCGCACCGGCAGCTACGGCGTCATGGCGCTGATCCTGGCGGTCGGCCTCAAGGCGGCGGCGCTCACAGCACTCCTGGGGATGAGCGGCGGCGCCTGGCCGCCGGTGCTCGCTGTCACGATAGCGACGGGCGCGCTTTCCCGCGCCACCCTGCCGGCCCTCCTGCACGCGCTTCCCCCTGCCCGCAACGACGGGCTCTCGGCGCTCGCCGGCACGCCATCGTCCTCCATCGCGGGCCAGGCGGCGCTCATCGGCTGGATCCTCTCAACGCTGGCGCTGCTGCCCCATTCGCTGCTGCTCGGCCTCCTGGGGCTCCCCCTTGCCTGCGCGGCGGGCGCGGGCCTGGTCGCCATCCTTGCGAGCCGCCGCCTCGGCGGGCAGACGGGCGACGTCGCGGGCGCGGCGCAGGTCGCCGCGGAAATCCTCGGCCTCCTCCTCGCGGCTGCTTACCTCGTTCCCTAAAACCCGCCCTACCGCGTTCATCGGCCATTTCCGTCTCCGTGATACCTCTGGAGCGGAAGGTGCGCGAAAGGCGCCCGCAACAAGGCTTTGGACTTTCAAGATGGCCGGCTGGCTCGGCGTGTTCCTGTGCGTGGTGGCAGGCGGCGTGGCGCTCCTCGCCGATCCCTCGATGCTGTCCAGCCTTTCCGGCCTCTCCCCTATCGCGATGGCCTGCGTCCTCCTCGTCGTGGCGGCGCTCTCCGCTCTCCTAGGGCTTCTCTCGCCGTCCTGGTCCATGGCGCGACAGGCATCGAACTGGAGCGGCATCGCGCTCGCGGCCATCGTCATCGGCGCCAATTTCAACGACGCGGCGTCCGTGTTCCTCGCCGAGCCGAAGACGACGCAGGAGGAGCCCGCGCCGCCCGAGCCGACCGCCCAGCGGGTGGAGCAGGTCACACATGCCGGGCGGTCCGTCTCGATCAAGGCCGGGGACCACGGCCACTATGTCGCCAGGGTCGAGATCGAGCGGACGCCGATCACCGTGCTGATCGACACCGGCGCGACGAAGGTCGTCATGTCCTACGAGGACGCCGAGCATATCGGGCTCAAGCCCTTCTCGCTCGACTTCCGGGCGGCCGTCTCGACGGCCAACGGAACCGTCAAGGCCGCGCCGGTGACGCTCAACCGGGTGGAGATCGCAAACATCCAGGTGCGGGACGTCGAGGCCCTGGTGCTGCCGGAAGGCGCCATGCGCGGCACGCTTCTCGGGATGAGCTTCCTCAACCGGCTTTCGAACTTCCGCGTGTCGGAGGGCACGCTCATCCTCCAGCAATAGCGCGTCTGCCGCAAACCGCCGCAGTTGCGGCGTTTCGCATCTGGCGGCAGAGTCCCGAATCCTTACATTCGAAGCCATGAACGTGCTCTACAACCCCGAAGTCGAGACGCCCTGCGTCAAGGTCTGCGTCATCGATCCCGAGACCGGCTTCTGCATCGGCTGCGGGCGCACGCGCGGCGAGATCGCCGGCTGGCTTTCGCTTTCGGCCGGCGAGCGGCGCTCCGTCATGGACACCCTGCCCGAAAGGGTCGAGACCTTGACCCTCAGGAAGCGCCGCAAGGGCGGACGGCGCGCCAGACTCGGCTCCGGGGACGGGCTCTAGCACTTGCCGCTCATTCCCGCGCAAGCGGGAATCCACCTGGGTCCCCGCTTCCGCGGGGACGAGCGAACGGAGAATCGGACCCTTTTCCGCCCGGATTGCGTTGTAGACGCCTCACTCCTGCCGCAACGGAGCCCCCGCCACATGCTCGTCAAGCCGCGATCCGACCTCGTGCCGAACACCTTCGACTACGAGACCATCCCGCTCGTGAAGGCGACCGGATTCCGCGAGTACGACGCGCGCTGGCTGTTCGAGAAGGAGATCAACCTGCTCGGCATCGAGGCGCTGGGCCTCGGCATCGGCACCTATCTCCACGAGCACGGGGTAAAACCCCACATCGTCACCGGCCACGACTTCCGCTCCTACTCGGCCTCGATCAAGCACGCGCTCACGCTCGGCCTCATGGCCTCTGGCTGCACCGTTCACGACATCGGGCTTGCGCTTTCGCCCATGGCCTATTTCGCCCAGTTCGACCTCGACGTGCCGGCAGTCGCCATGGTGACCGCGAGCCACAACGACAACGGCTGGACGGGCGTCAAGATGGGCTCGAACCGGCCCCTGACCTTCGGGCCGGACGAGATCACGGCATTGAAGGAGATCGTGCTCGGCGGGCGCTGGAAGGAACGCCCGGGCGGCGCGCTCGTGCAGGTCCAGGGAATGCGTGAGCGCTACATGGCCGACCTCGCCTCCGGCGGAAAGCTCAAGCGCAGGCTCAAGGTCGTGGCCGCCTGCGGCAACGGCACGGCCGGCGCCTTCGCGCCCGAGGTGCTGAAGCGCATCGGCTGCGAGGTCATTCCCCTCGACGCCGAGCTCGACCATTCCTTCCCGCACTACAATCCCAACCCGGAAGACCTCGAGATGCTGCACGCCATGCGCGACAAGGTGCTGGCGACGGGCGCCGACGTGGCGCTCGGCTTCGACGGCGACGGCGACCGCTGCGGCGTGGTCGACAACGAGGGCAACGAGATCTTCGCCGACAAGGTGGGCGTGATGCTGGCGCGCGACATCTCGGGCCTGCATCCCGGCGCGACCTTCGTGGTCGACGTGAAGTCGACGGGCCTCTTCGTCACCGATCCGGTCCTGAAGAAGAACGGGGTGAAGGCCGACTACTGGAAGACCGGCCACTCCTACATGAAGCGGCGCACCAACGAGCTCGGCGCCATGGCGGGCTTCGAGAAATCGGGGCACTTCTTCTTCCGCGAGCCCTTCGGACGCGGTTTCGACGACGGGCTCGTCTCGGCGATCGCGGTGTGCCGCATGCTCGACCGCGCCGGCAAGAAGAGCATGGCCGACCTCTATCGCGAGCTGCCGAAGACCTGGGGCTCGCCCACCATGGCGCCGCACTGCCCCGACGAGGCCAAGTACGGCGTGGTCGAGAAGGTGACGAAGCACTTCCAGCGGCTGGCGGCCAACGGCGG
>JBFXDI010000165.1:0-8112 GCA_050181295.1 Parvibaculaceae bacterium | reverse complement strand
GGATCTGGCGCGCGCGGCCTTCGGCTTCACGCGCCAGAAGCGCGAGGGCGATGATCAGGAAGCGATCAACCGGATGTTCACGCCGGAATTCCGCAACCGGCTCGATGCGGTGATCGGCTTCGCGCAACTGCCGCCGGAGATCGTGCGCCAGGTGGTGCAGAAATTCGTGCTGCAGCTCGAGGCGCAGCTTTCCGAGCGCCAGATCAACATCGAGCTCCAGGAAGCCGCCGCCGACTGGCTGGCGAAGAAGGGCTACGACCCGATGATGGGCGCCCGCCCGCTTGCGCGCATCATCCAGGAGCACGTCAAGAAGCCGCTCGCCGACGAGGTGCTGTTCGGCAAGCTCGCGGGCGGCGGCACGGTGCGGGTGGTGCTGGAGCAGACGGAGGACGGCGAAGGCAAGCTCGGCTTCGAATATCTGACGCGGGACGAGGAGAAGGCGCTGCCGAGGCCGCAGGAGCGCAAGGCGCTGCCCGGCCGCTCGCCCGCCAAATCCGGCCGCAAGCGGAAGAAGTCGGAGACGGTGTAGGGCCGATTTTCGGTCGGGAACTCTCCGGGCCTGAACATCTCGTTCAGGCCCGCTTCATGTCGGCTTCCATAGTCTGTGCCTGCTGGCGGTTTCCGATTCCGACCAGCAGGAGGACAAGTTCATGCGGACGCTCAAGCTCGCTTTCTTAGCCCTTGCCGGCATCGCCGCGATCGGAGCCATGGCGCCCGACAAGGCGTCCGCGCGCCCCGACGATCTCTCGTTCCGGCAGAGCACCTCCCGGACGGACCTCGACAGCCCGCGTTCCGACGCGCTGCGCCGCGCGGCGCCGAAGCCGTCCGCCTCCCTGCAGCAGCGCGAGCTCGTGGCCCGTGCGCTCACCCTCGAATTCCAGGTCTGGTCGCGCATATCGAACAGCTACGATCCGGACGTCTATGCCCTCTATGTCGCCCGCTTCCCGAAGGGCATGTTCGCGCCGCTCGCCCGCTCCCGGGCGATGTTCCTCCTGGACCGGCGCGACTACGAGCAGTCGCTGCTGCTCGGCAAGCGGTAATTAGGCTCCGGTCTCCTTCCGGTGCGCGGCCGCCAGCTCGGCCATGCTGTTGAAGCGGAAATCCAGCTTCGGCATGGTGCCGGGATCGCGCGTCGCGCCGTAACCCTGCTTGTCATGACGCCGGTAGATCCAGCAGGAGGCGAGGCCGAAGCCGTTCGCGGGCTGGTGGTCGTGAAACAGGCTCTCCGCGGTATGGAGGATGGCGTCCTTCGCGATGCCGAGGTCCGCGATCCTCGCCAGCATGTATTCGAAGTTCCGCCGGTCGGGCTTGTAGGAGCCGATGTCCTCGGCCGTATAGATGGCGTCGAACGCCACGCCGAGCTTCCCGTTGCTGTGGGCGAAGCTCGTGTTGTCGACGTTGGAGAGGATCACGAGCTTGTAGTGCTGCTTGAGGTAGGCCAAGGCCTCGGCCGAGTCGGGAAAGGCCGGCCAGTTGCGGATGGATCCGCCGAAGGCGAGGCATTCCTCCCACGAGACGGCAATGCCCCATTCCTCCGCGAGCCGCCGATAGACGGTGGCGAGGAGATCGGAGTAGCGGCGGGTCGGCGTCACCTGCTCCTGGGCATATTCCTGCCGGGCATAGGCTTCGAGGATCTGGTCACGCGAGAGCCTGCCGCCGAGCTTTGAGGTCAGGGGTTCGAGGGCGGCGGCAATGCCGCTTTCCCAGTCGATCAGAGTTCCATAGCAATCGAAAGTCAGAGCCTTGAAGTCGCCGAGCCGCATTTTTCCGCATCTCCCTGAACCTTGCCGATATTTAATGCCCGGGACGCCGATATGTCGTTTGCAACGGCGCCGGGGCGGGTAAACCGATAGTGTGATTTGGCGCCCGTGTTCACTCAAAATTTGCCTAACCCTGTCTAGAAATGAAACGCCATCCCGCATGGCGTGTTTATTTCCAGCAGTGCGACGTCAAGGATTTGGTCGTTTCCGAATGCAACCGTCATCGATTTCCGCCAGCCTGAAACGCTGTTCCATGACAGCAGCGGTCGATCCCTCCGGATGAGCGGGGCGCTGCGCAAGGGCTTCAAGCCCAGGGATCTGATCTGGCCCGTCATCGGCCTGCTCGCGGTCGCCGTGTCCGCCTGGCTTCTCTACAAGGAGGTCCGCGGGCTTTCGCTCGACGACGTGATCGAGAGCCTCGAGGCCATTTCGGGCCACGAATGGATGCTGGCGGCGGGCGGAACGCTTGTCGCCTATACCGCGCTCGCTCTTTACGACGCGCTCGCGCTCCAGCATCTCGAGCGCAAGCTGCCCTGGCGCTTCATCGCGCTCTGCTCCTTCACGACCTATGCGCTCGCGCACAACTTCGGAGCCTCGGTCCTCTCGGGAGCGGTCGTCAGGTACCGCGCCTACACGTCCCAAGGCCTTTCGGCGGCCGAGGTGGGCGTGCTGGTGGCGCTCTGCTCCTTCACCTTCGTTCTTGGCACGGTGCTGCTCAGCGGCTTCGTGCTGCTGATCGTTCCGGAGATCGCGGAGAGGCTTTCGGACCATCTTCCCATCGAGGCGGCGCGGGGCATGGGCATCGCCATGCTGGCCCTCGTGCTCCTCTATGTCTTCGGAAGCTGGCTTCATCTCAAGCCCTGGAAGATCGGCAGCTTCCAACTCGTCTATCCAAGGCTCCCGATCGTGATGCGGCAGCTCATCATCGCGCCGCTCGAGCTCATCGGGGCAGCCTCGATCATCTATTTCGCGCTTCCGGCCGAGGGCAATCCGGGCTTCCTCATCGTCCTTGGCATCTTCCTCGCCTCCTTCAGCGTGGCGCTCCTGTCGCATGCGCCGGGCGGGCTCGGGGTGCTCGAGGTGGTGTTCCTGGCGGGCCTGCCGGACATGCGACCGGCCGACGTGATCGCGGCGCTGCTCGTGTTCCGCCTCTTCTACCTGATCATCCCCTTCGCCCTGTCGCTGGTGGTGGTGCTGCTCTTCGAGCATTCGCAGTTCGCGCGTCACTGGGCAGAAAAGACGCCCAAGTCCGGCGACGAGTCCACGGCCTCGGGCTAGACCTTGACGGGCAGAAGCTCGCTCCTGGCCTGCCCGGCAAAAGTACGCTGGGTCTCGGTCATCTCGGCGAGCAGCCACTCCCGGAACGCCCGCTGGACGACGCTCTCCTTGCGGCCGGCGAGGCGGACGAGGAAGTAACCGCCGGGCTCCTTCACCTCGATGGCGAAGGGGCGCACGAGCCAGCCTTCCGCCAGCGCATCGACGGTAAGAACCTGGTCGCCCAGCGCGAAGCCCTGTCCGGCTTCGGCCGCCTCGATCGCCAGATGGTTCTGGAATACCGGTCCGCGGCGGCCGTCCACGCCCTCGACGCCCGCGGCCTCCAGCCAGTCGGCCCACCATTCGCGCGAAAAGGTATGGAGCAGGGTGAACCTGGCGAGTTCGGCCGGCGAGGTCAGCGTCTGGCCGGCGATCAGCCTCGCCGAGCAGACGGGAAAGACGGAGAATTTCGCAATCTCGACGGCGTCCAGCCCCTCCCAGCGACCGGCGCCGGTGCGAATGCCGAGATCGAAACCCCCGGCATGGAAATCGACGAGGGACGCGTCGGGGTCGATCTCCAGCTCGATGTCGGGGTGGAGCGCGTTGAAGCGGCCGAGACGCGGCACCAGCCAGCGCGAGGCGAAAGACGGGTCCACCGTCACGGCGAGGCGTCGGACCTTGCCACGGCTCATCACGTCGCGCGTCGCCTGCGCCAGCGAATCGAACAGCGGCGTCAGCTCCGCGGCGTATTGCTGGCCGGCCTCCGTCAATCTGACGCCACGCCCGGTGCGAAGAAACAAGGGCAGGCCCAGCCACTCCTCAAGGTCACGAATGTGGCGGCTCACGGCGGCATGGGTGACGAACAGCTCCTCGGCCGCCTCCGTCATGCTTTGATGGCGGGCGGCGGCCTCGAAGGCCCGGAGCGCATTGAGCGATGGGAGGCGGCGCGGCATGATCGGTGACTTTTCCTTACACGATGTGTAGGAAATTGCCGTTTGCGGCGCAAGAGGGGATGCTCCATATTTCATCTCAAGATGAGATCAGGAGATGAGTCATGAACTGGATTTTTGAAGCCTACGCAAACGTTTACCATTCGGCAATGCTCGATCGGCGCGCCCGCCCCGCGAATGCTGCGCCTGCGAACAACCGCTGATGCAACACCAATATGCGGCTTTCGAAGCCGCGACGGAAAACGGCGGAAGCGACCCCAGCTTCCGCCGTTTCCATTTGTGGGATAGCGCTAGGCAGTGCCAATTTCTGAAGGCGTCGTCGGAGGATATTGAGTATCACGCAGATTCTGCTGGTTACGGGTCCTGCCGGCGTGGGCAAGTCCACGCTTTGCTGGGAAATGAGTGCCCGACTTGCTGCGGCGCGTGTTGGCCACGCGGTCATCGAGACGGATGAACTCGACAGGGTGTTTCCCCGCCCGAGCGCCGAGGATCTCGAAGCGGTCCGGCCAGGGACAACCGACGTCAGCAGCATCAATCTGGCCGCGATCTGGTCTACCTACCGGGCCTTGGGGCATTCGCGGCTGATCATGTCGGGCGTCATGATGCATCTCGATTTCGATCGGCGATGGATCGTTGATGCCATCCCCGATGCCCGGATCGCGGTTGTCCGGCTCCTGGTTTCGGAGCCTGCGCTGCTCGATCGACTGGCGCGGCGCGAGATCGGGTCAGGAGCGGAAGATCAGGCGCAACGCTCGCTCCGCCAGGCGAGGCGCATGGCGCGTGAAGACGCCAAAGACGTGCTTGTCGTGCCCACGGACGACAGGACGCCTCCGGACCTTGCGGAGACCGTTTTGCGGCAGGTCGATTGGCTGAAAGTCGACCAGGGGCAACAGCCAATCCTGGGATGACTGCTCCCAGCGCGATCCTAAGATCTGGCGCCGCGCGGCTGCCGTCTACATGGAAGGCGTAACTCGTGCGTGTAAAAGTTCTCCTTAAAATACAAATACTTGCCGCTCTGGTCACAAGGCGAGCGACATTGCTGCAACATCTCCGAAATAGTCCAATGCGCTGCAACCACCACATTGCATTCGCGTTTCAATTTCCCTAGGGTGAGTTACAGAAGATTAAGAATCGCAGGGGGCGTCCCATGAAACGTCGAATGCAGTTTGCAGCGGCAACGCTGGCCATGATCACCGGCATCGGCCTCGCGCAGGCCGAAGTGCGGGTGGAGAATGTTCGCGGCCCCGTTTCGGTCAACCAGGGCGAAGGCTTCAGCCCGGTTCTCGGGTCCTACCAGCTCAATGCCGGCGACCGCGTGATGGCGGACAAGGGCGGTTCGGCGATCGTCGTCTACAACCAGGATTGCAAGGTGCCGGTCAAGCCGGGCGCGGTGGTCGTCGTGATGAGCCGGGCTCCCTGCCTCAAGACCAGCGCTGATCTGGAAGAGAGTTCGAGCCGAGCCTTGGATGGCGACACTCCCGACTGGGTCGTGCCGGCAGCGGCAATGGGTGTCATAGGCGGCGGCGTCGTGGCGATCATCCTGCTGACCGACAACAACAACGGCGGCGGCGTAAGCCCGTAAGAGCTAGCCCGTCGCAGCCGCCACGGCCGAGATCTCGACTTTCCACCGCGGATCCGCAAGCCCCTGCACGACGAGCAGCGTCGAAGCGGGCGCGGCTCCGTTCAATGCCTTGTCACGAGCGGCACGATAGGCCGGCAGCTCTGCCGGATCGGTGATGTAGCCCGTTACATCGACAAGGTGCTGCGGTCCAAGTCCTTCGCTCTCCAGGATTGCCAGGATGTTGCTCCAGACGGCTTCGTGCTGGGCTGAGGATGTCGGAGCGAGTTCTCCCGAAGCAGAAACGCCCACCTGCCCGGAGATGAAGACGAGGCGCTCTCCGTCCTCCAGGACGACCGCCTGGCTGTAACGCGAGAAGGGTTTCGCCGCCTTGTCGGTGGTCACGTAGCGCATGCCGGCCGTCCTCCGTTTTTGATCCGCCATCCTAGCGCAAACCAGGTCTCAAAGAGAAAGGGCAGGACCGAAGTCCTGCCCTTTCTCAGTTCCACGCGAGGCCTAGTAGCGCCTATGGCGTTTCTTCCAATACCTCTTGTGCTTATAGCGCGGCCTGTCCCATCCATGACGATAGTACCGATGCCGATGATACCGGTACCGGGGATAGTGATAGTAGCCCGGATAGTATCCGTAGCCGCCACCATACCCGTAACCGTATCCATAGGCCGGGTAGCCGCCAAAGTAGATGCCCGGTACACCGATGCCAATGTGGACACCGGCTTCCGCCTTTTGCGGCGCTCCGAGCAACAACAGGCCGCCCAACGCTGCAGCGGCCGCAAAGCCGGCCAACGTCGATTTGAGTGCCATTGTTAAACCCTCCAAGGGCAAACCGCCGTCCGAACTTTCATTCTGTGGTCCAGCCAATATGAACGGCGGATGAACGTCGGTTAACGAGACGTCTTCGAGACGGAATCTATAACGGCCAGCCGTCCCAGAAGTTCCGGCAATTCCCCCAACGGCAGCATATTGGGGCCGTCGGAGGGAGCGTTATCCGGGTCTTGATGGGCCTCGATGAAGACGGCCGCTACACCTACCGCGACGGCAGCTTTCGCCAGCACAGGCACGTACCGGCGCTCGCCACCGGAGGCATCGCCGCGTCCGCCCGGCTGCTGCACGGAATGGGTCGCATCGAACACGACCGGACAACCGGTCTCGGCGAGCAGGGGCAGGGCGCGCATGTCCGAAACCAGCGTGTTGTAGCCGAAGGAGACCCCGCGCTCGGTCACGAGCACGTCCGGATTGCCGCTGTCGGTGATCTTCCGCACGACGTTCTTCATGTCCCAGGGTGCCAGGAACTGCCCCTTCTTGACGTTGACGGGTTTGCCCGTCGCGGCGGCGGCAACCAGAAGATCCGTCTGGCGGCAGAGGAAGGCGGGAATCTGCAGAACGTCGACGGCCTCGGCGACATCGGCGCATTGCGAGGGCTCATGCACGTCGGTCAGCACCGGAATCTCGAGCTCGCGCCGCAGATCCTGGAAAACGGGCAGAGCCTTCTCGAGCCCCAGTCCTCGCCGTCCACCGAGGCTGGTGCGGTTGGCTTTATCGAAGGAGGTCTTGTAGACAAAGCCCAGGCCGGCCGCCGCGGCCATCTCCTTCAGCCGCCCCGCGATCTCGAAGGCATGCTCGCGCGTCTCGAGCTGGCAGGGCCCGGCGATGAGCGTCAGCGGCAGGTGGTTGCCGATCGGCACGGAGCCTACCCGCACGACCGCATTGGGCTTGGTGGAGGAGGTCATTCGTAGATCATGCAGGTGCAGGAGCCGTGGGCATAGAGCTTGCCGGCCATGTCCACAAGCCGGCCCTCGGAGGTCGCCATGCGGCGGCCCATGTGGACCACATCGCCCCGGCAGCGCACAAGCCCGGTCTTCTCCGTCATGGCGCGCACGAAGTTGACCTTGAGCTCGATCGTGCCATAGCCCACGCCCGGGCCGAGGCGGCTATGGATGGCGCAGCCGAGCGCGCTGTCCAGGATCGAGGCCATCCAGCCGCCATGCACCGCGCCGGCGGGATTGTAGTGGGCCGGGGTCGGCGTGCCCTCGAAAACGGCGAAGCCATCGCCTACCTCGACCAGGATGAGGCCGAGGAGCTCGCCGAGCGGAGCGGCGCCCCTGCCGGCGAGGCGCTGCTCCAGAAAGGCGCGGCCCGTGAGCTGGCTGCGGGCCGGTGTCTTGTCGTCCATGTCCATCAAAGCTCCCGCGCCAGGCCGGAAACCAGCGGCACGAAGCGCACCGGCATCAGCGACTCGAACTCATAGCCCTTCTCGTCGCGCGTGACGCGCTTTAGCTCCTGACGGTCATCGGAGACATCGACGGGGATGATCATGATGCCGCCCACCGCCAGCTGCTCGAGCAGCGCCTCCGGGATCTCCTTGGCGGCAGCCGTGACGATGATGCGCTCGAAGGGCGCCTGTGCCGGCCAGCCCTTCATGCCGTCGCCGGCGAGCGTCGTGATGTTGGCGAGCCTCAGTTCCCGGAAGCGTTCCTCGGCCGCCCTGAGCAGCGTGCGGTAGCGCTCGATCGTATAGACGCGGCGGCAGAGCTTCGAGAGGATCGCCGTCTGGTAGCCGGAGCCGGTGCCG
>JBFXDI010000164.1:0-8173 GCA_050181295.1 Parvibaculaceae bacterium | reverse complement strand
TCTCGACGCCCGAGATCACGGGCAGGATGTCGGGTGTCGCGTCGATCAGTCCCGCCCAGCTCTCCTCGATCCTGGTCGACCGGAAGGCCGGGAAGGTTTCAACCAGGCCCTTGAAAGCCGCATCGATGCTTCGCTGCCAGGGTTGTGGATCGAGAATGCGCGAGCGCTCGTAGGGAGAGACAGAGTCCGGCGAGTGCGCGCCGCGGTTCCCTAACTCACGGAAGAAAGCCCCGTTGAGGCGAAGGCTGATGCCCTTCCATTCCATCCTGAGTGCAGGAAGGAAGTCGCGGAAGAACCGGAAGCTGTCCGGCACGATTTCCGCAATGACCTGTCCCTCGGAAACCGTGTAGCCGCCGTCGAGCCGCCGCCGGAGCGAAAGTCCCGGCCCCCAGGCGGCAACGTCCGGTCCATCGGGGCAGGGGCTCGTGCGGAAGACCGTCGCCAGCACCTTGAGCTGCGGCAATCTGAGATCGAGGCTGCGGCACATTTGGCCGGACCAGGCGCCACCGGCGAGGACGACCGCGTCGCACGCCACCTCGCCCCGCTCGGTCACCACGTGGGAAACGCGACCTGCGCTTCGCTCGATGGCACGCACCGCACAGCCCGTGACGACCCCCGCCCCGAGCCGACGTGCGGCATTGGCGATGGCAGGCGCCGCCATGCGCGGCTCCGCAACACCATCGCTCGGCGTGTGAAGTCCGCCCGTCCAGCTCCTGGCCGTGGCCGCGCCTGGAAACAGGCGCTGCACCTCCTGCCCGCGCAGCAGGTGGCATTCGAGCCCGTGCTCCTTCGCATGCGGAAGCCAGGCCTCGCGTTTCGCGAAGGACGCCGCGTCCGGGCAGACATAGAAGGTGCCGATCTGGCGAAAGCCCGTCTCGGCGCCGATCCGCTCATTGAGTCCCCGCCACAGCCGCAGGCTTTCGATCGCCAGCGGCAGCTCGCGCGGGTCGCGCCCCATGGTCCGGCACCAGCCCCAGTTCCGGCCGGACTGCTCGCCCGCGACCACGCCCTTCTCGCAGAGCAGCGGCTTCAGGCCCTGCTCGGCCAGGAAGTAGGCAGTGCTCGCCCCGATGATGCCGCCGCCAATGACGACAACGTCCGCGCGGCGCGGGAGTGCGGCGTCGGAGGCTACGGGATCGACGGTGATCGGCATGTCAGCCTCGCGCTTGCCGCTACAGGACCTTGAGATCGGCGTCGCCGGCACCTGCCAGCATGCGCAGGCCATCCTTCTCCATGAGATAGGTCCCGCCCTGCACGATGCCGATCCCCTCATCCTCAAGCTCGACGCAGGAATGCAGGACGAAGACCATGCCGGGCTTGAGCCGGCGGTCGAAGCCGCGGCTGATCTGAAGGGTTTCGAGCCACACCGGAGGATAGGCGATGCCGATGCCGTAGCCGAAGCGCATCATCGCCGAATGCTCGATGCCGGCGGCCCGCAACGGTTCGAGCGAAGCTTCCTCGACATCCGCGACCGGCGCGTCCGGCTTCACGGCGGCAATGCCGGCGCGAAGCGACTGAAGCGCGATATCGTAGATTTCACGCGCCCGGGCGCTCGGCTTGCCGACGGCGAGCGTCTGGAGCGCCGTCGTGTGATAGCGGTGGCTCACGCCCGCGAACTCGACATGCACGAGGTCGCCGGGCTCTATGACCTTGTCGCGGGGCGTCGCGTGGCCGCCGGGCGAGCGCCAGCCCGAGGCGAGTTCCGTCGGGATCGCCCAGTAGTCGCTACCGGCATGGCGCATCGCACCCTCGATCTCGGCCGCAAGCGCGATCTCGGTCATGTCGGCTTTGAGCTTGCCATGGACGGCGTCGAGGCCGGCCTGCGTGAACAGCGCCGCTTGCTCGAGCATCGCAATCTCGGCTGGTGACTTGATGAGCCGCAGATCGCCGAGCAGCTCGGTCGCGTCGACCAGTTCCATGCCTCCGAGCGATTTCTCGAGCTGCCGCCCCATGGCATGCGAGAAGGCGTAGGACTGGAGCTCGACAGCGATACGGCCCTTCGAAACGCCCTTCCCCTTGAGAATCTCGTGCACTGCCGCAGCCACATCGTCGGTGTGAAGATGATAGGAGCGGACATCGCCGACCCACGTGGTCTCGCGCGCCAGAGGGACGTCGACATTGCGCAGGATGATGGTCGGCGCATCGTCTCCCGGCGTGAAGATCAGGAACTGTGGGCTGTTGACCCCGACCCAGCTCTCGTAGCCGCCGAAATAGTAGACGTTCTCCGGCGCCACCATCAGGCAGGCATCGATCCTGGCCGACTTGAGGGCGGCGCGGGCACGCGCCAGTCTCTCCTTGTGCTCGGACGCGGGAAAGGCGGCAGATCTCGGCTGCATGAATTCGTCTCCGGTTCTTCGGGTTAAGGGGCTGCTTGCGCGGCAGCCCTTCCTGGGCGTCTGCGCGCTTGCGCGAGGAAGGCGAGCGCCGCCAGCAGCACCGTCAGGAGGATCAGCATGCTGGAGATCGCCGCGATGGTCGGGCTTACCTGGTCGCGCAGCGACGTGAACATCTTGCGCGTGAGCGTCGAGGAAGGCCCGCGCGACACGAACAGCGCGATCACCACCTCGTCGAAAGACGTGATAAAGGCGAAGAGCGCGCCCGAGATGACCGACGGTCGGATCTGGGGCAGCGTCACCGTCAGGAACGCCTTGAGGCGGGAGGCGCCGAGCGAGCGCGCCACGAGCTCCTGGTTGAGGTCGTAGCCCTCGAGCCCGGCCGCCACGACGACCAGCACGAAGGGGATCGCCAGCACGCTGTGCGCGAGGACGAGGCCGGTCAGCGTGTTGACCAGCCCCAGCCGGGCGTAGAGGTAGAACACTCCGATCGCCACGATGATGACCGGCACGATAAGCGGCACGATGAGGAGCACACGCAGGAATCGCGTCACCGGGCTTTGCGAGACGTGCAATCCGTAAGCCGCGGCGACGCCGAGCGGCGTCGCGACCAGCACCGTCAGGAACGCCACCTTGAAGGAAATGACGGTGGCCGCCATCCACTCCGTGCTGGAGAAGAAGGCCTCGTACCAGCGCAGCGAGAGTTCCTTCGGAGGGAACTCGAGGAACTCCGAAGGCGAGAATGACATCGGCACGACGATGGCGATGGGCAGGAGAAGAAACGCCCCGAGCACCACTCCGTAGATGTAGAGCCAAAGGCGTTGCCGGTGCGTGACTGTCGGGTCTGCTTCCATGGCCGTCAGGCGCGCCCCATGAGCCGCTCGGCGGGGAGAATCTTCTGGATAATCTTGAAGATGACAAGCGTGACAGCGAGGAGGACCACGCCGAGCGCCGACGCAGCCCCCCAGTCCGAATAGACGGTGGCGTTCTCGAGGATCTTCATGGAGACGAGGTTGACCCGGCCGCCGCCGAGAATCTGAGGCGTGATGTAGAAGCCGAGGCAGTAGATGAAGACGAGCAGCGAGCCCGCGATGAGCCCCGGCAGCGTCAGCGGCGCGAAGATCGTGAAGAAGGCGTGGCGCCGCGTCGCCCCGAGGCTCATGGCCGCCCGCATCAGCATCGGATCGACCGATTTCATCGCCGCATAGAGCGGCAGCACCATGAACGGCAGCATGATGTGCAGCATGCCGATCACGACGCCCGCGGAGTTGTAGACGAGGCTGAGCGGCCCGCTGGTGATGCCGAGGTCCTGGAGAAGGCTGTTGATAAGGCCGCGCCGCTGCAGGAGCACGAGCCAGGAATAGGTCCTGACCAGGATGGACGTCCAGAACGGTAGGAGCACCACGAGGAGGCCGACCATCGCGATGCGTCCGGGAAGCTGCGAGAGCAGATAGGCCAGCGGATAGCCAAGCAGCGCCGCAAGGACCGTCACGATCAGGCTGAGGACGAAGGTCGTCTGGAAGATCTTGAGATAGGCAACATTCTCGTAGAGCCGCATATAGTTGACGGCGGTCAATCCTTCCGGGCCGGAAAAGGAGAGCCAGAAGAGCCAACCCACGGGAAGCAGCAGGACGACGGTCACGAGCAGGATCGCCGGCGCCGAAAGCGCCGTCAGCGCCAGCCGCTCGCGGCGGTCGTCCTGGTTGAGGTCGGCTTCCGTGTGCGCGCCCATCAGGCCTCAGCCTCGGGCACGATCAGGGTGTCGCTCTCGTGCAGGCCGACCTCCACCTCCTGGCCGCGCTCCGGAAGGGAGGCCAGCGTCCGCTGATCCGTCGGCTGGCGAATGAACACGGTGCCGCCGCCCTGAAGCTCAACGGAGAGGAGAACCCCCTCGCCCTGGTAGACCACGTCGTTGATGGTTCCGGAGAAACGGTTCCAGCCGGCATGCTGCGAGCCGTTGACGAGACGGAGCCTTTCGGGCCGGAGCACGAGCGAGGCTTTGGCTCCCTGAGGTGCTTCCTTGCTGCTCCGCACCGGCCTGCCGTTGAGCGACCATTGCCCCTTGCCGCCATCGAGCGGCAGCACTGCGGCATCGCCGATGAAATCGGCAACGAAACTGTTCGCTGGCGCCTCGTAGAGGCTCCTCGGGTCGCCGACCTGCGCGAAGCGGCCGTGATTGATGACGGCGATGCGATCCGACATGGTGAGCGCTTCGCGCTGGTCGTGGGTGACGTAGATGGTCGTTACGCCGAGCTGCTCGTGCAGCCGTCGGATCTCGATCTGCATGTGCTCGCGAAGCTTCTTGTCGAGCGCCGACAAGGGCTCGTCCATGAGCAGAATGCCGGGCTCGAACACCACGGCCCTTGCGAGCGCCACGCGCTGACGCTGGCCGCCGGAAAGCTGATCGATGCGGCGCTCGGCGTAGCCCTCGAGCTTCACGAGGCCAAGCGCCCAGGCGACACGCTCCCCGATCTCCGTCGGCTGCATGCCGCGGAGCTTCAAGGGATAAGCAACGTTCCCGAACACGCTCATATGCGGGAAGAGCGCGTAGTTCTGGAACACCACGCCGATATTGCGCTTGTGAGGCTCGAGCCGGGTGACGTCCTTGTCGCCGAAGGTGACGAGGCCGGAGCTCGGACGGATGAAGCCCGCGAGCACCATGAGCAGCGTGGACTTGCCCGATCCCGACGGGCCGAGCAGGGTCAGGAACTCGCCGCTCGGGATCTCGAGATCGATGCCGTCGAGAACTCTCTGCTGCCCGTAGGTTTTCACGAGCGACTTGACGCTGATGTGCAGCCCCGACCGCACCTTCGACTCCTTGCGATCAGTCATTGCCATCTGCCACCCTGGTCGCCGCTATCCTCTCGAAACAGAAACCCAATATAGAGCAGGGAGGCGCATGCCGCGCCTCCCTGGCGATGTCCACCGGATCAGTTGTTGATGAACTTGGCCCAGCGCTCGCGGGCCGCCGCGCCGTTCTCGCCCCACCAGTCGCCGCGCACCACGACCTGCACCGCCGCATTCTCGGGCGCCGTGTTCAGCGACTTCGCGACTTCGGCGCTGATCTTGCCGGTATCGTAGGCCTTGAGATTGGCCGGCCCGTAGTCGATGTACTGTGGCAGGTTGGCGAGAATGTCGGCGGAGACGGCGGTCGCCAGCGCCTTCATCGCCAGATCCTTGTTCTTGACGCCCTTGGGGATGACCAGGCAGTCGGCGATGAGGAGGCCGTCGTTGAAGGTGAACTTGTAGGGCGCGCCCGAAGCCATGGCCGAGCTGATGCGCCCGTTCCAGGCGCCGATCATGTCGACTTCGCCGTCCGCCACGAGCTGGGCCGACTGGGCGCCCGACGACCACCAGACCGAGATATGGGGCTTGATCTTCTCGAGGCTCGCGAAGGCGCGGTCGAGGTCGAGCGGATAGAGCTTGTCGCGCGCCACGCCGTCGGCAAGCAGCGCCGCCTCCAGCACTTCGGCCGGGTCGTTGCGGAGCGACCGGCGGCCGGGAAACTTCTCCACGTTCCAGAAATCCGCCCAGGACTTGGGACCGTTGTCTGCGAACTTCTCCGTGCTCCAGCCGATCACGTTGGAGTAATAGTTGAACCCGATATAGGTCTTCTGGACGATCGCGGGGTCGAAAGCCGCCTTGTCGATCTGGCTGTAGTCCAGCTCCTCGAACAAGCCTTCCGCCTCACCCTGCGCGCAGCTGTCGATGGTGAGTTCGCTGATGTCCCAGAGCACGCTTTTCGAGGTGACCTGGGCGCGCACGTCGGCCAGCCCGTTGGTGGTATCCTCGAGAATCTTGATGCCGAGCTTCTCGGCCGTTGGCTGCCAGATGCCCTTCGAAAGCGCTTCCTGGTAGTTTCCGCCCCAGGACGAGATCGTGATGGTGTCCTGCGACAGCGCGGGCGTCGAAAGCAGAGCCGCTGTCCCGAAGACGCAAGCCGCACCCCATAGGGTGAACGACCTCAAGCCAGAAACCGACATTTGACCAACCTCCCCTGATTGTGGCGCATTGGGACATCCTCATCGGGACGGGATGTCCAAGACAAAATCACATTATGCCGCGTTAAAAGCAGATCAATCGGATTATTGTCACGTGACATTCCCTGGCCAGATCCTTTCCAGCACACGCAGGTAGTTGCAGCCCAGAAAGGCGGTGACGTCCGCCTCGTTCCACCCCTTGGCGAGAAGCAGTTCGGTGATTCTCCCGAGTTCCGCCGGCGAGCCGCAGTCCGACAGGTAGCGGGTGCGCACGTCATTTCCGAAAGCGGTCGCATACTTCGTGATGGCAGCCGGGTACCGGTCGAGGGTCATCCGGATGACGGCATCGACGGATGAGAGATCCGCCACGACCGGAAAGTCCGTCCCGAGACTCACATGTTCCGGCCCGACGAGGCTCACGGCATGATCGAGATGGCGGTAGAAATCCTCGAGCGAGGGGCCCCGCGAAGCGTCGCCGTTCCAGCACATGGGCCCGTAGACGCTGATCCCGACCAGGCCGCCCGTGGCGGCAACGGCCTTCATCAACGCATCGGACTTGTTGCGCGGCACGTCCGACACGGCCTTGGCATTCGCATGCGTGAGCAGAACCGGCGCCGCGCTGATCTCGGCCGCATCGAAAGCCGAACGGTGTCCGACGTGGCTCAGGTCGATGGCGATGCCGAGCCGGTTCATCTCCTTGATCACCCGCCGTCCGAAGAGACTGAGCCCTTCATCCGCCGGCTCAAGGCATCCGTCGCCGATATAGTTGCGCTCGTTGTAGGTGAGCTGCATCACCCGGATGCCGAGCCGATGGAAGAACTGCAGCCGCTCCAGCCGGTCGGAGATCGGGCGCATGTTCTGCCAGCCCATGATGAGGCCGATGCAGCCCTCCCGGCGAGCTGCATGGATGTCCTCGACCGTCTCCACGATACGCCAGGGGCTGGCGGGCGCCGCCGCACGGAGAAGCCACGCCGCGATGTCGTCGCAGGCCTCCTCGAAATCGGCGATCAGCCCCGAGACCGTAATATTGACGGCGGAGACATTGCCGGCCCGCAACAGATCGTCCGTGCCGTCGCAACGGAAGACCAGGCCGTCGATGACCAGGGCGTCCCGGTGGAGCTTCGCGGCGCGCGCCTCGGTGCTCATTGCGCGGCCTCGATCTTGGCGCCCTTTGCCCCGAAATGCGGCATCACATGCACCGCGAAGCGCTCCAGCCCCTCCATGACATCCTTATGGGACGCGCCGAAGTTCATGTTCACCTGGATGTCGTCGATGCCGAGTTCGTCGTAGTGCGCGATCTTGTCGACGCACTCCTGCGGCGACCCGATGATCAGGCTGCGTCGGATGTCTTCGAGCGTTTCCTTCACCTGGAGAGGCTCGATCGCCCCGCCCGTGACGGTGCCGGCGGTCTCGAAGACGTTGACGAAGCGCTGGTGGTTCTCGTGCGCCAGACGAAGCTTCTCCAGCGTGTCGGCATCATTCCTGGTGACGAAGCCCATGCGGAGCATGGAGTGGCGCTGGTTGCGCGGATTGCCCGGCGGCAGTGCCGAGAGGAACGCCGCCGCCTGCTTCCTCGCGGCCTCGAAGGGATCCCGCAAGGGCGTCGTCATGACGTTGAAGCCGCGACGCACGGTGCCTGCTATGGCGGCCTCTGCCAGTGCGGCGACCCAGATGGCGGGATAAGGCTTCTGCACCGGCCGCGGCGTGATGGTCAGCGGCTCGAACTTATAGAACTTGCTGTCCCAGCTCACTTCCTCCTCGCTGAGGAGGTTGATGAGCAGGCTGAGCGCATCGTCGAACCGCTCGCGGCTTTCCTCGACCGGCACGTTGAAGCGATCGAACTCATAGCGGAAGGCCCCG
>JBFXDI010000163.1:0-8206 GCA_050181295.1 Parvibaculaceae bacterium | reverse complement strand
GGAGATGCTGACGCCGCTCGCGGAATACCGCAATGGCGGGCTCCTCATCGATTCCGGCCTCCTCATGCCGCGCCACCCGAAGGTGCTCGGAGAGGCGCATCAGCCCGGCGACGAGGTGGTGGTGGAATGGCGGGCGCTCACCGTCGGCCTCATCCGGCTGGTGGCGGAGGAGGCGCGCGAGATCCTTGAGAAGACCGAACAGGAACTGCCGCTCGCCGCGGTGCTCGAAGGAGGCACCTGGTGGGCCGGACGGCGGATCGCGGCGGAAAAGCGGCAGGGCGGCGGGCCGCCCATCCGCGTGATCTCGGACGGAAGCGTGTTCTGATGCGTGCGTTCCGTCCAAAACTGTCATGCCCGCATTCGTTGCGGGCATCCATGAACACCGATGCCGCGAGAGCAGGCGAGGGCGGTGTTCCTGGATTGCCGGGACAAGCCCGGCAATGACAAGTAAATGAACGCCGAGAAACTTTGAGGGGAGGGGCAATGTCCGCAAAGGTGACCGTGGTCGATCATCCGCTGGTGCTGCACAAGCTCACGCTCATGCGCGACAAGCACACGCCCTCGGCGGTGTTCCGGCAGCTCCTGAAGGAGATCAGCCTGCTCTTGGCCTACGAGGTGCTGCGCGACCTGCCGATCACGAGCCAGGCTATCGAGACGCCGCTCGGGCCCATGGAGGCCCCGATCCTCGAGGGCAAGAAGCTCGTGATCGTGTCGATCCTCAGGGCCGGCAACGGGCTCCTCGACGGCATGCTCGACCTCGTGCCCTCGGCGCGTGTCGGCCATATCGGCCTCTACCGCGATCCGGAAACCCTGCAGGCGATCGAATATTATCTGAAGCTGCCTGAGGACGTGGCGGAGCGGCGCGTGATCCTTGTCGATCCCATGCTCGCGACAGGCAACTCCGTCTCGGCCGCCGTGTCGCGGCTCAAGGAGCACGGGGTCAAGGACATCCGCTTCGTGAGCCTCCTCTCGGCGCCCGAGGGCGTGAAGCACCTTTCGGACTCCCATCCGGACGTGCGCATCTTCACCGCGGCAATCGACGAGCGGCTGGACGAGCACGGCTACATCGTGCCGGGGCTCGGCGATGCCGGCGACCGCATGTTCGGGACGAAGTAGCACTGGGTACGCCCCTCATCCGGCGCTTCGCGCCACCTTCTCCCCGTGAGACGGGGCGAAAGAAGTGGTGGCATCCTAGTCTTCCCTCGCCCCGCTTGCGGGGAGAGCGTGGCGGACGCAAGTCCGCCGGGTGAGGGGGCTGACCCGGCTCTACGCCTCCAGCCGGTCCCAGAACCACTTCACCAGCTTCTCCCACACGGCATCCTTCTCGGCCGTGTCCTCGGTGCCGTGGTTGAGGTCCGGATTGTCGTTGACCTCGATGACGTAGAGCCCGCGCTCGGTCTGCTTCAGATCCACGCCGTAGAGGCTGTCGCCCATGAGGCGCGCGGCCTTCACCGCCGTCTCGACGACGCCGTGCGGCACCTGGCGGAGCGGCACGGTGTCGGCGGCGCCCGAGCCTATCGCGCGGCCGTTCTTGTGCTTCACGATCTGCCAGTGCCGCTTCACCATGTGGTAGCGGCAGGCGAAGAGCGGCTCGCCGTCCAGCACCCCGATGCGCCAGTCGAAGGCCGTCGGCAGGAACTCCTGCGCGATGAGAAGGTCCGATTCGGCGAGCTGCTCCCTGAGCTTTTCCTGGAGCGCCGCCGCATTGTCGCACTTGAAGACGCCGCGGCTGAAGGAGCCGTCCGGGATCTTCAGCACCACCGGCCAGCCGAGCTCCTCCCCCAGGGCCTTCGCGTGCTTGTCGCTCTGCACCACGATCGTCTTGGGCGTGGGCACCCCGGCGGCGGTCAGCCGTTCGGCCAGATAGACCTTGTTGGTGCAGCGGATCATCGACATGGGATCGTCGATGACCGGCATGCCTTCCTGCTCGGCGCGGCGGGCAAAGCGGTAGGTGAAGTTGTCGATGGAGGTGGTGGCGCGGATGAAGAGTGCGTCGTACTCGGCCAGACGGTCGAGGTCGCCCTTCTGGATCGGCTCCACCTCGATCGAATGCTTCTGGGCGATCTTCTCCAGATAGCGCAGGCTCGCCTGGGTCGAGGGCGGGATCTCCTCCGCCGGGTCGATGAGCACGGCGAGCGAATATTTCGCCTGCGCGCGGGCGCGCGCGTCGCGCCAAGCGCCGCGCGTGTGCTGGTCGAGCGCGTCGGCGAAGAAGGCGCGTTCCTCCTCCGACAGTGCGTTGATGTTGCCGGGCGCGATGCGCTCGATCTGGCGGCGCGCCTCCGAGCCGTTCAGCGTCAGGCGCAGGATCGGCACCCGGAACCAGTCGAACAGCAGGCGCGCGAAGGGCGTGAGGGCAGGGTTCTGGACCCTGCCGAAGCAGACGAAGAGCTTCGCCCCCGGTTCCGAGCCCTTCTGAAGGCAGCGGTTGAGGGATGCCTCCAGCTCCGAAAGCGCCGCCTCGTAGAGCGTCTTTCGCGACAGCTCCGCGATGGTCTCGACCGCCGGGATGATGCGGTGGCCGCGCGCGCCCGCGAGCAGCGAGGAATAGTAGCCGGCGCCCTGATAGGAATAGGACCGGGCGAGATTGATGATTTTCGGCTTCGATTCCCCGAAGAGCTGCGGGCGGCTCAGATAGTCCTTGGTCGTCATGACCTTGTGGGGCGTGTCGGCGTTCGAGAAGTCACGCTCCTGGTCGACGAGTATCAGCCACGTCATCGGATGGGTTCAGCGCTCCAGCAGTACCGTCGTCCTGAGACGGGACCGGCCCCAGGCGGAGATGCGCTCGAATTCGGGTATCGGTATGGCAAGGGCCTCGCTCCTGCGGGCCTTGCGCCGGTCCGGCTCCAGCCACGGATCATGCGCGAAGATATAGTGCGAGTCGGCGCCATAGGCCACGATCCAGTGAGGCGTGCGCTCAGAGCTCACGAGCACGATGGCCACGGCCCCATTGCGCAGTCGCTCGGCGAGAGCCTCCGCGCTTAAGCCCTTGAAGCTCTGGGGAATGGAGAGGCGCTGGGCCTCCTCGCGGAAGATGCGCTGGGCTTCGCGCATGATGTCGCGGCGCTTCTCGCCCTTCCGCGCCTCGACGAAATAGGGACCCTTCTGGCTCGCATGGATGGAGGCCCTGCGGCCCCTCCGCGCGGCGGCGAGCGCGAGGCCATAAGGCTCGCAGCCGCCCGGAGCGGCGATGAGGAAGATCGAGGTCGCCTCGCGCCAGAGAGCGAACTCGCGCGGACGGTCCAGGGGCTCCGGATCGCCGAGCGCGGCCAGCCCCATCATCAGCGCGCAAGGCCCGCAGGTGAAGTCGGTGGTCTGGGCGTAGTAGGGCGGCGTCGCCCTGGGCGTGCTCGCCTCGGGCGTCAGCGCCTTCCCGCAGCGGATGGCGGCAACGCCGTCCTCGTAATAGCCTTCGGTGCGCCCGAAGCGACGGAAGCCCAGCTTCTCGTAAAGCCGGATCGCCGCGTCGTTGTCCTCGCGCACCTCGAGCCGGAGCTCGAGCGCGTCCCGCTCCTTCCCCGCCATCTCGGCCGCATCGACCAACGCCTTGGCGATGCCCTTGCCGCGGGCCCCGGCGGCGACCGCAACGGAATAGAGCCGCGACACCTGCGTGCCGTCGCGGAACAGCACCAGCGCGTAGCCCACGAGCCGCCGCTTGTCGTCGGGCTCGACGCGGGTGAAGCCGAAATCGAGCTGGGAGGCCCTGCCTCCATCGTTCCAGGAGCGGGGCGCGGCTTCCGCGACCAACAGGCAGGCGTTGGGCGAGCGGATGAAGTCCCGGAGCGAGCGGCGCGACAGCCGGTCGCCACTGAAGGCCGTATCCTCGAGCGCGCACAGCCGGTCGAGATCGCGCAGCACCGCCTTGCGGAGCGTGAAGGGCTTTGGTTGCTGTGGGTCGAGTTGCAGCATGATGTCCGATCTACCATGCCGCGCGAAGCCTGGGGAGAGAGGCTGTGGATGGTTGTTGCCGCTCTGGCGAGCGACCCCTCATCCGGCGCGTCGCGCCACCTTCTCCCCGAGGGGAGAAGGATCGTTCCCTCGCCCCGTTGAACGGGGAGAGGGTGGCGGACCGGCAGGTCCGCCGGGTGAGGGGGCTTCCCTCAGATCGCCCAGCCGCCGTCGACGATATAAGCCTGACCGGTGACGAAGGAGGCCTCATCGCTCGCAAGGAAGAGCACGAGGGCCGCGACTTCCTCCGGCGTGCCCATGCGGCCGGAAGGCTGGCGGGCGAGGAAGGTGGCGCGGGCCTTCTCGATGCCGCCTTCCTCCTTCGCTGCCCGCTCCTCCATGCGCCCGAGAAGCGAGGGCGTCTCGATCGTTCCGGGACAGACCGCGTTGCAGCGGATTCCTTGAGCCACGAAGTCGGCCGCGAGCGCCTTCGTCATGCCGATGACGGCCGCCTTGGTGGCGCCGTAGACGAACCGGTTGGGGGTGCCCTTCACGCTCGAGGCGACCGAGGCCATGTTGATGATCGAACCCCTGCCGCGCTCGAGCATCCCCGGCAGCAGCGCCTTGATCATGCGGTAGTGCGCCTTGACGTTGAGGTCGAAGGAGAAATCCCAGCTCTTCTCGTCGCAGTCGAGCACGGTGCCGTGGTGGACGAAACCCGAGCAGTTGAAGAGGATGTCCACGGGGCCGGCCTTGCCCGTCACGCGGTCCACCTCGCCCTGCTTCAGGACGTCGAGGCGTTCCGTCCGGATGTTCCCGTGCTCGGCGGCGAGGCTTTTCAGCGCGTCCTCCTTGATGTCGGTGGCGATCACTGTCGCGCCCTCGCGCGCCAGCGCCAGGGCGGCCGCCCGCCCGATGCCCTGTCCCGCCGCGGTGACGAACGCCACCTTGCCCTCGACCCGTCCGGCCATCTCGCAGCTCTCCGCCTGTGCTATGAAGAAAGCCCGGCGCTCGGCCGGGCCAGAATTGACGAGATCAGTATGGAGCGCCCGATCGCGGGCGGCAAGGTCGGGAGGCATCGGGCGGTCGTGAAGGTGGTGATAACGGGAGGTTGCGGGTTCATCGGCCAGAGGCTCGCGGCGCGCATCCTGGAATTGGGCAGCCTCGCGCGCCCGGATGGAACGCAGGCGCCGGTCGAGGAGGTCGTGCTGTTCGACGCAGGTTCGCCGCCACGCCTGCCGCAGGGGATCGACGGCAAGGTCCGGATCGTGACGGGCGACATCGCCGACCAGACGGCCGTCAAGGCGCTCATCGACCGGGACGACATCAGCATCTTCCATCTCGCCTCGGTGGTCTCGGGCGGCGGCGAGAAGGACTTCGACCTCGCCATGCGGGTCAACCTCACGGGCGGGCTCAACCTGTTCGAGGCGGCGCGGGCCCGCGGTGGAGCCGCGAAGCTCGTGTTCGCAAGCTCGATCGCTGTCTTCGGCGGGGAGGACATGTCGGCCACCGTCGGCGACCTCACCAAGCAGGCGCCGCAGACGACCTACGGGACGACCAAGGCGATCTGCGAGCTCCTGGTCAACGACTATACCCGGAAAGGCTTCTTCGACGGCCGCTCGGCGCGGCTGCCGACCGTCATCATCCGGCCCGGCAAGGCCAATGCCGCCGCATCCTCCTTCGCCTCGGCCGTCTTCCGGGAGCCCCTGAAGGGAGAGGACTACACGCTTCCCGTGGACGTGAAGACGCCCATACCGGTCATCGGCTACCGGGCGGTCGTGGACGGGCTCGTGGCGCTGCACGAACTGCCGGGGCAGGAGCTAGGAGCGGACCGCGCCGTGTCGCTCCCCGCCCTCACGGTGAGCGTCGAAGGCATGATCGCATCGCTCCGCCGCGTCGCCGCGGGCCGCCGGCTGGGGGAGATCACCGTGGAGCCCGATCCCTTCATCGAGGGGATTGTGGCGACCTGGCCCAAGGGCACGGACGACAAGCGTGGCCTCCGCCTGGGGCTTCCTGCGGACCGCAACCTCGACGAGATCATCGCCTACTACATCGAAGACTATGTGGACGGTCCCGACGCGGCGCTGTTCCAGCCCTCCTGACATGTCATCCCGGAAGCTGCGAAGCGGCTGTCCGGGATCGGGCCCGTGGGAGCGGTGGAGGACGGGTCCCGGACTTGGCCTTCGGCAATCCGGGATGACACGTGTGACTAGCCTAGACAGGCAGCGGCCGGCGCGCCTTCTCGTAGTCCGGCCAGGGGTCCTTGCGGCCGCGCCGGATCGCCCGCAACGCCTTCGGCACGTCGAAGTCGGAGGCCCCCTTCACGCGCTTCAGCCCGTCCCAGTCTAGCGGCCAGGCGACCGGCGCGCCGTCGCGCGCGCGGGTGGAGTAGGGGGTGATGGCGGTCGCGCCGCGCTCGTTCCTGAGATAGTCGATGAAGATCCGGCCCTTGCGCTTGGCCTTCGACATGTTGGCGACATAGCGGCCCGGCGCGTGCTCGGCCATGGTCTCCGCGAGCTGGCGCGCGAAGGCCTTCACCTCAGGCCATTTCGCCTGCCGCTTCAGGGGCGCGATCACGTGCACGCCCTTGCCGCCCGTGAGCATGGGAAAGGTCACGAGACCGATCTCCGACAGGAAGTCGCGCAATTCGACCGCCGCCTTCCTCACCTCGGCGAAGGAGACGGCAGGATCCGGATCGAGGTCGAAGACCATTCTTTCGGGGCGCTCCAGATCGTCCACGGTCGCGCCCCAGACATGGAACTCGAGGACGCCGAACTGGACGCCCGCCACCAGCCCCTCCGGCTTGTCGATGAACAGGTATTCCGCCACGTCGCCATCCGACTCCTTGATCTTCACCTTGCGCAGGAGCTTCGGAAACCCGTTGCTCGCGTGCTTCTGGTAGAAACATTTCTGCAGGCCCCCCTGCGGGCAGCGCACGAGGCTCACGGGGCGTTCCGCAAGGTAGGGCATCATCAGCGACGCGGCGGCGCGGTAGTAGTCGGCGATGTCGGCCTTGGTGAGCTTCATGGCCGCGAAGAGCACCCGGTCGGGATGCGTGATCCTGATCTCTCCGGCCTCGCTCATTCAGGCGTCTTTCTCGTGCGCTCGCGTTTCACCTTGCGGGCAGGCTTGTCCTCCCGCAAGCCCTTGAAGGAGGGATGGCGGAGCACTCCGTCGCGCGTGAACTCGGCGAACTCGATCTCGGCCACGAGCTTGGGCTCGGCCCAGCGGGCAGCGCGCGAAACCTCGCGGGGCACCGCCTTGAAGGGGCTGGTCTTGCGCTGCAGGGTCTTGAGCTTCTCTCCGAGGCTTCCAAGGGTCTCTGAGTCGAAGCCGGTGCCGACGCGCCCCGCATAGATGAACTCCTTGCCCTCATAGACCCCGATCAGGAGCGAGCGGAAGCCGATTCGGCGGTCGGACGGCGTCCAGCCTCCGATCACGAACTCCTGCACGTTGCCGCATTTGATCTTGAGCCAGCCCTTGCTGCGGGTGCCGCGATAGGGAGCGTCGGCAAGCTTGGAGATGATGCCCTCGCCGCCCTTGGCGCACACGGCCTGCAGGACCTCGGCGCCGTTGCCCTGGATGTGCTCGCTATAGAACAGCGTTTTCGCGACGCCCCTGCCTATGATCTTCCGGAGCGCCTGCTTGCGTTCCAGAAGCGCACGCTTGCCCAGATCCTCGCCGTTCAGCTCCAGCAGGTCGAAGGCGAAGTAGCTGAGCCGGCCGCCCTCCTTAAGTGCGTGCTGGAGGGCGCCGAAATCCGAGCGGCCCTCCTCGTTCGCCGCCACGACCTCGCCGTCGATGAGCGCGCTCGTAACTTTAAGCTGCTCGATCGCAGGCAGGAGGGCGGAGAACTTTTCCGTCCAGTCGAGCTCGTTGCGGGTCCAGCAAACGATGCGGCCGCCGCCGACCGCTATCAGGCAGCGGTAGCCGTCATATTTCAGCTCATGCACCCAGTCGCGGCCCTCCGGAGGCTTGTCCACCGGCGTGGCGAGTTGCACGGGCCTGAACTTCGGGAGCTTTCCCTCGGCCGAGACCTTGCTGTGCCAGACGGATTTGCCGCTCTTCCGGCCTTCGGCGATCTCCTTCATGGCGCGGCCGGATTTCACGCTCGTCTCGTTGGCCTTGAGGATGTCCTTGCGCCTGGAGGCTTCCTCGTCGTTCTCCTTGATGAGGAGCCAGTTCTCCGACCTCTCCTTCGGCCGCGGCCGCATGCGGACGAGCGCCCAGCCACCTTTAAGCCGCTGCCCGTGCAGGAGGAAATGCAGCATCCCCTCCTTCATACCCTTGCGCGGATCGTGCAGCGGTTCCCAGGTGC
>JBFXDI010000162.1:0-8234 GCA_050181295.1 Parvibaculaceae bacterium | reverse complement strand
AGAAGGCGTCGATCACCAGAACGTCGAAGAGGCCGTCAGGCTCCTTCTGAAGCGTCAGCCGCGCGTCTCCAACGACGATCGGCGCCGAGGGAGCGCACTGCGACATGAAGTTGAAGTATTTTGGGTTCGTGGCGATCTCCACCACCAAGGGGTCGATCTCGTAGAAGCGCCATGTCTCGCCGGGGCGGGCGCGGCAGGCGAGCGCTCCCGCCCCGAGGCCAACGACGCCGAAGCGCTGCTGGGACGTGTCGGCTCCCAGCATGCCCTGCACGCGGCGCAGCACCGACGACATGGCTCCATCGGCATAATAGTAGGAGGTCGGCACCAACTTGCCCATTGGCGCTCCCGATGCATCGAGCAGGCGCTGCGAGCCGTGCAGCGTGGTCCCGTGCATGAGCAGCCGGAACTGCCCGTCGGGCGTCTCGAGCACGCGATGGACGCCGAAGAAGCCCCGCTCCGTCGCCAGCTCCACGATGCGCGGAGGAACGAGCGCAAAGACGAGCGCAGGCACCATGGCGACCGCGAGAAGCTTCATGCGGGACTGCCAGGTCCCGAGAATGGCGAGCACAAGGCAGGTAATGCCGGCGATACGGCCGAAGCTGAAGCCCGCCTCCGTGAAGAGACTGCCGGCCAGGGTAGCGAGGGCGAAGGTCAAGGCGGCGACGGCAACGCTCACCTTCGGCGCCGCCCGCAGGGCCCGGACCGGAGCCGAGGCCATTACGTCCCGGCGCACCAGCAGGCCCAAGACGAGCAGCAGCGGGTACTCGACCACCTGCGTGAAGACGTGCGGCGAGACGAGGGCCGTGAAGATGCCGCCGAGCACGCCTCCGAACGACATCCAGAGATAGAACTCGGTGAGGTGGGAGACCGGCGGCCGCGTTTCATAGAGCTGGCGATGGAGGACGAGCGCGGTGGTGAAGAAGGCCGCCGTGCCGATGGCGATCAGCACGCCGAAGTGCAGCTCCCGTGGCATCAGGATGAACAGCATCGCGACGGCGACCGCCGGGATCTGCAGGAGGCGCACCCAGCGGTCCGGGATCAATGGCGGATCCCGGAATACCAGCACATAGGTGGCGAGATAGAGGACGAGCGGACCGACCCAGAGGAAAGGCGCCGATGCGACGTCGGTCGTGAGGTGGGTCGTGAAGGCGACGAGCAGTCCGGAGGGTACGAAGGCGAGTGTGATCCAGCGGAGACGGAGCGACCAGGGCGCGCGCCAGGCCGCTTTCGCGCGCGCGCCCTCAATGGGCGCCGACGCGTGTGCACTCGAGAGCATGATCCAGGCGCTGAGCGCGATCAGCCCCATCAGAACCGCGAAACCTGTGGTCCAAAGGCCGGATTGCCCGACCAGTCCGAGATTGGGCTCGATCAAGAGCGGATATCCGAGAAGCGCCACCAGGCTGCCGATATTGCTCGCGCCGTAGAGGAAATACGGGTCGTTCGCATGCGGATGGCCGGTGCGTGCGAACCATGCCTGGAGCAGCGGCGCGTTGGCCGAGACGGCGAAGAAGGGCAGTCCGACGGCGAGGCTGAAGAGGCCGAAAAGCCAGAGATAGGCGTCCGAGGAGCCAGGGTCGGAAAAACCCTCCGGAAGCGCGACCGGAAGCAGGAGAAACCCCGCAAGACAGACGCCGAGATGCACCATGGCCCCGGTGGCAGCCCCGAAATGACGCCCGAGCAGATGCGCGTAGCAATAGCCGCACAGGAGGACGGCCTGGAAGAAGCACATGGAGACGGCCCAGACGGAGGGCGAGCCGCCGAGCTTCGGCAGCACCAGGCGCGCGAACATCGGCTGAACAGAGAAGAGAAGCAGCGCGCTCGTGAAGAGCGTGACGGTGAAGGCCCACAGGACGAAGCCGTTGCCGCGGGCAAGGCTAAAACTCCGGCCGTCGGCCAGAAGACGTCTTGCTAGTTCCATGGAATCGCCGCCTCGGAGCTTCCTCGGCACGAGAGCCTAGGGCCGAGGGCTTGCGATCCGCTTAACGGGGGGCGCGAAAAACCGCCTATTGCTTCGGCATCAGGGCGGAAAGGGGCTTCTTCTGGCGGCCGGACTTGTCGAAATTCTCGTCTCGGAGCCAGGCCTTGTAGGCGTCCCGGAGCGGCGGCCATTCGCGGTCGAGGATCGCATACCAGGCCGTGTCGCGGTTGCGGCCCTTGACGATCATGTGCTGGCGGAAGATGCCCTCGAAGGTGAAGCCATAGCGCTCGGCCGCCCGGCGGGAGGGAGCGTTCAGGGCATCGCATTTCCACTCGAGCCGCCGATAGCCCATCTCGTCGAGCGCGTTCCGGAACAGAAGATAGAGCGACTCGGTCGCCTCCCGTGTCTTCTGGAGGGCCGGCGAGAACCAGATGTGGCCGACCTCGATCACGCCCTGCTCGGGCGTGATGCGCAGGAACGAGGCGACGCCCGCTGCCTTGCCCGTGCCGCGCGGCACGACAGCGTAGAAGAAGGGGTCCTTCGACCCCGTCTGCCGCGCGATGTGGTCCCGGAATGCCTCGTAGCCGGCGAACGGCCCGCAACCGAGATAGGTCCAGATCGAGTCCGTGGGATCGGCGTTGTGGAACGATTCCCAGAGGTCGAAGGCATGGGCTCCGACGTCGAGCGGCTCGAGCGTCACCGATCCGCCATAGAGCAGCCGGTGGTCGGGCACGCGGCCGGGTGGTGGCGCGACTGGCTCGCCGACCGGACGCTCCTCGGCCGACGGCCTAGAGCGTGACGCTTTCTCCAACATTCGGCACCTTCACCTTGCTGCCGGCCTCGCCCATCGCTTCGATGAAGCCTTTCGCCGACTGTAACAGAAGCGGGAACGTCTTGTAATGGCACGGAAATATTGCGGAGAAGTTGAAGAACTTGCGACAGGCGAGCGCCGCCACCTTGTCGTTCATGGTGAACCGGTCGCCGATCGGCACGATGCCGATATCCGGCTTGTAGATCTCCTGGATGAGCGCCATGTCGCCGAAAATATCGGTGTCACCCATATGGTAGAGCGTCTTGCGCTCGCCCTTGGCGCGAACGACGAGGCCGCAGGGGTTGCCGAGATAGACATTGCCCGACGAGGAGGAATGGTCGGCGCGCACGAAGGTGACGTCGAAGTCGTCGGTGTAGATGGTGCCGCCGGTGTTGGTGGGCTCGTACTTCTCAGCCCCCTTCCCGTTGAGATAGACCGCGAGCTCGTAGACGGCGATGAGCATGGCGCCTGTCTTCTTGCAGATATCGGCCGCGTCTCCGATGTGGTCGTCATGCCCATGGGTCAGCGCGACGTGCGTCGCGCCCTTGGTCGCCTCCTCCACGCTTCCCTTGAAGACGGGGCTTCCCGAGAGGAAGGGGTCGATGATGAGGACGGATTTCCCCGTCTCGATCCGGAACGCCGAATGGCCCAACCATGTGATTTTCATCGCGAGCGATCTCCTCAACTGACTGTTCCCGGCCATCATCGGCCGTCCGCCGCCCCCGATCAATGGATTGCGGGGCCGTCGCGGGGCCGGTAGGGATGGCGCGCATGGCTGAGATCGAGGACCTTGCGCGACTGCCGCCCGGCCGGCCCCTGATGGGCCTCGACGTTGGCACCAAGACCATCGGGATCGCCATGTCGGACCTGTCGCGCCGCATCGCGAGCCCGCGCGAGACGATCAAACGGACGAAGTTCACGCCCGACGCCGAACGACTGCTCGCGCTCGCGGCTAAGGACCTGGTCGCGGCCATCGTCATCGGTCTGCCGATCAACATGGACGGAACCGAGGGTCCCCGCGCGCAGGCAACCCGCGCCTTCGCACGGAACCTTTCCAGGCTCACCGAGCTGCCGCTGGTCTTCTGGGACGAGCGCATGTCGACGGCCGCCGTGGAGCGCATGCTAATCGAGGCGGATCGTAGCCGCGCCCGCCGGGCCGAGCTCGTGGACAAGCTCGCCGCCGCCTACATCCTGCAGGGTGCGCTCGACCGGCTGGGAAACATGTGACGCCTCCTGGCGCGGGAATGGCGCCAGCGTGCTCCGTTCCTTAACGGCGGGTAAATGGCCGCTTCGAATCTCGATGGGGGTATGGGGGAAATATTAGCTCCTCTGTGAGACGCTGGTGCTCGCGACGCCCGCACAAGAGGATATCCTCCATGATGAGAGCCAAGGCAGCTTCTGGTCCGTTTGGGCCGGCCCGTGCCCGCTCCATCGGGCGGATCATGTCCTGCGCTAGGGGAAACATTGCGCTGAGCTTCGCGCTGGCCGCGATACCGCTGATCGGGGTCGCAGGCTTCGCCGTCGACTATGCGCGGGCCTCCTATGTCCGGGCCTACCTCCAGGGCGAGGCGGACGCCGCAGCGCTCGGCACTGCTTCCACGGGCAAGGATTCGAAGGCCACGTCCTGGATGGACACATTCAGGGCAAAAGTCTCCGAGCAGCTGGCGCATGACACTTCCACCACAAACGTGGAGGTGACGGGCGAATGGATCTCGTCCTCGGACTATCGCGTCACCGCCAGCGGTCAAGTTCCGTTGACGCTCCTGAGCATCGTTCCTGGGCTCTCCGAAAGCTTCCGCGTCGAAGTCGAATCCATAGCCCAGATCATCAAGCCCAAGCTGGTGTACAAGCCGCCGAAGCTGACAAATCTCGATCCGGACGCGTCCGACTACAACCGGATCTACATCTACTGCTTCAACCCCGCCGAAGCCTCGAGCCACACGAAGGGCCGCAGCAAGGAAACGGCCATAGCCGACAATGCGGGCACAAAGTACAGCTACGAGATGCCGGAGTGTAAGGCTGGGGAATCGCTCAGCTACCGGCTTCACAATGTCAGGAACGCCCGCCAGAACAAGTCGCTCTGGGACAGCCCGCAGGCCGAGCACTACGACTATTACACCGACACCGTCACCATCGGCGGCGTGGAGCAGTACGGTCTGAAGCTCGAGCTGCTCGAAACGGTCTTGTGCAACACAGCTCAGCAGTGTGTCGAAAAGAGCAAGGGCGGCATACTGCCCGAGGGTCCGAACCGGACCCCGGAGCGCTCGGCCAAAGCCTGCCAGGCGGGAAAGTTCATGTACTACGGTTGGGAGGATCGGCCGCCCGGGGTAGGCTGGTCCGACCGGGACTATAACGACATCCGCATCCTGATCGAGTGCCCGACATCCGAATCGACTGGCGATCTCACGGTGCGGCTCATCAAGTAGCGGCTATGATCCCTGGGCCCGCCGACTTGCCGAGGCATGGTAGGCGAGATATTTGCCCTGCGTGGCGATGTGGTCCGCCAGGTGCTTGGCGTCGTGCCACACGCCCCAGATGAAGCTCGACCCCCGGCGGGACTGCCAGGGGAGCCCGAGGAAATAGATGCCGGGCTCGGCCGACACCCCTCGTTTGTGCTTCGGCCTCCCCCGCTCGTCGAAGGCGTCGACCTTCAGCCAGCTATAGTCGACGCCATAGCCCGTCGCCCAGACGATCGAGGTTACGCCGGCTTGCGCCAGGTTGAGCTCGAGAATCGGATCGGAAACGCAGGGCGGGTCCGGCTCGATCCTGCGAGCCTCCGGCTCCTGCGGAAGGTCGATGCCATTGCGGGCGACATAGGCGTCGGCCGCATCCAGCAGCGACAGATAGCTGGCATCCCCCCGGCTGATGTCCTCGCGGAGATTGGGAGCGAAGACCAGGGTGCCGTCGGCATAGGATTCGGTCTTGCCGACGAGCGTCATTCCCTCCGTGGCAAGGCGCCGGAAGTCGATGGTGCGGCCGCCATGCGCGCCGCTCACCGCGATCGTGACGTGCTCCGTGCCGGGCCCCGGCGTCTCGGCGTCCCAGATGCCGAGAACCCCCAGCCACCAGCAGAAATCGCGCCCGCGATAGGAGCGCGGCGGGCGGTCGTGCGGTCCCACTGAGAGGTAGACGCGCCTGCCCCAGCCCAGAAGCTCGTCGGCGATCTGCACACCGGAGGACCCCGCGCCGACCACCAGCACCGCTCCCCCGGGAAGCTGGCCGGGATTACGGTAGGCGTTGGAATGGATCTGTAGCAGTCCGGCGTTCTCCGGAACGACGGCCGGGAAGATCGGCCGCTGGAAGGGCCCGGTGGCGACGACGACGCTGCCGGCCTCGATCGTGCCCCGCGAGGTCTCGACCACGAAGCCGCCCCGGCCGGTGAGCCTCTGAACCTTCGTCACCTCCACGCCGCAGCGGATAGGGGCTGCGATCATCTCCGCGTAGGAAACGAAGTAGTCCGCGACCTTCTCCTTGGCGATGAACGCATCCGGACCCGCGTCGGGAAATTCCATGCTTGGGAACCTGTCGTGCCAGGCCGGGCCGTTGGCGACCAGCGAATCCCATCTTCCCGAGCGCCAGCGTTCGGCGATGCGGTGCCGCTCGAGGACGAGATGGGGCACGCCGCACTTGCTCAGGTGCTCGCTCATGGCGATCCCTGCCTGCCCGCCGCCGATCACCAGCGTGTCTATTCTCTCGACCGACATGTCCGCCCCGTTTTTGACCCGCCCGGGAGTTGCCACCAATACAGGGAGGGTTCGGCGTCAAATCTAATGGAGGGGCTGGAACGCGAAAATTACGATTTCCCGTGGCAATGCATAGCTTTCACCGCAATGCACCGATTTACTCTCCACGCGCAACGCTGCGCGAGCGACGGGACCGAACGAGAGCAAGGAAGCGTTCTCGAATTTCAATGAAGAGCTTCGGAGGGAGGAAACCGTAAGCAACTGTATCATTACCTGAGCCGGGAACCCGCCGCAGATCGGGCCCTGGCCATGTGAATTCGTTCCATTCTGAAAGCACTATCCAGGACCGCTCGGAATCAAGGCCCAGACGTTCCTTGGTCCGCAAGGGAATCTCGATGGTTGAGGCGGCGTCGGCGGGGAAGCTATGGGTGATCGGAAGAACAACAACGCGGATTGCTCCATCTTCCGACATGCGTAATGCGGTGACGATGGCGCATGGACGATCTTTGGTGCCCTCCTCGATCCCGGCTCGGAATTCGCTATGCCAGAGATAGCTGTAGCGAATGACGAGGCCGGGAGTTGGATCGGGAAGAGTGGACCTCCGTCTCAAGAGAGTTCGTCATCGAGCGCAGCGTGCCCGTCGGGGACCTTGGCCGTCCGGATGGCTTCCAGCCACTCGTCCGGCAGTTCCTCCGCCAAGCCGACCTTCCGATCCCTCCGTTTGAGACGGGCATACTCGTCCACAGACATGACCACGAGATGATCTCGCCCCTGCTTGGTGATCGTGACGGGAGCACGCAACGCCCTATCACTCAAGGCGCCGAAGGCCTTCTGAAACTCGCTAGCGGTGACTTTCATTGGGACAGAATAGAGAAAATCCGGATTTTACGCAATGCCGAACGGCATCGCCCGCTCGAGGATCGCCTGCGTGTCGGCGCCCTGGAGGTTCCCATAGGTGCTGCGGAAGCGGCCTTCGAGCCGGCTTGCGATGAAAGCGTCCCCGACGGCGGCCGGCGCATGCGCTCTCAAAAGCGTCGCGGCGACCACCAGCACCAGCCGCTCCACCAGCGGCCGGAGATTGGCCTCGAGGTCGTCTGGCGAGAGGAAGCCCTGCGCCAGGCTGTCCACAGCGCGGGCGAGGCGCGGCTCGCCCTGCGCCTCAGCCTTCAAGCCCTCCAGGAAGGCGGCCGCATCCTCTGGAGACTTCCGCGCCGCGCGCAGCACGTCGAGGCACATGACATTGCCCGAGCCCTCCCAGATGGCGTTGATCGGCGACTCCCGGAAGAGCCGCGCCACCGGCCCGTCCTCCACATAGCCGTTGCCCCCCAGGCACTCCATCGCCTCGTAGGCGAAGCCGGGAAGCACCTTGCAGACCCAGTATTTGATGGCGGGCGTCATGAGGCGCGAAAAGACCGCCTCCGCCTCGTCCTCCTCCGCCCTGTCGAAGGCGCGCGCAAGCCGGAACACCAGCGCCACCGCCGCCTCCTGGTCGAGCGCCATGTCGGCGAGCACGGTCCGCATCAGCGGCTGGTCGATGAGCCTCTTCTGGAAGACCGTGCGATAAGCGCAGTGATGGAGCGCGTTGGCCATCGCCCAGCGCATGAGGCCGGCCGAGGATATGGCACAGTCAAGCCGCGTCGCCGTCACCATCTCGATGATGGTCGCGATGCCCCTGCCCTCCTCGCCCACCATCCAGGCGAAGGCGTGGACGAACTCGACTTCCGACGACGCGTTGGAGCGGTTGCCGAGCTTGTCCTTGAGCCGCTGGATGAGGATCGCGTTCTGGGTTCCGTCGGGAACGAAGCGGGGCATGAAGAAGCAG
>JBFXDI010000161.1:0-8323 GCA_050181295.1 Parvibaculaceae bacterium | reverse complement strand
CGTTTGCACGCAAACGACAGATCTCGATCCGCTCGGCAAGGCCGAGCTGCTCATAGCTTTGTCCCATCGCAGCAACACCCTAGCGGGTGTTGCACTTGTTCCGTGAACTCAGGGCATCCCCTGAAGCCAAGCAGACAGGCTTCATTGGACCCCAGCTTTCGCAGGGGTGACGGACTTGGGAGGAAGTTGTGACTACTGCCGAGCGGTCGAGGAGTCTGCGCTCTCCCGCAGCACGTCCGCCAGCTCGCCGTAGCCCGTGAAGCGGTACTCGTAATCGAGGCCGAGCTTGCTGGCCGCGGCCATGGCCTTCTTCGCCAGATCCTCGTTGCGCGTCTGGGCCAGGAAGACGATCTTCGTGTAGTTGCCGAAATAGAGCGGCAGAAGCTCGGGATGGCGATCGAGCCCGAGGCCATGCCAGACGAGCTTGTCGAAATGCCGGGCGAGATAGTCGGTCAGGTAGAAGGCGGTCACATCGCCCTCGGCCTTCTCCGCGAACACGGTGTTGCCGGAGAAGAAGGCGTAGCAGTGGGGTCCCTCGATCCTCTCGACGCCCTCCTCTTCCAGCACCTTGTCGAGAAGCCCGCCCGTACCGCAATCGCCGTAGAGCACGAAGATCGACCGGTAGCGCCCCCTCGCCTCATGGATGCGCTGGCGCACGCCCTCCGGGATCAGCGCCGGGGTGTTGTGCCATTTGGCCGGCAGGCACTGGACGTCGAGCGCACCCCAGCGGTTGGCCTCGATGAGATCGACGATCTCCCGCGCCAGCGCTCCGCAGGCGATGAGCAGGACATCGCCCTTGCCGTTCGAGAACTCGAACTCCTCCGACGGCTTCACGTTGACCAGCGTCATGGAAACCTAGATAGGCGGGAAAACCCGGAATTGCACGCCAGGAAGCGCCTCTTTGCCATGCCGTCACGTCATGCCGGCGCCGGGCCGACGGCTTGATGTCGATGATGGGACCTGCCAAGAGCCTTTCGTCATTCTCTCCGGACGGAGCCCACGACAGTGAAGGCCATGCAGTACGACGCGTTCGGCGAGGTTCCCGCGATCCGGACCCTGCCGGACCCCTCGCCCACCGATGACGGTGTGGTCATCAAGGTGAAGGCCACCGGCCTCTGCCGCAGCGACTGGCACGGCTGGATCGGGCATGAGCCCGGCATGCGCCTGCCGCACGTTCCCGGACACGAGTTCGCCGGAACGGTCGCCGCCGTCGGCCGGAACGTGCGGCGGCACAAGGTCGGCGAGCGCGTCACGGTGCCGTTCGCGGTCGGTTGCGGCCGCTGCGGAGAATGCGCCTCCGGCAACCAGCAGGTCTGCGCGCATCAGTTCCAGCCGGGCTTCACCCACTGGGGCTCGTTCGCCGAACTCATCGCCGTCGATTTCGCCGACCACAATCTGGTGCCACTGCCGAACGACATGAGCTTCGCCACCGCGGCGAGCCTCGGCTGCCGCTTTGCCACGTCCTTCCGTGCCGTCGTCGATCAGGGTCGGACGCGTGGCGGCGAGTGGGTCGCCGTGCACGGCTGCGGCGGCGTGGGCCTGTCGGCGATCATGATCGCGACCGCGCTCGGCGCCAATGTCGTCGCCGTCGACATCGCCGACGACAAGCTCGCCTTCGCCCGCGAGATGGGCGCCGCCCACACCATCGACGGGCGGCAGGGCGATGTGGCTGCAGCCGTCCGCGAGATCACGGGCGGCGGCGCGCATGTCTCGATCGACGCCCTCGGCCATGGAACGACCTGCGTGAACTCGATCCGCTCGCTCAGGCGGCGGGGACGGCACGTGCAGGTCGGCCTGATGCTCGCGGATCAGGCGTCACCGGCGATCCCCATGGGCGACGTGCTCGCCCATGAGCTTGAGATCTATGGCAGCCACGGCATGCAGGCCTGGCGATACGACGCGATGCTGGCGATGATCGGCGCCGGAAAACTCCATCCCGAGAAGCTGATCCGGTCGGAGATTTCGCTTGCGGAAGCCGTTCCCGCCCTCGTTTCGATGGACAAGGCGTCAAGCCTCGGCATCAGCGTGATCACGCGCTTCTAGCCGGATGCCGAATCAGTTTGGTTGAAATTTCCGCTCATTCCCGCGCAAGCGGGAATCCAGGACATCGAGGCTCTGGGTCTCCGCTTTTCGCGGGGACGAGCGGTGGATGAACTCCGGGTAATCGAGAATCAGGCGCTGGCGCGGAGCTGGTTGTGCTTCCTGCCCATGAACTGCTTGGCTGTCTCGACCGCCACGGCGGCGTCGCGGCAGTAGGCGTCGGCGCCGATCGCCTTGGCAAACTCCTCGTTCAAGGGCGCCCCGCCGACCAGCACGACATAGTCGTCGCGGATGCCCTTTTCCTTCAGCGTGTCGATCACGACCTTCATGTAGGGCATGGTCGTCGTGAGCAGCGCCGACATGCCGATGATGTCCGGCTTGTGCTCCTCGATCGCCTCCAGATACTTCTCGACCGCATTGTTGATGCCGATGTTGAAGACCTCGAAGCCGGCCCCCTCCATCATCATGGCGACGAGATTCTTGCCGATGTCGTGGATGTCGCCCTTCACCGTGCCGATCACCATGGTGCCGAGGCGCGGTGCCCCGGTTTCCGCCAGCAGCGGGCGCAGGATGAACATGCCGGCCTTCATGGCGTTGGCGGCGAGCAGCACCTCCGGCACGAACAGGATGCCGTCACGGAAGTCGATGCCGACGATGCGCATGCCCTCGACCAGGGCCTCGGTCAGGACATTGTAGGGCGTCCAGCCGCGCTCGAGCAGGATGTGAACGCTCTCCTCGATCTCCTCCTTCAGGCCGTCATAGAGATCGTCGTGCATCTGCTGCACGAGTTCCTCGTCGCTCAGGGACTTCAGGTCGAGATCGCCTTCGTCGGCCATGCCGCTCTCCATAAGTCTTCACGCACGTGCCCGTCTTCTGCCCGCAAACTACGGTCGGCGCTAGCAAAACTTAAGTCCGCAGGCGACTCCTCGGGAGCGAAAACCGACTTTGGCCGAACGCTGTGGCAGACCGTCTCAGTTCACCAGCTCCGCCTTCCATTCGGCGGTGGCCCAATCGCATTCGACGGAGCCCACGATGGTGCGCTGGCCCTTCCGGCGCTTGCCACGATAGGTGCAGCGCCCCTTGTCCTGATCGCGATAGACGGTCACGTTGTCGCCGTCGACCTGGATATAGAGCTGGGCGACCTCATAGCCGCCCTGGCCCGGCAAGCGCCATTCGGCATCGAAGATCGGGCTCATGCCACGCCGCTTCCACACGCCCTGCCAAACTCCGCCTTCCGTCGAGTGCCACACCTGTCCCCGCCAGTCGTCGTCCTGCGCGGGCGGGAGCTGGTCGCTGATCCTGGCGGACCACTTGTAGACGCCGGTCACGTGATTGCACTCGTAGGTTCCCTCGGCTTTCTCGCCGCCCGGATCCAACTCGCCGTCATAGATGCAGGCGACGCGGGGAAAGCGGCGCTTGATGGTGATGCGCCCGTCGACGATCTCCATGCTGGCGGTAGAGAGGTCCACATACCGACTGGGCGCGAAGCCGGTCTCGATGTCGAAGTTCTGGCCGCTGATCGCGTCGAAGACGTCGCTCGTGCCGCGCCTAGTCCAGATGCCGCGCCAGTTGTCGTTCTCCTCGACATACCAGATGCGACCCACCGATCCGCGCCGGTCGGCCGGCGGCGTGGCGGGCACCGGCGGCACGATGATCGCTGCCGTCTTCGGCTGCACCGTCGCCGTGCCCGTGCCCGACTCCGAACCGTTGAGAAAGATGCGGCCACCGCGGCTCTGGTCGTAGTAAGCGGGATCCTGCTCGCGCCCGACACTTGCCGCGAGCGCGGCAACCTCCTGGCGCACGTCGATCATCAGGTCCGCGAGGTGGACGCCGGGCTTCTCCAGCGCCGGCACCAGCACGCGCGTGAAGACCGAGTTCTGCGCGGCATCGCCCTCGCCCAGGCTGTCGAGCGCAGACTGGCCGAAGCCGGCACTGTAGATGGCGAACACACCCTGCGCCTCGGTGACGCGCGCAAGGCCCCTGTCCTGCCCCGCCGAGCGTGTGCCCGGCTGCCTGAAGGGGTTGTCCCGGCAGGCATCGAGGATCAGCACCGAAACTTGCGCCTTCCTCTCCTGCAGGTCAGCGATGATATCGGCCTCGCCGATCGCCATGTTGCGAACCCTGGCCTCCTCGCCGGGATTGGCGGAGCGCACGTCGGCCGGCAGGAGAAAATTGCCGCCGCCGATCGCCACCCCATGGCCGGCGTAGAAAACGAGCGCCGTATCGCCCGGCTGCACCTTCTGGGTGAAATCGAAGATGCGGTCGATCATGCCTTGGCGGTCGAGGTTCTCGCCGCGGATGACGGTGAAGCCGATTTTTTCCAGCGCATCGCCCACCGCCCGGGAATCGTTCACGGCCTTCTTGAGCTGCTTGTCTGGCGGAAGGTTCGCGTAGGCGTCGTTGCCGATCACCAGCGCGATGCGGGCGGCAAGGGCCGGCGAGAACTGAAAGGCGAGGGCGAGAAAGGCAAGGAGGCACAGAGCACGAGCGCGGCGCATGAATCGCTCCGTCGTTGGCTCCCCCTCGAGCGCCGATGATAGTGGCGGTGGGCGTCAGGGCAAGCGCGCGCTTCTGCCCTTACGTCAAAGGACGAAGGACGCGCCGGCCCGCTCGCGCCTCGCACGCTCGTAGACAATCGTCGCGGCGACCATGTCTTCCATCGCAAGTCCCATCGCCTTGTAGACGGTAACCTCCTTCTCGGAACGCCTGCCTGCAGCCCGG
This sequence comes from Parvibaculaceae bacterium, assembly GCA_050181295.1. Classification (GTDB taxonomy): domain Bacteria; phylum Pseudomonadota; class Alphaproteobacteria; order Rhizobiales; family Aestuariivirgaceae; genus JBFXDI01. The sequence continues at coordinate 3,562 of JBFXDI010000161.1, read as the reverse complement.
CCGAGCAGCATGTCGCCCAGGGCTGTGCCGGAGGCCGGGTCAAGCCCCTGCAGCTCGTTGCATCCGACCGGCGGGACCTCGAACGCCGCCTTGTCCTCCACGAAAAGGTGTCCAGCTTTCGCAAGCTCCACCGGCAGCTCGCCTGCTGGCGGCGCGAAGCCGACGGAGCTCACATGCGTGCCGGGTCGGGCCCAGCCCGGCTCGATGACGGGCCGGTAGGAATGACTCGCCAGACAGACGACGTCGGCGTCCCGCACGGCCGCCTCCACGTCCTCCACCGCGCGGGCACGCGGCTCGATGCGGGCGAGCCGCACCGCGTCCTCGTGCACGAGTGAGCAGACGCGGATCTCGTCGAAGTCGCGAACCAGCGGCAGGAGCTTCACGTGCTCCCTGCCCTGCACGCCGGCGCCGATGACGGTTGCGATGCTCGCGTCCTTCCGCGCCAGCTCGCGCACCGAAAGCACTGCCGAGCCCGCAGTCCTGATGCCGGTTATGAAGGTCCCGTCCATAACGCAGATCGGCATGCCGGTCCGGGGGTCGAAGAGCGTGATGAGCGCGAGGTGGTTGGGAAGGCCCCGCTCGAGATTGTGCTCGAACACCGCCACCATTTTGACCGTGATCGGCAGTCCTTCCTGCCAGGCCGGCATCGGAAGGAGAAAGCCCTTGCCCGGCACCTTGATCTCGGGCCTCGGCGGCGACTGCACGTCGCCCCGGGCGAGCGCCCTGAAACCTTCCGCAAGGCCGTCCAGCAGGGCGCGCGGATCGAGCAGCCGCTCCACCTCGCGCTCGCTCAGCGCCATAACATGGATGTCGCCCTTACAGATCTCCGCGGCGCCCCGAACGGTATGGCTGACGGTATCCTGCATATCCTGATCCTCCCCATCTTTCCAGCTTCCTGCTTGACTCCAAGCGGTGGCTATCGCAAACGACTTGTCGGCCTTCCGATATAATCGAATGTAATGAGCAGGTTTCCCTCCCTCAGCGCGCTCCGCACCTTTGAGGCCGTGCTTCGAACCGGCGGCTTCACGCGCGCCGCGCAGGAACTCGGCGTCACGCAGGCGGCGGTCAGCCGGCAGGTGGCGCGCCTCGAGCAGGATCTCGGCCTGCGGCTGCTGGAGCGGCTGCCGAAGGGCATCGAGCCGACGGAAGCGGGATCGCGGCTCTCGGCCTCGCTCAGCCGGGCCTTCGGCGACATCGCCCGGGCGCTCGAAGACATCGGCGCCTCAGGCGATCGCCAGATCCTCACCGTGAGCGTCGCACCCTATTTCTCCGCCCGTTGGCTGACGCCCCGGCTGCCGCGCTTCATGGGCCGCCATCCCGAAATCGACGTCCGGCTCCACCATTCCTACCTGCCGCCCGACCATCGTCGGGACCGGATCGATTTGGGGCTGAACTGGGGCACGGGCGCCTGGCCCGGCGCCACCTCCGAGATGGTGCTCAAGGGCGATCTCTCACCCGTCATGAGCCGCCGGCTTTTCGAGCGCATGCAGCCCCGCACACCGCGCGACCTTGCGCGCCAGCCCCTGCTTCAGGAGTTCGGCACGGAAGACTGGCAGAAATGGTTCGCGGCCGCAGGCGCGGCGCCGCCCAAAACCCTGAAGAGCCGGCGGATCGACGATTTCCACGCGCTGCGACGCGCCGTGCTCGACGAGCAGGGCACGGGACTGTTCTTCGTCGGCCTGATGGAGGAGGACCTGGCCTCGGGACAACTGGTGCAGCCATTCCCGGTCACGGTGGACGTCGGTACCCACTACTGGCTCAACTATCCCAGGGACCGGGCGCTGCCCCGCAAAGCGAAACTCTTCCGATCCTGGATCCGGCAGGAGATGGCGCGCGAGCCTTATTGCTGAGCTTCTCTTGCTTCGGCGCGGCCGCCGGGCCACAACAAGGGCCTCCCGTTCCTCGCTTCCGGATTTCCCATGACTCCCGACAACTTTCCGATCGAGCGCATCCGCGCCGCGTTTCCCGCCCTCTCGATCACGGACGAGGGCCGTCCGCGCGTCTATTTCGACAACCCGGCCGGAACGCAGGTGCCGCAGGCCGTGATCGACCGCACGGTCGAGGCGCTCAAAGCCAAGAACGCCAATCTCGGCGGCTTCTTCGTCACGACGCGCGAGGCGACCGACATGGTGGACGAGGCGCATGCCGCCATGGCCGATTTCTACAATGCCGCATCGCCGGAGGAGATCGTGTTCGGCCAGAACATGACTAGCCTCACCCTCCATATGTCGCGCTGCCTCGCCAAGGGCTTTCGCGCCGGCGACGAGATCGTGCTCTCCCGCATGGACCACGACGCCAATGTCGCGCCGTGGCTGCTGGTCGCCGAAGACGTGGGCATGGCCGTGAAGTGGGTCGACTTCGATCCTGAGTCCTGCGAGTTCCCGGAAGACGCGCTCGACAAGGTGCTGTCGGACCGCACGCGGCTCTTCGCCATCGGCTTCGCGTCGAACTGCACCGGCAGCATCAACGACGTGAAGGCCATGGCCGCGAAGGCGAGGGCCGCGGGCGCCCTCGTCTACGTGGATGCGGTCCAGTACGCGCCCCATTGCGGCATCGACGTCCAGACGCTCGGCGCCGATTTCCTCGTCTCCTCCGCCTACAAGTGGTTCGGACCCCACCAGGGCATCCTGTGGGGTCGCCGCGAGGCGCTCGAGCGGACTTTTTCCTACAAGGTGCGCCCGGCGGGCAACGAGCTGCCGCATCGCTTCGAGACGGGAACGCTCAGCCACGAGGGCATGGCGGGCTCCATCGGCGCCATCGACTATCTAGCCCGGATCGGGGAGGACGTGGCCCAGGACCGGCATCGCGCATCCTACTCCGGCATGAGCCGCCGGGGCGCGGCGATCCACGCCGCCTTCGACGTCTTGACCGAGTGGGAGCACGTGCTCTGCCGTAGGCTCATCGACGGCTTGTCCGAGTTCAAGGGGCTCAAGATCCACGGCGTCACCTCCGCCAACGCCATGCATCGGCGGGTGCCGACGGTCTCGTTCTCGCTCGCGAGCCACCATCCGGCCGACCTCGCCAAGGGCTTCGCGAACGAGAACATCTTCGTTTGGTCCGGCCACAACTACGCCGTCGAGCCGGTGACGCGCATGGGCCTCATGGAGAAGGGCGGCGTGCTGCGCGTGGGGCTCGCGCACTACAACACGCCCGAAGAGGTCGACGCGCTGCTCGGCACGCTGCAGGCGATGCTGTGAGTTTCCCCTTTCCTTCTCCCTCTCCAGGGGAGAAGGAAGACGTCAGTGGAACACGGTGAGGCGCGCGCCCTCCCGGTGCACGAAGACAGCGAGTGCCACGGCCGGCTCGGTGGCGCTGGCATTGTCGGCATAGAGATGCACCGCGCCCATCGGCTCCTCGAAGCTATGGCCGATCGAGAAGACGCCCGGCGCCTGCCCCGAGACCGCCGAGCGGATCGTGCCGCCCAGCACATAGACGAAGACCGTCGCCTCGTGATGGTGCTCGGGCGACCTCGCGCCGGGCGGAAATTTCACGAGCAGCGCCGTCATGCGATAGCCCGGCAGGTCGAGGAGCGTCGTGGTCGACACCTGCTCCTGCTCGGTCC
>JBFXDI010000160.1:0-8367 GCA_050181295.1 Parvibaculaceae bacterium | reverse complement strand
AGCCGCTATAGGCGATCCGCTGATAGACCCGGCGCAGGGGCGGGAAGGGGAAGCGCGGCAGGGGCGAGCCCAGCAGCGCGCCGTAATTCACGCTGTCGTCGCCGCCGAGCTTCCGCGCCACGAGCTGCCCCGCATAGTTCGCGAGCGCGACGCCGAGACCGAGATAGCCGAGGGCATAGAGCACCGTTCCGTCCTCGGCGCTGCCGATATGCGGGTTCTTGTCGTAGGTGGCGCAGACCCAGCCATACCAGAAATATTCGACCTCGACGGCGGCGAGCGGCGGAAACATCTCCTTGAGGCGGCGCTCCATCCAGGCGCGGCGATAGCGATGCTCGCTCTCGGTGCCCTCGACCCCGCCGCGCGCACCGAACAGGATCCGGTTGTCCGGCAGCAGCCGGTAGTAGAAGACGAGATTCCGCGTGTCCCAGATCTTGAGGTAGGTCTGCCAGGCGACCGACTGCCGCTCGGCGAGGGTGAGCGGCCGGGTCACGATGATGTTGGAGAGCACCGGCAAGGTGCGCCCGTCGATCGACGGATGCAGCTTGTCGCCCGCATAGCCGTTGGCCGCGATCAGCACCCGCTTCGCGCGCACCGTGCCGCCCGGCGTGCGGAGCAGGTGCCTGGCGCCGTCGCGCGTCCAGCCGGTCACGGGCGAGGCGCCGTGAAGATGGGCGCCCTGCTTCTGCGCCGCGCGGGCGATGCCGCGCGCGAGGCGGAGCGCATGGATCGCAAAGCCGTCCGGCTGCAGCGCGGCGCCGTAGGCCTCGCGGCTGTCGAGGAAGCCGCGGCGCAGCGCGTCGCGGTCGAGCAGCTTCACATCCATGTTGAAAAGCTGGCGCATGCGCTTCGCGCCGGCCTCGAGGGCCGCCATGCGGTTCGGCTTGTGGGCGAGCTCGAGCCCGCCGCTGGGCGTGCGGTCGGCGTCGATCGCCTCGCGCTTCAGGAGGTCGTCCACCAGCGCGATCGCCTGGCGGCTCATCTCGAAGATGCGGTGCGCCTCGGCCTCGCCCCAGCGGGCGGCCCAGCCGTCATAGCCATGCTTCCCCATGCCGAGGGAGGCGAAGCCGCCGTTGCGGCCGCTGCAGCCCCAGCCGATCCGGTTCGCCTCGAGCACATGCGCCTTGATGCCGAAATCCCGGGCCAGGTGATAGGCGGCCGAAAGGCCGGTATAGCCGCCGCCGACGATGGCGACGTCGGTGTCGATGTCGGCGCGCACCGGGTCGGCGCCGGCGACTTCCTCGCCGGCGGTGGCGGCCCAGTAGGAGTCGACATGCGCGGCGCCGGGCCGGGAGAGATCGGTGGTGATGATGGCCATGAGTTCCCTCGGAAAAAAGGCGCCTAGATATGCCCGAGCGGCACCGGCCACGCCAGCCGGAAAACCGCCGCCTGCGTGCCTTGCACGGCCCCGCGCCGCCACGCTAGGCTCGCGCCATTGCCTCGGCTCGGTCGCCGCGGCGCAAGGTGCAGCCGGGGCCAATGTCCGTCGTCATGCCAGCGTGGGTCCGTGCGTTCGGACGGCCGGGCGCGCGCAGCTTCGCGCTGATGTTCGCCATCGATTCGCTGGCGCGATCCACCCTCACCACCGTCATCCCGCTGGTCGCGCTCGATGCGCTGGGCAACGCCCGCGACAGCTCGATCCTGTTCTTCGCGACGACCTTCGCAGGCGTGGTGCTGAGCTGGTTCATCCCGGTGCTGGTGCGCCGGATCCGGCCGCGCTGGGTCTATACGCTCGGCGCCGGGCTCATGGTGATCGTGCCCTTCTTCCTCGCGCGCGAGACGCTGGCGGCGCTGGCGCTCGGCATGAGCCTGCGCGTCTTCGCCTCCTCCTGCCTGCTGAGCGGCCTCAACCTCTACATCATGGCCTATATCAAAAAGCAGGATTTCGTGCGCTCCGAGCCGCTCCGGATCTTCTTCTCGGCGATCTGCTGGACGGCGGGGCCGGGCCTCGGGGTGGTGCTCTACGCCTCGGTCAGCCCCTGGGCCACCTACCTCCTCAGCAGCTTCGCGGCGGCCCTGCTGCTGGTCTATTTCTGGCGCGTGCGGATGGAGCATGGCCCGGCCAACCCGCCGAAGTCGGTCGGACAGAATCCCCTGCAAAGCGTGCGCCGCTTCATCGCCCAGCCGCGGCTCGTTCTCGCCTGGCTGCTGAGCTTCGGGCGCGAGGTGTTCTGGATCACGATCTACTACTACGCGCCCGCCTACATGGTGCTGAACCACAGGAGCGACAACGCGACGGCGCTGCTGATCACGGCCTGCACCCTGCCGCTCTTCCTCAGCCCGGTGATGGGGTGGCTCGGGCGGCGCTTCGGCATCCGCAACTTCCTGCTCGCCTGCTTCCTCGCCGCGGCGGCGGCGACGCTCACGATCCCCTTCGCCTTCGACCATGTGCTGCCGGTCTGCGGCCTGATGGTGCTCGCCTCCTTCGCCGCGGTCGGGCTCGATTCCGTCGTCGGGGTTCCCTTCCTGCGCAGCGTCCGGGCGCGCGAGCGGCCGGAGATGACGATGGTCTACGGCATGTATCGCGATCTCGCGGCGTTGCTGCCGTTCGCCTTCTTCTCGATCCTGCTGAGCGTGTTCGATCTCCGTTCGGTGTTCGCCGCGACCGGCCTCTTCCTCGTCTATTGCGCCTGGACGAGCCGCTGGATCCCGCGATCGATGTAACCCAGGCCATGACGACCGGAACCCCGACCGACCCTCCTTCCGCCGAAATCCCGCCGGAGCCTCTGCCGGGGCGGATGCGCGCCGGCATGAGCATGAAGGAGGCGCTGACGGCCAACGGCGCGATCATGTTCAATGCCGTCACCTGGGGCACCTTCTTCCCGATCATGGAGTTCCTGCTGTCGCGCTGGGACGTCGTCTCGGCGACGGCGGGACGCCAGGTCATCGGCGCCTTCGCGCTCTGCGTCGTGCTCTGGCTGGTCGAGAGGAAGACGCCGTTCCGGCGCGGCATTCCCTGGGCAACCATGACCTGGCTCGGATTCGTCGGCATCACGCTCGGCTCGATGCTGACGACGCTCGCGGTCTATTTCTCGAGCGGCCTCTCGGCGGCGATCATCGCCGCCACCAACCCGATCACCGCGGCGATCACCGCCTGGGCGCTGCATCGCGTGCCGCTGACGCAGCGCATCGTGATCGGCGCTGTCTTCTCGGTCACCGGCGGCGTCATCGCGGCCATGGCGATCCGGCAGGACGAGTTCGGCTTCGGCGTCGGCGAGCTCATCCTCGTCGTCGCGAACGTCACCTGGACCTGGTATTCGCTCGCGATGCAGCATCACCTGCGGGCCTTCTCGCAGCTCGAGCGCAACGCCTATACGCTGCTGCCCTCGGCGATCACGCTGGTGCTGCTCGCCGTCGTCCTCCATGTCGCGGGCGTGAACGAGATCAGGATCGACCTCTCGCTCGAGCCGCTGCTCTGCCTGATCTATATGGGCTTCGTCCCGATCGCGCTCGCCAATTTCCTGTGGCACTGGGGCGTGGCGCGGATCGGCGTCAATATCGCCTCGATGTACATGAACCTGATCCCCGTCTCGGCGGTGCTGGTGACGCTCTATATGGGCGGCATCCCGAGCTGGGGGCAGCTCGCCGGCGGGACGATCATCGTCGCCGGCGTGCTCTATGCGCAGGCCGGCGCCTTCCGGCGCCCGGGACGCCGTTAACCCGCGGCGAGGCGCGGATTCAAAGATAGGCAGGAAGCTTGGCCCTCCACTCGCTCATGAGGATGAGGGTGGCCCTGACCGTCTCGCCGCCGTTCCTGACCAGTTCAAGCTCGCCGACCGGGACCGTGTTGTCCCACGCGAAATGCCCGGACAGGAAATCCAGCAGGTCGCGCTTGTAGGCGGTATCGAGATTGTCGAGCTGGTCGCCCTTGGTCTCGAGAACGGTGATTTTCGCTGCCCCGCCGTCATGCCGCAAAGCGAAGATGAAGTCGGGATAGATCTTGGCCCTGCGCCAGCCCTGGATGCCGTATTGCGCCCGGGCGACGTTGCGGTGCCACCAGTCGAGGACGTTCTCGCCATCGAGATAGAGGGCGATATCGCGCTCGTCGCCGTTGAGGTCGTTTTCGTAGATCGGAGCGAACAGGCTCCTTTCGAGAGCGCCGCCGGTCTTCGAAAGAAGCTGTCGGCCGTTGATCGGCTCGGTCGTTTCCACCGTGAAGGGCATTTTCCAGTTGCGACCGTCGATGCGCAAACGGAACTGGATGCGTCCGGCCGCCACTTCGGCCTTGAACAGTTTCTCGGCGCGGGCGGCGCGCTCGGCGTCGAGGCCCTTGCGCAGCTCTTCCACGATCAGGCCGGCAAGCGCTCCCAGCTTCGCATCGTCGAAGCCGCGTGCCCTGAGCGCCCCGATCAGCGCCCCGACGATTTCCCGGCCGACAAAGGGGTTCGGCACGATGTCGGACACCATGCGCACGGCATAGGTCGCGTCGAAGACGAGAAGCTCGCTGTTGGCGGCAACGATCTCCCCGACGATCAAGTCGTCGCCGCTGTCGGAAAGCCGGATGCGCTGAAGCTGGCTTTCGGCGGCCTGCGCGTTGTCCGGAATCCGCACCGCGATGGCCCTGGGGTCGAAGCCGCGCCAGTCGACGACGGAGAGAATATCGGTTTCGTAGTCGAGATCGCGCACGTCGTCGCCGTCGGCGATCATCACCTTGGGCAGATAGATTTCGGTCTTGTCGAAGGCCCGCCGCCGTTTGATCGTCTGCGCGACCTTGCCCCCGCCGGCCGGGTCGGCCTGGGCGACTTCCACCACGAGGTCGCCGAGCCCGTCCTGCTCCAGCCCGCTCTTGATGGCGTTCACCACATCGGCCGTGCCGGCATGGTGGGTAATGACATGGCACTCGTCCAGCGACGGGACGTCGGTCTTGAGCGCGTGGGGCTGGCGGAGGATGCGGCCCACAAGCTGCGTCATGGCGTTGAGGTTGGAGCTGGCGGCAAGGCTGCACAGCACATAGGCGAAGGGACAATCCCAGCCTTCCTGCAAAGCCTGCTTGGTGACGATCGCCCGCACCCGGTTGAGCGGCGAAAGCAGGTCCTGGTTCTCGGGGTTGCCCAAGTCGTTCTGCTCCGCCGTCTTGATGGCGATTTCCGCCTCGTCGAACCCCTGGGCCAGCAGCCAATCCTTCACGTCGTCGGCGTGGATATGGCCCGCGTCCCGCTGGTCCTTGCCGGTGCGCTCGACCTGGACGAGCATGATCGGCCGGATATAGCGGTCGGTTTCGGCGCGCAGCTTCTTCGCGTCGGCGTTGATCGCGTCGAGCTTCAGCAACGCGGCGTTGAGCGTCGCCTTCCAGTCGTTGCCCTGTTTGGGGTCGAGATTGAGGGGCATTTTTATCATGCCCTCGCGGTCCAGATCGCGTCCGGTCACGTCGGCCAGCACATTGGCGTAGCGGCCCGGTCGCGGGTTCTTGCCGCCGCGCGGCTGCAGGTCGATGGGCGTGGCCGTCAGCTCCAGCACGAAGCAGGGATTGAATCCGTAAAGGGTGCCGAACGCCAGATCGGAAATGGCCTTGTGGCCTTCGTCCATTACCACGACGGGACGGATCATGCGCAGGGCATTGCCGAGGGAATCCTTCACCATCGGGAACATGTCCGTATAGACATCGAGGTTCGGGGTCCGGTCGATGGCGGCCCGATGCGCCTGCTGTTCGCCCTCCGGCGGAAAGAAGCCGTGAACGTCGCCCCGTTCCCGGAACATCTTGAGCGACTCCTGCGTCTGCCGATTGGCCGATTGCAGCATCAGCAGCATGACGCAAAGCTGGGCTTCCACGTCGCGCGCGTCGAGGCGATCGGACTTTTCCATGATCCGCACCCGGCCGGCGGCCGCACGGTCGAGGGCCTGCCGGTAAGGGTGCTGTCTGTCTTTCAGATGTTTGAGGGTCTGCGAATAGATCGCCTCGTTGGGAACGATCCAGAGAACGAAGCCGGCGTTGCGGTCGAGATAGCGGCCCATGATCCGCGACAGGCCGGACACGGCGAGCCAGGTCTTGCCGCCCCCGGTCGGAACTTTCAGAACGGCGTTCGGAACCGGCCGGCCGCTCCCGTCGATGCGCGGCGAAAACGGGATGTTTGCCCGAGATGCGGGGAGCTTGCCCGCCGTCTCGAGCGCCTCCCATGCTTCCCGCGTAAAATCGGGAACCTTGATGTTGAGATGCGGCTTGCCGGCGGCAAGCTCGGCAACCTCGTCCGCTTCCTTCTTCTTGTTCTTGAGAACATCGAGGTAGGAATCGAGCGTTTCCAGAACGCGGTCCTGATAGTCGAGCTGGCGAAACATCCGTCGGCTCAGCTCCGGTCGATGCGATAGAGGGCGAAGGGCAGCGGCACGAACTCGACGGGGATATTCCGCTCGCCGAGCATCTTCTGCGAGACGTAGCGGGCGGGCGCGAAAACGAGATGTCGCTTCTTCGGGTCGGTCGCCGCAAACGCTTTCGCGCGCGAAAGCGTCAGCGCCGCCTCCGCCGTCTTGAGCCATTCGAGGTCCGGCCGATAGATCAGCCAGACATGCTGCCCATTGGCTTCGCCAAGGTAGCAGTCGGCTTCGCGCACAGCGGCGGGATCGAGCGCCCGGCTGGTCGCCATGTGAAACAAGGCCGCCCCGATGCCGGCATAGGGCGGCAGGGCTTCGCCGGTCAGCACCTTGTCCAGTTCCACGGGGTCGCCAAGAGTGCAGTAGGTGAAAGCGCCACCCAGGCCTTCGGCGCGTTCCGCGACCGACTTTTCGCCGGTGACGATCAGCTCGCCGTCATCGACGTCCTTCCTGATGCGGTCATATTCGTGCTTGTGAAGGTTTTCGACGGCCTCGACCTTGTGGATCAGATCCTCGGCTCTGGTCAGCGCCCGCCAGTTGAGGCTTTCGCGCAGCAGCTCGGTGCGCTGCGTCCCCTTGAAGTCGTAGCCGTTGATGACGCGGCGCACCCGCTCGGCGGTGAGACGGTCGGCATAGTCCTCCATCTCGACCAGAATGAACCGTCGATTGCCGCCATCGCGCTTGTTGGCCTCAAGGAGGGCATGGCCAGTTGTGCCCGACCCGGCGAAGGAGTCGAGAATTATCGAGTTGGACTCTGTGGCAATTTCAATAACTCTCTGGACCAACCCAAGCGGTTTTGGAGTGTCAAAGGCAGCCTCACCAAATATCTGCTTGATCTGCGCTTTAGCCGTGCGGGAGCTTCCTACATCCCGATGATACCAAATGGTCTCTGGCGGCCGTCCCTCAGACGTGTCGGCGTAGATTCGGAAGTAGGGAGTCCAACCCGTTCGACCTTGTCGCCACTCAATTCGCGCAGCATCCGTCCTTGTCTTCTCTTTGCTCCACCTCCACGCACCGTCGGAGCCGTCCTGCCTTTTCGGATAGACCTCGACTCCGTCGGGAGCCACAAGAGCGTAGTAGAGATTGGGCCGAGCCTCCCGTGTTTCGCCCTGGCCCCCCATCGCCCTCAGTGGCTTTAGGTAGTATCTGCGCCCGTTCTCATTGAGCAGGTTATAGTGCTCCGGCGCTTCATCGTCGTCAGCACCAATCCGCTGGAAAATCATATCGGCCGGAGACTTGGCATAGGCCACGATGAAGTCGTGACTTGACGAAAACGTGTTAGCGTCCATACGAGGGCTGTCGGACTTCTCCCAAACGAGAGTCCCCAATCCGTTCTCATCACCAAAGATGGCATCGAGCATGAGCTTAGCGCGATGCACTTCGTTCCCGTCGAGAGTGATCCATATAGTACCCTTGTTAGACAACAGCTCGTGTAGCAACCGCAGGCGCGGCCACATCATGGCGCACCATTTGTCGTGCCGAAGCCCGTCCTCGATGCCGATGGGATTGGCGTCCAGCCATTCCCGGATCATCGGCGCGTTGACATTGTCGTTGTAGGACCAGCCTTCGTTGCCGGTGTTGTAGGGCGGGTCGATGAAGACGCAGTCCACCTTGCCGGCATAGAGCGGCAACAGGGCTTTCAGCGCATGAAGGTTGTCGCCGTGAATGACCAGATTGCCGTCGAGGGCCACCGGGCCGATGCCCTTCTTCTCGTCCGGCACGAGCGGGCGGAACGGCACGGCAAGGTGATGGTTGTAAACGAACTCCTTGCCCTTGAAGCTCAGCTCGGTCATTTCCCCCCGCCTCGTCTCTCCGTCCGTCGAACGGCCGGCTGTCGCGTCCCGCGCGATTTGCCCTTGAAGGGCGCGGCCTCGATTTCCTTCTCGCGCTTGCGGGCCTGCGCACCGTCAGGCGCCGATCCTACGCGAGGGCGGTGCGGCCGGCCAGCGGGAGGGGCGCCCCTTCAGTGCCCGGTGAAGCGGGCGGGGCGCTTTTCGAGGAAGGCCGCGGCGCCCTCCTTGAAATCGGCCGTGCCGGCGGCGAGCGCCTGCAGCTCGGCTTCGA
>JBFXDI010000159.1:0-8459 GCA_050181295.1 Parvibaculaceae bacterium | reverse complement strand
TGCCGGCCATGGGCTCGTCCAGCAGCAGGAGATCGGGCTCCATGGCGAGCGCGCGGGCGAGCTCCACCCGCTTCTGGAGTCCATAGGGCAGCCGTCCGACGACCGTGCGCCGGATATGCTGGATCTCGAGGAAGTCGATGATCCTCTCGACGAAGGCGCGGTGCTCGATCTCCTCCTGTCGCGCCGGGCCATAGTGGGCGAGGTGCCAGAGGAAGCTTCGCCGCATCTTGAGCACCCGCCCGCTCATGATGTTGTCGAGCGTGGACATGCCCTTGAAGAGCGCCACGTTCTGGAAGGTGCGGGAGATGCCCTGCTCGGCCGCCACATGCGGGCGCATGTCGGAGCGCCTGATGCCCTTGAAGGTGATGGACCCCCGCTGCGGCCGGTAGAAGCCGTTGATGACGTTGAGCATGGAGGTCTTGCCGGCGCCGTTCGGACCGATGATGGCGCGGATTTCTCCCTTCGCGATGTCGAAGCTCACGCCGCGGATCGCCTTCACGCCGCCGAAGGTGAGCGACACTTCATCGACCGCCAGCAGCGGCCCGCTCACTCCGCCGCCTCCAGCATGCCGCGACCCGCCTGCCGCACCGGCATGTCGCGGATGACGACGTCCGCCTCGATCGCGCCCTTGCGCCCGTCCTCGAAGGTGACCTCGGTGCGGACGTGCTGCCTGGGCTTGGCAGGATCGTAGAGCGCCTCGATGAGCGGCTGGTAGCGCTCGGCGATGAAGGAGCGGCGCACCTTGTTGGTGCGCGTGATCTCGCCGTCGTCGGCGTCGAGCTCCTTGTGGAGGATGAGGAAGCGCCGGATCTGGCAGCCGGCGACCCGGGGCTCCGAGGCGAGCTCGCGGTTCACGGCATCCACATGCTCCTCGATCATGCGGTAGACGTCCGGGTGCTGGGCGCGCACCTGGGAGCTCGCCTCGACGACGTTGTTGCGCTCCGCCCAGGATCCGACCGCGACGAGGTCGATGTTGATGAAGCAGGCGACGTGGTCGCAGCCTGCTCCGAACGCCACGGCCTCCTTGATGTTGGGGAAGAACTTGAGCTTGTTCTCGATGTATTTGGGCGGGAAGAGCGTGCCGTCGGTAAGGCGCCCCACGTCCTTGGCGCGGTCGATGATCTTCAGATGCCCGTTCTCGTCGATGAAGCCCGCATCGCCCGAGCGAACCCAGCCGTCCGGCGTCCTGGACTTCGCCGTGGCCTCGGGGTCGCGGTAGTATTCCTTGAACACGCCGGGCGAGCGGTAGAGCACCTCGCCGTTGTCGTCGATCCGGATCTCGATGCCTTCGAGCGGCTTGCCCACCGTGTCGGCATGGATCTCGGCGTCCGGCTGGTTGGTGATATAGACCGACGCCTCGGTCTGCCCGTAGAGCTGCTTGAGGTTGACGCCGAGCGAACGGTAGAAGCGGAAGATCTCCGGTCCGATGGCTTCGCCGGCCGTATAGCCCACGCGCGCCCGTGTGATGCCGTAGCGGTTCTTGAGCGGCCCGTAGACCAGGGCGTCGCCGATCCGGTAGACGAGCCTGTCCTTGAGCGCGACCGGCTTCCCGTCGAGGATATCGCTGCCGACGCGCCGTGCATGCGCGATGAAATAGTCGAAGAGCCGCTTCTTGAGGCGCGAGGCGTCCTCCATCCTCACCATGGTGAGCGTGATCAGGTTCTCGAACACGCGCGGCGGCGCGAAGGCGTAGGTGGGGCCGATCTCGCGGCGGTCCTCCACCACCGTCTCGCCGCTCTCCGGGCAGTTGACGCAGTAGCCCGCCTCGTAGGCCTGCGCGTAGGAGAAGATGTGATCGCCGACCCACGCCATGGGCAGGTAGGCGATGACCTCCTCCTTCTCCGTCAGAGTGTCGAAGCGGTTGGCGGTGCGCGCCGCCCAGAGCGTGTTCTCCATGGTGAGCACCACGCCCTTCGGCCGCCCGGTGGTGCCGGAGGTATAGAGGATGATGGCGGTGTCCTCGGGCGAGCCACGGGCGATCTCGCTCTCCCACAATTCCGGATGCGCCGCCTGATCCTCGCGGCCCATGGCCTTCACCGCCTCGAAGCCGTGAAGGCCTTCGACCGTGTAGCGCTCGAGCCCGCGCGGGTCGCTGTAGATGATGTGCTCGATGCCCGGATAGCGCTCGCGGATCTCGAGCAGCTTGTCGACCTGCTCCTGGTTCTCGGCTACCGCGAAGCGCACGCCCGCATGCTCGAGCACGAAGCCCATCTCGTCTGCGACCGAGTCCTGATAGACCGGCACCGGAACGGCGCCCAGCGCCTGGGCCGCGCAGATCGTCCAGTAGAGCCGCGGACGGTTGTCGCCGACGATGGCGATCCTCTCGCCGCGCTTCAGACCGAGCCTCGCTAGCCCCAGCGAGAAGGCGGCGATCTCGTCCTTCATCTCCGCCCAGGTCCAGCTCTGCCAGATGCCGAGGTCCTTCTCGCGCATGGCCGGGCGCGCGCCGAAGACGCGCGCATTGCGCAGAAGCAGCTTGGGGAACGTGTCCGCCGCCGAAGCCTCGCGAGCTTCCGCCAACCTCTTCCCTCCCTCGGTCCGGTCTGGCCGCTCTCTGGCGGCTTTCAGCCTTCTTCCGGTCCGCAGCCTGATCCTATTGGGTCATGGTCGGGGAGACCATAGGACGGAAGTCGGAGGCCTCCAAGCATCGATCCTCGGATCGGCTCCGTCCCTCGCGTGGTCATGGCCCTTCCGCCTGCGGCCTCGATCGGGGATAAGTCGCGGGATGGACATCCACGTCAGGCTCACCTCTGAGAAGGAGCGCGCCCGCCTCTGGTTCGAGGCGCTGCGCGACCAACTGTGCGCCGCCTTCGAGGCGCTGGAGGATCGCGAGCCGCCGAAGGCGCTGGCGCATCTCGCGCCCGGCCGCTTCACCCGCAAGCCCTGGGAGCGCGCGGCCGATGGCGGCGGGGGCGTCATGTCGCTCATGTCCGGTCGCGTCTTCGAGAAGGTCGGCGTCCACACCTCGACCGTCCACGGCGAGTTCAGCCCCGAGTTCCGCAAGCAGATTCCGGGCGCCGAGGACGACCCCCGCTTCTGGGCCTCGGGCATCTCGGTCATCGCGCACCCCTGGAGCCCCAACGCGCCGACGGCGCACATGAACACCCGCTTTGTGGTGACGTCGAAATCCTGGTTCGGCGGCGGCGGCGACCTGACGCCCATGCTCATGCGGCGCCGCGCGCGGGAGGATCCGGACTCGCGCGCGTTCCATGCCGCCTTCGAAGCCGCCTGCGCGCCGCATGCCTGCGCGGACTATGCCCGCTTCAAGAACTGGTGCGACGAGTACTTCCTCCTGCCGCACCGCGGCGAGATACGCGGCGTCGGCGGCATCTTCTACGACTACCTGAACTCCGGCAGCTTCGATGCCGATCTCTCCTTTACGCAAGATGTCGGTCGCGCCTTTCTCAAGACCTATCCCGAGATCGTGGAGCGCAACCGGCTGACGCCCTGGAGCGAGGCCGACCGCGAGGAACAGCAGGTGCGGCGCGGCCGCTATGTCGAATTCAACCTGCTTTACGACCGCGGCACGCTCTTCGGCCTCAAGACCGGCGGCAACGTCGAATCGATCCTCTCCTCCTTGCCGCCCACCGTCCGCTGGCCCTGATAGAGAAGGGGCGGCGCCTTGCCGCCCCTGGAGCGTTGACGGTGCGCGAGGGTGCGCCCTCCCCTTGCCCCGAAATTCTCCCGGCCCTAGACAGGACGGCTTTGTCCGGGGTCATCCATGTCTGCCGACGTCGCCAGCCCGCGCGCCAAGCGCCTGAACAGCCTGATCGCCGCGATCGCGACGATCGTCACGGTCGATATCGGCTTCGGCATGACCCTGCCGCTGATCGCGCTGATCCTCGAGGAGCAGAAGGTCGACGCCTGGATCATCGGCCTCAACGCCGCCATGGCGCCGCTCGGGATCATCCTCTTCGGCCCGTTCATTCCGCGCATCGCCTCGCGGATCGGCGTCAAGCGGCTGGCGCTTACCTGCATGCTGGCGACAGCCGCCATCCTCATCCTCCTCGCGGTCCATCGCGCGCTCTGGGCATGGTTCCTTCTGCGCTTCCTGCTCGGCGTGGCGGGCGGCGTGCTCTACACGCTGAGCGAAGCCTGGATCATGCATTTCACCGAGGATGCGACGCGCGGCCGGGTCACCGCCGTCTACACGGCCTTCCTTTCGCTCGGCTTTTCCATCGGCCCGTTCCTCATTCCGATCACCGGCACGCAAGGCATGCTGCCGTTCGCGCTCGCCGCCGGCATGGTGCTGCTCGCGACGGCGCCGCTGTTCTTCGTCACCCTCGACGACAGCGATTTCGCGCCGAAGCCCGGTGGCGGCGAGTTCATGCGCTTTCTCGGGCGCGCGCCGCTGCTTCTCTTCGCCGTGGCGACGCTCACCATGTTCGACTCGATCATGCTCGCCTTCTACCCGATCTACGGATTGCGGAACGGTCTCGACCTTTCAACCGCGAGCTGGACGCTCGGGCTCGCCATCATGGGCAACGCCTTCTTCCAGTATCCGATCGGCTGGCTCGCCGACCGCTGGTCTCGCATGGGCGTGCTCTGGGTCGCGGCCTTCGGCACCTGCCTCCTGGCGGCGACGCTGCCGCTCACCATCGGCACGTGGCTCATCTGGCCGGTCTCGGTCCTCATCGGCAGCGGCGCCTATGCCATCTATACGATCGCGCTGACCATGCTCGGCGACCGCTTCAAGGGCGCCGATCTCATCGCGGGGTCGGCCGCCTTCGCGGCCATGTGGGGCATCGGCGGCATCGCCGGTCCTCCGCTTGCGGGCGCCGCCGTGGACGGTATCGGGTCGAGCGGCATCCCGCTGGTGCTGGCTGCCACCTATGTTGCGCTCATCGTTGGGCTCACCTTCTCGCGCGGCCAGCTCATCCGGCCGATTCCGCCCGCATAGCTGGTGTTCTGGGCTGCCCATTGACCGGGCAGCCTGCCCACGCGAGAAGCAGGCATGGAAATCTCGGCCCCCCTTGGCACCCGCACCAACTGGCGCAACGTGACGGCGGCGGCTTCCGCCATCGCCGTCTTCGGATTCGCGCTCGGCCAGATGTTCCCGCTGCTCTCGCTGCTCCTCGAGAGGCAGGGCTATTCCGACGACCTGATCGGCATCAACAGCGCCATGTCGCCGATCGGCATCCTCCTGGCCTCGCCCTTCATCACGCCCCTCGCCCGCCGCCTGGGCACCCGCCGCATGGCGCTCATCGCCGCCTTCCTGACGATGCTGATCATCCTCGCCTACAAGGCCCTGCCGTCGATCGAGGCGTGGTTCGTGCTCAGGCTCGCGCAGGGCATGTGCGTCTCGACGCTCTTCGTGCTGAGCGAGGCCTGGATCGTCAAGTATGCGGCGGGCGGTCAGCGGGGCCGGATCGTCGCCCTCTATGCGAGCGTGCTTTCGGCGAGCTTCGCCGCCGGCCCCGCCCTCATCGCCTGGATCGGCATCGAGGGCTGGCTGCCCTTTCTCATCGGGGCGGCCGTCATGGCGGCGGCGATGCTGCCTTTGAGCCTCGTCCAGGACGAGCATGCGCCCAACGCCGGCGCGCACCGGACCTCCTTCTTCACCTTCGCGCCCAAGGCGCCCGTGCTGCTGTCGGCCGTGGCGATGTTCGCGATCTTCGATGCCGCCACCTTGAGCCTGCTGCCAGTCTATGGCGTGAGGATAGGTCTCGACGTCTCGACCTCCGCGCAGATCCTGACCGCGCTCATCGTCGGCAACGTCGCGCTCCAGATGCCGCTCGGCTGGCTCGCCGACGTCCTGCCCAAGCGGCTCGTCATGGGAGGCTGCGCCGTCGTGACGGCCATCCTCTGCTTCGCCATGCCGGCGAGCATGGGAACGCTCTTGATGTGGCCGCTGCTCCTCGTGATGGGCGCGGCGGGCTATGGCATCTACACCATCGCGCTCGCGGAGCTCGGCGACCGCTTCAAGGGCGATGAGTTGGTGCAGGGAAGCGCCGCCTTCGCCACCGTGTGGGGCGCGGGCGCGCTCGTGGGCTCCGCACTCGCCGGCTGGGCCATGGCGGTGTTCGGACCCCATGGCCTCCCGTTGGTGCTGGGCGTGAGCTTCGTCATCTTCTTCGCGGGCATCATCGCGCGCGCCCGCCTCGGACGGAAATGATCGAGGATAGAGTCTCATGAACCGTGTCGCCCGTCTGAAGAAGCGTCCCGTCGGTCCCGTCACGGCCGACGTCTTCGACATTCGCGACGAGCCGCTGCCCGAGCCCGGCGAGGGCCAGTTCCGCGTCAAGAACGAGTTCGTCTCGCTCGATCCCGCCATGCGGGGCTGGATGAGCGCCGGCAAGTCCTACGTGCCGCCGGTGGAGATCGGCGAGGCCATGCGCGCCTATGCGGCGGGGCGCGTCGAGGCTTCACGCCATCCGGATTTCAGGGAGGGCGATGCCGTCACCGGCCTCTTCGGGGTGCAGACGCATGCCGTGTCGGACGGGCGCGGCGTCTCGCGCGCCGACCTTTCGCTCGCCCCGCTCCACACCTGGATCGGCGGGCTCGGCATGCCGGGCGAGACAGCCTATTTCGGCCTCCTGGAGGTGGCGCAGGCGAAGGCTGGCGACACGGTTGTGGTCTCCGCCGCCTCGGGCGCCGTCGGCCAGATCGTGGGGCAGATCGCGAAGATCCAGGGCTGCCGCGCGGTCGGTGTTGCCGGAGGTCCGGACAAATGCCGCTTCCTCACCGACGAACTCGGCTTCGATGCCGCCGTCGACTACAAGGCCGGCAACCTCGCCGAGGACCTGAAGGCCGCCTGCCCGAACGGCATCGATGTCGACTTCGAGAACGTGGGCGGTGAGATCTTCGACACCGTCCTGTCCCAGATGAACCGCTTCGGACGCGTCGCCCTCTGCGGCCTCATCTCGGCCTACAACGCCACCGAGCTTCCGCCCGGACCGAAGAATCTCAGGGCCGTCCTGGTCATGCGATTGAAAATCCAGGGCTTCATCGTCTTCGATTTCGCCAAGCGCCGCCGCGAAGCGACGAGCGCGCTCGGCCAGTGGCTGAAGGAGAGCAGGCTCAAGCTGAAAGAGGACATCCGGGAAGGCGGCGTCGACGCCTATCCGGAAATCCTCAGCCTCCTCTATTCGGGCGGCAATTTCGGCAAGCTGCTTCTGAAGCTGTAGGAAGCGTCCGCGAGCTTCGTCATGCCCGGCCTCCGAGCCGGGCATCCTTTTTCGTGATGTGTGCTTGCCCGAAAGAATGGCCGGGTCAGGCCCGGCCATGACGCCGCGCCTACAGCATTCCTACTTCGCGAGACCCGTCTTCCTCGAGAAATTCCCGAACAGGGTCTCGGCGAGATGCGCGATGCCCGGCATGTGCCGCGTCGCCTCGCCCATGAAGCGAGGATGCGCGCCCTGCCCCAGTTCCTTCTCCAGGGGTCCGAGCCAGCCCGGCATCTCGGCCCAGCGCTGGATGCCATCGAGCGTCCACTCGAAATGGAACTGCACGCCGAGCGCATGATCGTCGACCGCCATGGCCTGGATGGGCGTGATCTCGGAGCTGGCCAGGGCGCGCGCGCCCTCCGGCAGACGCTTCACCTCGGCATGGTGCCATTCGAGCACGGTGTGGCTTGGTGCGATGCTGGAGAAGAAGGCATGCGTCGAGGCCTCCTCGTCGAGCGCGATCGGGAAGGCGCCGACCTCGGCCGCCCTGGACATGCCCACCTCGCCGCCCAGCGCGTCGGCGAGGAGCTGGTGCCCGAGGCAGATGCCGATATAGGGCTTGGCCTTTTCGCCCGCCCACTCCCGGATCGCCTGCTTCTCCGCCTTGAGCCAGGGATGCTGGTCCTCCTCCCAGACATCCATGGCGCCGCCGAGCACGAACATGAGGTCGTGCTCATCGAGCGAGGGAATGCTCTCTCCCGCGAAGGGCTTGACCGTCGTCGCCTTCCAGCCCGCCGCGCGGAAGAGCGCCGAGAAGCGGCCGGGGCTGTCGGTTTCCATGTGCTGCAGGATGAGGACGGAGCGGGTCACGTGCGGGCCCTCAGCGCACCGGCGGCATCTGGATGGTGGAAGCCCGGCACTGCTGGCGTTCGTTGGCGCCGCAGCGTGTCGGTTCGCCGTCCGGAGAGAAGCATATCTTGATCTCCTGCAGTCGCGCCCGGTCGCGGCGGTTGCCGCAATCAACGGCGATCATGCCATGGTCCAGCCAGGCATTGCTCTTGACGAAGTCGTCCGCGAGCTGGCCCGGGCTTACGGAGACGAGCGCCGTGGGCGAAAGATAGCGCGCCGGGATCCGGACCTTCTCGAAGAGCCTTTGCGTGAGGCCGAAATACTCGTCCTGGCTGAGGCCGGAGCAGGTGCCGTGCTTGCGCCATTCGTGGATGATGAGCCGCTTGGACGGCATGATCGGCAGCATGTCGCGGATGCGCTCGTCCGGCACCCAGCGCTCGCGCGTGTCGCAGAACTCCGGCCACCCCCGGGCATGCTGCGGCCACAGTCCATGCACCACGAAGC
>JBFXDI010000158.1:0-8531 GCA_050181295.1 Parvibaculaceae bacterium | reverse complement strand
TGAAGGTGGTCGATTTCGGCGCCTTCGTGAACTTCTTCGGCGCCCGCGACGGCCTCGTCCACATCTCGGAGCTTGCGCCGCGCCGCGTCCAGAAGGTGACGGATATACTCAACGAGGGCGACAAGGTGAAGGTCAAGTTCCTCGGAATGGACCCGCGCGGCAAGGTGCGCCTCACGATGAAGAACATCGACCAGGCGACCGGCGAGGAGATCAAGCAGGAGGCCAAAGCCGACGAGGCCGAGGCCGGCTGACCTCCATTCGACCGGACTGGAGACTTCCAGCAAACGTCATGGCCGGCCTCGCGCCGGCCATTTTTTTGGAGGGCTTGGCATCGTCCTTCGACAAGCTCAGGACGAGGGCTATAGAGGAATCCCATGCTGCCGCTTGTCATGATCCCCGCGCTGGGCTGCGACGCCGGGCTCTATGAGCCGGTCGCCGAAGGCCTCCGCCCTCTCGCCCGTCCGCGCACGCTGGTCGTGGCCGAGCCCACGCTCGAGGCTTGCGTCTCGCGCGTGCTTTCGGAGGTCGAGGGCGCGTTCATCATCGCCGGCACCTCCTTCGGCGGCTATGTGGCGCTCGAGACCGCGCTCGCGGCTCCAGACCGCGTCAGGGGCCTCTGGATCATGGGATCGAGCGCCGGCGCGACCCGCGATCCGGCTGGTGCGCGGACACGCGGCATCGCGCTTCGGGACGGGCGCTTCGAGAGCGTGGTGACGGGATTGGCCGACGCTATCGCCCATCTGCCCGGGCCGCGCGGCGAAGCCACGCGCAACACCTTCCTGGCCATGGCGCGGCAGATGGGTCCTGAGCCCATGGCGCGCCAGAACGAGGCGCTCGCTGCGCGCCAGGATCGCTGGGGCGATCTTCCGCGCATCGCCTGCCCGGTGCTTCTCCTCTGGGGCCGCGAGGACCAGTTCACCCCCGCCTCCGACGGACTGCGGATGGCCGGGCTCCTGCCCGACGCGCGCTATGCCGAGATCCGGGGATGCGGCCACCTGCCCACGCTCGAGGCGCCGGAGGAGGTCGTGGGCATCGCCACCCACTGGCTCAGGGAGCGGGTGGGGTAGCCCAAGTTGCCGTCATTGCCGAGCTTGACCCGGCAATCCTTTGGCAGCGGGTCGGCCCAAAAGGATGGCCGGCTCGCTGGCCGGCCATGACGCTTGGGGAAACGCGCGTGCCCTACAGCATCGAGGGGAGCACGCGGTCGGGCGGCGTGTGGCCGTCCACCCAGGTCTTGATGTTGATGATGACCTTCTCGCCCATGTCGACGCGGCCCTCGAGCGTGGCTGAGCCCATGTGCGGCAGGAGCACGGCGTTCCTGACCTTGAGCAGCCGCGGATTGACGGCCGGCTCGTGCTCGAACACGTCGAGGCCGGCGCCGCCGAGCTCGCCCGCCTCCAGCATGCGGGCGAGCGCGTTCTCGTCGATCACCTCGCCGCGCGCCGTGTTGACGATGATGGCGTCCTTGCGCAGGAGCTTGAGCCGCCGGGCGGACAGGAGATGGTAGGTCGCCGGGGTGTGCGGGCAGTTGACCGACACGATGTCCATGCGCGCCAGCATCTGGTCGAGGCTTTCCCAGTAGGTCGCCTCCAGTGCCTCCTCGACCGAAGCATGCACGGGCTTCCGGTTGTGGTAGTGGATCTGGAGCCCGAAGGCCCTGCCGCGCCGCGCCACCGCCTGGCCGATGCGGCCCATGCCGACGATGCCCAGCCGCTTGCCGGTGATGCGGTGGCCGAGCATCCAGGTCGGCGACCAGCCCTGCCAGGTGTTGTCCTTGCCGATCACGGTTCCGCCCTCGATGATGCGCCGCGCGACGGCGAGGATGAGGGCCATCGTCATGTCGGCCGTGTCCTCGGTCAGGACCCCCGGCGTGTTGGTGACGGTGATGCCGCGAGCAATCGCGGTGTCGAGGTCGATATTGTCGACGCCGTTGCCGAAATTGGCGATCAGCTTGAGCTGCGGCCCGGCCTGCATGATGACGCCCTTGTCGATCCGGTCGGTCACCGTCGGAACCAGAACCTCGGCCGACTTCACGATCTCGATCAGCTCGGCCTGGCTCCTCGGATGGTCGTCGTCGTTGAGCCGGGTGTTGAAGAGTTCCCGCATGCGGGTCTCGACGACATCCGGCAATTTGCGGGTGACGATGACCAGCGGCTTGCGTGTCGCCATGAACGGCTCCCTTGCAGCAGTCTGCTTGCGAATCGGCTTGATTCGCGCTCCGAAATGCAGCCATTGAAGCGGCGGGCGCATGGCTGCCGTTGAGAGATCCTTAACCTCGGGCGGCGAAGGCTTCCCCAACGGCTCTCTTTATGTTGGCGGTGGGCATGTGTAAACTGCTTCCCGGACGATCCGGTGGCAGGGTTTCACGGGGCGGCAAGGCCGCCCGAGACGACGGACGCGTCGCCGGACGGGAACGTTCCTGAGGGCATCGATTCGGGATATGGGGTTTTTGTCCACACGCAAGAGCGGCCTGGGCTTCGCCGCGCTGTCGGTGGGTCTGCTGGCCGTGGCCCTGGGCGTGGCCTATGCGCTCTGGGGCGATCATGGCGCCGCGGCGAACGCGGACGACCTGACGGCGGCCGAGCAGACCGGGTCGGTGTCGAAGCCCGAGGGGACGGGGAAGGCCAATAGCGGCCTGCCGCTCCCCCGTTTCGTGAGCCTCAAGACGGACCGCGTCAATGTCAGGCGGGGCCCTTCCAGCGACCACGACCTCTCCTGGGTGTTCACGCGCAAGGGCCTGCCGGTCGAGATCATCGCCGAATACGAGCATTGGCGGCGCGTGCGTGACAGCGAGGGGGCCGAGGGCTGGGTCTACCATAGCCTGCTCACCGGGCGGCGGACCGCGCTCGTGGCGCCCTGGAACGCCGGCAAGTCCATTCCGCTGCGCAGCCTCGGCAGCGACACCGCGCGTCCGGTCGCCATGGTCGGCGCGGGCGTTATGGGCGAGGTCGAATCCTGCGACGGAAGCTGGTGCCACATCGCGGTCGACCGCTATGACGGCTGGATGCAGCAGGCGATGCTGTGGGGCGTCTATCCGGGCGAGCGCATCCGGCAGTAGGGCCGCAAGCCTTCTCTATAGGATTGTTTTCACCACCAGAATGGGCGGCGGCGGTCAGCTCCGCAGCGTCTCCAGCCGCACGATGATGTCGATGCGGCGCACGCGGGTGCCTTCCGGGGCCTCCGGGAGCCCCACCACGCTCAGTTCGCTGGACGGGATGTCCATGAGCTTGCGGTCTGCTTCCAGATAGTAGTGGAAGTGGTTGGAGGTGTTGGTGTCGAAATAGGTCCGCTGGCCCTCGATCGCCACCTCGCGCAGGAGCCCTGCGTCGGTGAACTGGTTGAGCGTGTTGTAGATGGTGGCGAGCGAGACCGGCACGTTCGCCTTGACCGCCTCCTCGTGCAGGGTCTCGGCCGTGACATGCCGATCCCCGGAGCCGAACAGCAGGTCCGCCAGGGCAACACGCTGCCGCGTCGGGCGCAAGCCCGCCGCTCGCAACCGCTCGATGATCGATTTCTTCACCGGCACCGTCAACGCAACATCCTCTTATGCAACGATATATACTGCTTCTGGCAGCAATTCGCAATTCGTGTCGTGCGGCGCGCCGCCGCAAGAGTTCGGCCGCTTCGGCCGTTCGCTCGGCGGCCAATCAGGCCCCAAGGTCTTTGAGGGGGTTGAAGTCTATGTTAGGAAGACGCAACTGGCGGGGGGACGGGCGGCGGCCGTGGCCGGCTGCCCGATGCCTGCGCGTCTTGGCGCGCGGGGTTGCGGCACGGGAGGCGACACAAAGGACGCGATGGCGGAGCGCAAGGACAGCTACGACTATGCCGATCTTCTCGCCTGCGGGCGAGGTGAACTCTTCGGCCCCGGCAACGCCCAGCTGCCGCTTCCGCCGATGCTCATGTTCGACCGCATCTCGCTGGTGAGCGAGAACGGTGGCCCGAGCGGCGTTGGCCAGATCAGGGCCGAGCTCGACATCAAGCCCGATCTCTGGTTCTTCCCCTGCCACTTCCAAGGCGATCCGGTGATGCCGGGCTGCCTCGGGCTCGATGCGCTTTGGCAGCTTCTCGGCTTCTTTCTCGGATGGCTCGGAGCGCCGGGCAAGGGTCGCGCGCTCGGTGTGGGAGAGGTCAAGTTCAGCGGCATGGTGGTGCCCAAGGTCCGCAGGGTCGAGTACGTCGTGGACCTGAAGCGCGTGATCCTGCGCAAGCTCAAGCTCGGCATCGCCGATGGATTGCTCAAGGCGGACGGCGAGCCGATCTACGCGGCGAGCGACCTGCGGGTAGGACTATTCTCGCAGGCCGACGCTCCCGAACCAGCCTGACGCGGAAAGGACGAAGAGATGCGGCGCGTCGTCGTCACCGGCATGGGAATCGTTTCGAGCATCGGCAACAATGTGCAGGAGGTGATGGCCTCGCTCAGGGAGGCCAAGTCCGGCATCGTGAAGGCCGACGACTACGAGCGCCTGGGCTTCCGCTGCCGGGTGCACGGCGCGCCGACCTTCGATCTCACCACCGTCGACCGCCGGGTGCGCCGCTTCATGGGCGACGGGGCGGCCTGGAACTACGTCGCCATGCAGCAGGCGATCGTCGATTCCGGCCTCGAGGAGCTAGAGGTCAAGGGCGAGCGCACCGGCATCATCATGGGATCGGGCGGACCTTCGACGCGCGCCATCGTCGGCGCCGCCGACACCACCCGCGACAAGGGGCCGAAACGGGTCGGGCCCTTCGTGGTGCCGGCCGCCATGTCCAGCACCAACTCCGCAACCCTCGCCACGCCTTTCGGCATCCGCGGCGTCAACTATTCCATCTCGTCGGCCTGCGCGACCTCGACGCACTGCATCGGGAACGCCACCGAGCTCATCCAGTGGGGCAAGCAGGACGTCATGTTCGCGGGCGGCGGCGAGGAGCTCGACTGGACGCTGTCGGTGCTTTTCGACGCCATGGGCGCCATGTCCACCGGCTTCAACGACGAGCCCGAGAAGGCCTCGCGCGCCTTCGACAAGAGCCGCGACGGCTTCGTGATCGCGGGCGGCGCGGGCGTGCTGGTGCTGGAGGAGCTCGAGCATGCCAAGGCGCGTGGCGCCAGGATCTATTGCGAGGTCGTGGGCTATGGCGCGACCTCCGACGGCTACGACATGGTGCAGCCTTCGGGCGAGGGAGCGGTGCGCTGCATGCGCCAGGCGCTCGCCCATGTGAAGGAGCCGGTCGACTATCTCAATCCGCATGCCACCTCGACGCCGATCGGCGACAAGAAGGAGATCGAGGCGATCCGCGAGGTGTTCGGCAAGAGCATCCCCGCCATCTCCGCCACCAAGTCGCTCACCGGCCATTCGCTCGGCGCGACCGGCGCGCAGGAGGCGATCTATTCGATCCTCATGATGCGGAACGGCTTCATCTGCGAGAGCGCCAACATCGAGGAGCTGGATCCGGAATTCTCCGACATCCCGATCGTTCGGGAGCGTCGCGACAATGCCGAGATCAATGTGGTGATGTCGAACAGCTTCGGCTTCGGCGGCACCAACGGCACCCTCGTCCTGCAACGCTACGACGCATGACGGGAGCGCGTGGGGCTCCTTCGGAATTTCCATCAATACGAACCAAGTGCCGCGTCTTCCGGCCATAGAGAATAGATCGGCCGGAATGCGCCTTCGGGGTCTGAAGAATGAGTGACAGTACAGCGGCCGGCGGCGCGCTGATGCAGGGCCGGCGCGGTCTCGTCATGGGCGTGGCGAACGACCATTCGATCGCCTGGGGGATCGCCCGCACGCTCGCCGGACAAGGCGCGGAGCTCGCCTTCACCTATCAGGGAGAGGCCTTCGGGCGGCGGGTGAGGCCGCTCGCGGGATCGCTCGGAGCGAAGATCGTCGAATCCTGCGACGTCGAGGACGACCGGAGCCTGGATCAGCTTTTCCAGCGGCTCAAGGAGGCGTGGGGCAGCCTCGACTTCGTCGTGCACGCCATCGCCTATTCCGACAAGTCGCAGCTCAAGGGGCGCTACGCCGACACCACGCGGGAGAACTTCCTGCGCACCATGGCGATCTCCTGCTTCTCCTTCACCGACATCGCGCGGCGCGCGGCCGAGCTCATGCCCTCCGGCGGCTCGCTCGTGACCCTCACCTTTGGCGGTTCCTCGCGGGTCATGCCCAACTACAACGTCATGGGCGTCGCCAAGGCGGCGCTCGAATCCTCGGTGCGCTATCTCGCCGCCGACTTCGGGTCGCGCGACATCCGGGTCAACGCCATCTCCGCGGGGCCGATGCGCACGCTGGCGGGCGCCGGCATCACGGACGCGCGCGCGCTCTACGCCTTCCAGAAGCGCCACTCACCGCTCCGGCGCACCGTCACGCTCGACGACATCGGGGGCGCTGCGCTCTACCTGCTTTCGCCGCTTTCGGGCGGCGTCACCGGCGAGGTGCACTTCGTCGATTCGGGCTACAACATCATCTCCACGCCACGGCCCGAGGACATGCGGACCGTCGATGAGGAGGCCGACTGAGCAACGGACCTGGCCTATGCAGGACTTCGCTCCCGCAGACGACGTTCCCGTCCCTTACATGGCGCGCACCCGCGCCTACTACCAGGCGCTCGGCTACGGGGCGCCCTATCTCTGGGCGCACTACAGCGAGGCTCCCTTCGCGCCGCTTAAGAAGCCGCTCGGCGAGTGTTGCGTCGCGCTCGTAACGACCGCGGCTCCTCATCGGCCTGAACTCGGCGACCAAGGACCGGGCGCCCCCTATAACGCGGCCGCCAAGTTCTTCCGCGTCTACTCCCAGTCCATCGAGGGCAGGCCCGACGTCCGCATCTCCCACATCGCCTATGACCGCCGCCACACGAGCGCGGAAGATCCGGCGACATGGTTCCCGCTTGCG
Organism: Parvibaculaceae bacterium; assembly: GCA_050181295.1. GTDB lineage: Bacteria > Pseudomonadota > Alphaproteobacteria > Rhizobiales > Aestuariivirgaceae > JBFXDI01. Next base: position 1,662 of record JBFXDI010000158.1, on the reverse strand, counting down.
GCACTGAAGCAGGCGGCGGAGGCCGGAAGGATCGGCGGCCTCACGCCTCGATTCCATGGACTTCCCACCAACCGCAGCCATCGCGTCAGCCTCGATGAGGACTGCCCTGCCCTCCTCGATGCGCTTCGCGCCGACAAGGCCGATGCGGCGGTGCTCGTGCCCAACTGTCCCGTCTGCCATCAGAGCGTCGCGCTCGCGGCCCGGCATATCGAAGCCGCGGGGCTTCCGACAGTCGTCATGGGGTGCGCCAAGGACATCGTGGAGCATGTGGGCGCGCCGCGCTTTCTCTTCAGCGATTTCCCGCTCGGCAACGGCGCCGGGCGGCCCCACGACCCGGCTTCGCAGGAAACGACGCTGGAGCTGGCGCTCAGGCTTCTTGAGTCCGCGCCCGGACCCCGCATCACCTTCCAGTCGCCGCTCCGCTGGAGCGAGGATCCGGACTGGAAGCTCGACTACTGCAATGCCGAACGGCTTGCGCCGGAGGAGCTTGCCCGGCTCAAGTCAAAGTTCGATGCCGACAAGGCCGTCGCACGCGAGCTCAAAGCGGGCTAGCTCTGATCATCGCAAGCCATCGGAAGGCGCGAAGAAATGACCTGACGCGACCTGCCGCGCTTTCGCTGCAAGACGCGCGCGCTCGCCGGCTGGCATGTTCTGGACGGACGCTCGCCCTCGCTCCTAGGCTTCCCGTCATCACTCGATAGCGGGAGAGCAGCAGATGACAGCAGAACGCAAGGAGAAGCACTGGAAGAAGAACCCGGCCTGGCAGAAGCTGCTCAAGGAGGCCGAGGACCCCTCGCAGACGCTTCAGGGCGATGTCGTCATCCACACCTACCAGAGCCGCGAGGACCCCTACTTCACCTCCTCCTACTTCTTCGAGACCGAGCAGGGCGTGGTGCTCGTCGACACGCAGATCTTCTACAGCGCCGCCGAGGATCTCTGGAACGCAATCCGGGCCAAGACCAGCGGCAAGGTCTGTGCCGTCATAAACACCCACGCCCACCCCGACCACTATTTCGGCAACATGCTCTTCCGGAAGGTCGCGCCGCAGGCGCGCTTCATCACCAGCGCCAACGTGCTCGCCGACATGCGCGCGACATCCGCGCAGCGCGTCGCCAAGACCCGCAAGGAATGGGGCGACGAGGTGCCGAGCGACTTCAAGGATCTCGTCTATCCGGACCTGACCTTCGACGGGAAGCTCACCCTGGTCTTCGACAGGATCACGCTGGAGCTGAAGGAATACGGGCCGGCGGAGGCTCCGGTGCAGGTGGTGGGCTGGATCCCGGAGCACAAGGCGCTCATCACCGCCGACATTCTCCAGAACAAGCAGCACCACTATTTCTCCGACCGCACGCTCTCGAGCTGGTACAGCATCCTGCACGAGTTCTCCGGCATTGATCCCGCCTTCGTGCTCACGGGCCACCAGGGCATCGCCGGCAAGGCCCTCATCAACGAGACGAAGCACTGGCAGGCGAGCTTCCTCGGGCTCATGTCCGAGGTCGTGCCGCACGACGCCGACCCCGAGGATATCGACAGGATCGGGCCGGAGGCCCGCAGACAGGTGGTCGAGGGGATGAAGCAGCGCTTTCCAGACTGGTTCTACCCCTACTACTAAGAGGGCAATACGGTGCTCTAGAAGTGCATCGACGGGCACCGCTCCGAGAT
>JBFXDI010000157.1:5184-8675 GCA_050181295.1 Parvibaculaceae bacterium | reverse complement strand
CATCCGCATGCGGGCGCACGAGGAATCGGCGCTCAAGGTCGCAGCATTCCTGGAACGGCATCCCAAGGTGGCGCGGGTCCACTATCCGGGGCTTCCCTCCCATCCCCAGCACGGGCTGGCCAAACGCCAGATGCGGAACTTCTCGGGCATGCTGACCTTCGAGCCCAAGGAGGACGGAACCGAGATCGCTAGAAGGATGGTGGAGCGCCTCGCCGTCGTCCACTACGCGGTGTCGCTCGGGCATCACCGGAGCCTCGTCTACTGGATCTCGACGGACGCGCTGATGAAATCGACGTTCCGGCTGGAACGGGACGCGGAGGCGCACTACCGCGACTATGCAGGGGGCGGCATCTTCCGGATGTCGGTCGGCATCGAGGACGCAGACGATATCTGCGCCGACCTCGACGGAGTGCTGTAGAGCCGCCCGCGATCGCTCCAGCGACGGCTAGCGGTGGCCCGAATAGCTCGGCGGATCGCTCGCGGGGAAGGACTCGTCCGCCGCCTCGTCAACCTTGTCCCAGTCCTTGGGTGGGTGGCGCATGTGCTTGCGCCCGGCATTCCTCACCTCGGGAGGCTTCTTGTCCTTCTTGCTCTTGGACTCCTCGGTCTTGCTGTCTGGCATGAATCGGCTCCGAAGGCTTGGCGTTACGCTTCCACAACGCCACCGACGGGAGGACAGTTCCTAAACGGGCTCCGGCGACGGCTCCTGGGCCGCCTTGCGCTCCTCCCAAGCCCGCTTCTGACGCGCATAGCTGCGGATGCCGAAGGGGATGAGCGCGATGTAGAGAGTCGCGATGGCGAGCAGCACTTCCCAGGTGAAGGCGATCAGCAGCACCGCGAGGCCCACGAGGGCGGCGAGAATGGGAAGCACGAGCTCGCGGCTCACCCGTCCGCCGCTCCCCTTTCCGGCGAAGGTCGGCACGCGCGAGACCATTCCGACCGCCACCAGCGCCACATAGGGAAGGATGAAAGGGGCGGCAGCCTCGCCGTCGGTGATGATGCCCAGAAAGGCCATGTAGAAGGGCACGAGCGCCAGCCCTGCGCCCGCAGGGGCCGGAATCCCCGTGAAGAAACCGGACATCCAGGCCGGCTTGTCCGGGTCGTCGATGGCGACGTTGAAGCGTGCGAGCCGCAAGGCGCAGCAGACGGCGAGCGCCAGCGCCACGATCCAGCCGAGGTTCTTCTTGTCGTGCAGCGACCACATATAGAGGAGCACGGCGGGCGCCACGCCGAAATTCACGAAGTCGCAAAGGGAATCGAGCTCGGCGCCGAACTTGCTCGCGCCTTTCAGGAAGCGCGCGAGGCGGCCGTCGATGGCGTCCATGACGATGGCGAAGATGATGGCGCCGACCGCCAGCTCGTAGCGGCCCTCGAAGCCCAGGCGGATGGCGGTGAGCCCGGCGCAGAGCGCCAGCAGCGTGATGAGGTTGGGCAGCAGGAAGCGCACCGGGATGCGCTTGAAGCGAAACAGCCCGCCATCGCGCCGCCGGCGATAGTAGCGCAAGGGCTTGTCGGATTCCGGCATGCTCATGGGAACCTCGTCAGCTCGCGCGGCCATCGCGCTGCCGCTCGGGGCGGAACAGGTCGGCGATCACCGTCTCGCCGGCGATGGCGCGCTGGCCCACGGCGACGAGCGCATTGTGCCCGTCGGGCAGGTAGACGTCCACCCGGCTTCCGAAGCGGATGATGCCGAAGCGCTGGCCCGCCATGAGCCGGTCGCCCTCCTCCACAAAGGGAACGATGCGGCGCGCGACGAGGCCCGCGATCTGCACCACGCCGAGGCGCGTGCCGTCGGCGCGCTCGATGGTGAGGGCCTGGCGTTCGTTGTCCTCGCTCGCCTTGTCGAGGTCGGCGTTCAAGAACTTGCCCGGCACATAGGCAAGCCGCGCGATGCGGCCGTCAATGGGCGAGCGGTTCACATGCACGTCGAAGACGTTCATGAAGATGGAGACGCGCACCCGATCGCCCTCGCCCAGGTCGAGCTCGGGCGGCACGGAGACGCGGGAGATGAGGCTCACGCGCCCGTCGGCGGGCGAGATCACGAGGCCGTCCCTTAGAGGCGTCACGCGCTCGGGATCGCGGAAGAAGTAGGCGCACCATGCCGTCAGGCCGAGACCGATCCAGCCGAAGACATCCGGCAGCAGCCAGAAGAGGATCAGGCTCAGGCCGAAGAAGATCGCGATGAAGCGGTAGCCCTCGCGATGGATCGGCGCGAACACCGAAGTGATGGTATCGAGCACGGATAGCGTTCCTTCCGGATTCCCGACGCGGTTTCGGGAGTGTTTGATCGCTGGACGCCGCAGTGGCAAGTAGGAACGCATGAACGAGGTAACCGGCGGCGCCGGCAAGACGGGGGGCGAGCGAATCGCCAAGGTGATGGCGCGGGCAGGCCTCTGCTCGCGACGGGAGGCGGAAAACTGGATCGCGGAGGGCCGCGTCAAGGTGAACGGCCGGCTGCTCGCCTCCCCGGCCGTCACGATCGGTCCCGAGGACCGGGTGGTGGTGGACGGCAAGCCCATCGCCGCGGCGGAGCCTCCGAAACTCTGGCGCTACCACAAGCCCTCGGGCCTCCTGGTCAGCCATGGCGATCCGCGCGGACGGCCAACCGTCTTCGAGCGGTTGCCGGAGGAGCTGCCGCGGGTCGTCTCGGTCGGACGGCTCGATTTCAACTCGGAAGGGCTTCTGCTCCTCACCAATGATGGGGGGCTCGCGCGGCATCTGGAGCTTCCCGCCACCGGCTGGAGCCGGCGGTACCGTGTGCGGGTTTTTGGGGCGCCGAAACCGGAGAGCCTCGCGAAGCTCGCCGACGGGATCACGGTCGAAGGTGTCCGCTACGGACCGGTCACGGCCTCCGTCGAGCGGTTTCAGGGCGACAATGCCTGGCTCACGTTCTCGTTCAAGGAGGGCAAGAACCGCGAGGTGAAGCGGCTCTGCGAGCATCTGGGACTCAAGGTCAACCGGCTGATCCGCGTCTCCTTCGGCCCCTTCCAGCTCGGCGACCTGGTGCGCGGCGCGGTCGAGGAGGTGCCGCGACGGGTGCTGAAGCAGCAGCTCGGGAAGAGCTTCGATCTCGGCGAGGAGCCGCATGCGCATCGTCGGCGGTAGGTTCGGCGGCCGCAGCCTGAAGACACCCGCGGGCCATGCGACGCGGCCGACCAGCGACCGGGTGCGCGAATCGATCTTCAACGTGCTGGCGCACGGGATCGAAGGCTTCGACATCGACAGCGCGCGCGTGCTCGACCTCTTCGCGGGCTCGGGCGCGCTCGGACTGGAGGCGCTGTCGCGGGGTGGAAAATTCGCGCTCTTCGTGGAGGAGGACGCGGGCGCGCGCGGCGTCATCCGCGAGAACGCCGACGCGCTCGGCCTCATCGGCCAGTCGAAAATCTGGCGGCGCGACGCGACGCGTCTCGGCCCCTGCGCCCCGACGCCGCCCTTCGACCTCGTGCTCGCCGATCCGCCCTATCGCAAGGGTCTGGGTGATGCGGCGCTCG
>JBFXDI010000157.1:0-5084 GCA_050181295.1 Parvibaculaceae bacterium | reverse complement strand
TTCAGCTCGATGAAGGTCGGGCGGCCGTGGTTGCAGGTGCCGGAGTTGGGCGTCGCCTCCATGTCGCGCAGGAGCGCGTTCATCTCGTCGGCCTTGAGCCTGCGGCCGGAACGCACGGAGCCATGGCAGGCCATGGTCGCGAGCACGTGGTCCATGCGCGCCTGCAGGGTCGCATCCCCCTCCTCGGCCGCAAGATCGTCCACCACGTCCTTCACCATCGCCGCGACCGAGGCGCCCGAGAGCCGCGCGGGGATCTCGCGCACCAGCACGGCGTTGGCCCCGAACGCCTCCAGCGTGAGCCCCAGCCGGCTAAGCGCGTCGGCATGCGCCTCGAGCCGCGCGACCTCCGCCGGATCGAGGTCCACGACCTCCGGCACGAGCAGCGGCTGGACGGCGATGCCCTGCCCTGCCCGCTCGGCCTTCAACCGCTCGTAGACCAGCCGCTCGTGCGCCGCGTGGCCGTCCACGATCACCATGCCGTCGCGCGTCTGGGCGATGATGAAGGCCTCGTGGATCTGGGCGCGGGCGGACCCGAGCGGACGGGCGAGATCATCCTCTCCCGCCGGCGCAGGCTCGCGCGGCGAAGAGGGACGGTCGAAACCTTCGAACGCGGCGGCCGCCTCGGCGAAGCCGTTGGCGCGCGGGGGATTGGGCGCGGTGGGACGGAAGGCCGCAAAGGCGCGTTCGGACAGAACCTCAGCCGGACGGGCGCGCGCCGCCAAAGCTTCCCGGATCGCTCCCACGATCAATCCCCGCACCAGCCCTGAATCCCGGAACCGCACCTCCGCCTTCGCCGGATGCACGTTCACATCCACCATTTCGGCCGGGCAGCTCACGAACAGCGCCGCCGCCGGGTGCCGGCCGCGCGCCATGACGTCGGCATAGGCGCCCCGCACGGCGCCGGAGAGCGTCCGATCCTTCACGGGCCGGCCGTTGACGAACAGCATCTGCTGGCTCGCCTGGGCGCGGCTGTAGGTCGGAAGACCGGCAAAGCCCGCGAGCACGAAAGCCTCGCGCGCGGCATCGAGCGGCACCGCATGGGCCATGAACTCCTGGCCCATGGCGGCGGCGACCCGCTCCTCGAGCGTCTGGCCCGGCGGCAGATCGAGCGCCTGCCTGCCGCCCGCCATGACGGTGAAGCCGACCTCCGGGCAGGCCATGGCGAGACGGCGCACCACCTCGACAGCCTCGGCCGTCTCGGTGCGCTCGCTCTTGAGGAATTTCAGCCGCGCGGGAACGGCATAGAAGAGGTCGCGGACCTCGATCTCGGCGCCCTGCCGCAGCGCCGCCGGCTCGACCGGGCCGATGCGGCCACCCTCGACCGCGATCGCCGCGCCCTCGCCGTCGCCCTTGCGCCGGCCCGCCAGCCGCAGACGGCTGACCGCGCCGATCGAGGCCAGCGCCTCGCCGCGGAAGCCGAGGCTCGCAATCGAGACGAGGTCGTCATCGGACAGCTTGGAGGTGGCATGACGCTCGACCGCCAGCGGCAGCTCCTCCGGCCCCATGCCGGAACCGTCGTCGCGCACGCGGATGAGCGTGCGGCCGCCGCCCTCGAAGACGATCCCGATGCGGCTTGCGCCGGCGTCGACTGCGTTCTCGACCAGCTCCTTGACGACGCTCGCTGGGCGCTCGATCACCTCGCCCGCGGCGATGCGGTTGATGGTGCTTTCCGAGAGGCGCCGAATGGGCATCTGGGGGCTCCGCCAGGCGAAACGTGTCATCTTTCCGCTCATTCCCGCGCAGGCGGGAATCCAGGAGACCTTGACTCTGGGTCCCCGCCTTCGCGGGGACGAGCGGTCCGTACCAAGCCCGCCAATCGACGCTACATCGTCTTCAGGTATTCGCGGGTGAGGATCTTGGAGAGCTCGACGGCCGGCTGGTCGAACGGATCGATTCGCATCATGAGGCCGGCCAGGATGGTTTCAAGCATGAAATGCATGAGAAGCGCCCCCATGGTGCGCTCGTCCTGCGCCGCCATGTTGAAGCGCCGCACGGGGCGGCCGGCCTGGGCCAGGGTTTCCGCGGTCGCCCGCTGCTGGCAGTCGGTGAGGTCGCCGACCGTGCGGCCCGCGAGGTAGCTGATCAGCGGGTCGGTGCGGTAGCTCTCCGGGATGCGCGGGCCGGTGCCAGCGGTCTCGAACATCAGCACCGTGAAGAGCTTGTCGGCGGGCCCGTCGAGATAGAGCTGGAGCTGGCTGTGCTGGTCCACGGGGCCTGCCGCCGCGACCGGCTGGGTGCCGTTGCCGGCTTTCCCCAGGCTTTCCGCCCAAAGCTGCTGGAACCAGGTGGCGAAGATGCGGAAGCGGTCGCTGTAGGGCATGAGCACCACGGTCGCGAGCCCGTGATGCCGGACGAGCGCCTGGTGCAGGGCGGCGCCGAGCGCCGGCGCGATGTCGGCGGGCGCGCGATCGGAGAAGGCCGTGTCCAACACCTCGGAAGCGCCCTCGCGGATGGCGACGGGATCGAGCCCCATAAGCATCGCCGGCAGGAGGCCGACATTGGAGAGCACCGAATAGCGGCCGCCGATATTGGGATCGTGCTCCAGCACCATGAGGCCGTGGCGCTCTGCGAGCCGCCGGACGGCGTTCTTGTCGAGGCTTCCGGGCTCGCTCAGGCAGACAATGTGCTGGGCCGCGTTCCATTCGAGCCCCGCCTCCTTCAGCGCCTCCAGCACCGTCACGAACTGCACCACCGTCTCCGGCGTGCCGCCCGACTTCGAGACAACAAGGAAGCGAGTGGACTTGAGGTCGAGGCGGGCGAGCGCCAGCTCCAGCGCGATGCCGTCCAGGTTGTCGAAGAAATGGAAGCGGAGGCTTCCCCCATTGGTGCGGATGTCGCCGATGCCTGCCACGCGGTAGAATGCGAGCTGCGCCAGCGCCTGCGCGCCAAGGCTCGATCCGCCGGTGCCGAAGAGCACGATGTCGGTGGCGCCCCTGAGCAGGAGATCGGCCGCCTGCCGGCAGGCGTCGAGGTCGTCGCGCCGCTCGGAAATCCGAAGCAGCGGCAGCGTCCTTTCGGCATGCCAGGCCTTCACCTGCTTCAGCGCCGGCGCCGCTTCGGCGAGCGCCTGGTCCAGCTCGTCCTTCGTGACACCGGCCGCGCCGATCGTTTCGGCGAGACAGCCTGTTACATCCTGTCGATAGAGCATTGGTCCCCGCATGCACGATCAGGCGGCAGGGTGCCGCCCGAGAACTTCCCTAACGCAAAAGGCGGCGAAAGGCTCCACCGCCCTGCGTGACGACGAGCGGTGGTGAAACCTCAGCCGGAAGAGCCCTTGGCGGCGACCCCGTCCGGTCGGCCGACAATGGTGAAGATCAGGTCGGCTTCGAGCAGACGCCGCGCCACGCGCTTGACGTCCTCCAGGCTGACCGCGTCCACCATGGAATTGCGCTTCTCGACATAGTCGATGCCGAGATCGTCGCGCCGGATGGCGAGAAGCTGGCGTGCGATCTTGCGGTTGCTGTCAAAGCGGAGCGCGTAGGAGCCGGTGAGATAGGTCCTGGCCTCGTCCAGTTCCTTCTGGGTCGGGCCCTCCTCCGCCATGCGGCGGATCTCGCGCTTCAGGATGTCGATCGTTTCGCCGGCACGCGCGTTCACGGTGGCGGCGCTGCCGACGAAGAGTCCGGCCCGCTTCAGCGGATAGAGATCACTGCCGACGGAATAGGAGAGACCGCGCTTCTCACGCACCTCCTCGGTGAGCCGCGATCCGAAGCCGCCGTCGCCGAGAATCGAGTTCATGATGTAGGCCGCCATGAAATCCGGATCGTCGCGCTTGATGCCGCGGAACCCGAACTGGATGACGCTCTGGGGAATGTTGCGGTCGATGACATTGACACTAGGCCCCTTGGCCACCTCGGCCTCCGGCGTCTCGGGCATGCCCGACTTTTCGGGCAGGTCGGCAAACACCTCGTCGAGCTTCAGCTTGAGCGTTTCGGCGTCGATGTCGCCGACCACCGTGACGAGCAGCCCATCGCGCGCGAAGAGGCGCTTGGTCAGGGCTTTCAGATCCTCGCCGGCGACCGCCTTGATGCCGTCCTCGGTGCCCTTGGTGCGGCGGCCGTAGGGATGCGTGCCGAACATGGTCTTCATCCAGGCGGCGGCGGCAATGTTCTCGGGGTCCTCGAAATCCTCGCGGATGCCGAGGAGAAGCTGGTTGCGGATCCGCTCCAGCGGCTCGGGATCGAAACGCGGCACATTCAGGGACAGCCTGAGCAGGCGGAAGGCCGCGTCACGGTTCGCCGACAGGGTCTGGAAATCCCCCTGGAACTCGTCGCGCTCGGTATCGTAGGAGAGCTTCACCGCATTCTCCTCGATCGCGGACTGGAAGGCGGCAGAGTCGAGATCGCCCGCGCCTTCGTCGAGCATTCCGGAGAGGAAGTGCGAGAGCCCCTCCTTGCCCTGCGGATCGCCCGCGGCCCCGCCCCTGAAGGAAAAGCTCATGGCGATGAGAGGCACCGTATGATCCTCGACCAGCCACGCCGTGATACCGCTCTTCGAGGTCACGGGCTTGATCTCGAAGGCCCGCGCGGGCAGCGCCATCGCGATGGACGCGATCAGCACCGACCAGACGAGGACCAGCAACTTCACCGACTTCATGAACCGCCTCTTCCCGGGATTGCGCAGGCTGTAAGCATGCGCCTCAATTGTTGACCGTCTGACCTTCGCTCTTGGGCAGGAGAACGCCGGTCGCGGAGCGCTCGATCTTCAGATACTTGGCGGCCACCGCCTTGATGTCGTCGACCGTCACCTTCTCGATGGTTTTCGTCCAGCCGGTGATGTCCTCCACCGTGCGGCCGGCGACGAGGCCCTCGCCGAACAGGTTGGCAAGGCGCGTCTGGCTGTCGAGGGCGTAGATGGTGTCGGCGACCAGCTGCTTGCGCGCCCTGTCGAGCTCGTCCTGCGTGATGCCGTTCTTGGCGACGTCGTTCATCACATCGTTGAGCGCGGCCTCGGCCTGCTCCATGGAGCCGCCCGGCACCGGCGCGGCGTAGTTGCCGAGCGTGCCGCTGACGTTGTTGTCGCCGTCAGAGTCCGCGCCGGCATAGGAGGCGACGCGGCGCTACACCACGAGCTCGCGGTTGATG
>JBFXDI010000156.1:0-8697 GCA_050181295.1 Parvibaculaceae bacterium | reverse complement strand
ACCAGGACGAATAGTTCTTGATACCGACGACGAGATGCAGCTTCGCCATGCGTCCCCCTCCCCTTGCGATAGCTGAGCACCTCAGCACGCAGGCCGGCCGGCGTACAATACAATTGTGCGGATCGAGAGCATTCAACGCGTTGATGAGCGGAGGGCGCGGTTGGACTAACGGGGCCTGCGAAAAGGATTGCCGGGGCAAGCCCGGCAATGACGAAGTGGGGTTACTCCACGTCGGCGCGGGTGGCGCCGCGCTTGAAGCGGTCGTAGTAGATGGTGGCCGTGCCGGGCAGCGGCGCGCGGTTGTGGCCGAGCTTCAGGTACTGCAAGGGACCCCCTGCCCCCTCGATGCCGATCGTTCCCCTGGCGCGCGCGATGAACTTGCCGTTGGCCCAGATCTCGACGATGCCGTCATGCGCGAGGCTACCCTTGATGTGGTAGAGCATATCCACCCAGCCCTTGCGCGGATCGGGCAGGATGGGGTCATCACCGTACTCCACAGCGACATCACTTTTCTCGGAATAGCGGGCGGGATCCGACAGGAACTCGAACTGGGTGATGATGCCGCTGCGGACCGCTTCGATGAAGCCGCTCGCATGGCCTTCCGAGGTCGCCATCAGGATGCGCGCCTTACGGCTCTCGAGCGTGATGTGGAAGACGCCATTGTCGAAACGCTGGGCGAGGAAAGGGCTGCCATCGACCTCCTGCTTCCAGCCCCCGATCTGCCAGCGCTGATCTCCGGTGATGCCGCCCTGGCCGTCGATCCGGAAGCTGAAAGCGTACCACGCCTCGGTGCCGAACTTCAGGCGGTTGGCCACCGCCTCGCGGACCTCGCCGAGCTGACAGTCGCAGGAGGACTCGAGGTCGCCGCCCCGGATGCGGATCGCGAGCGCGCCCGTGCCCTCGCGCACCACCTGGCGGTCGATCCAGTGCCGCCGGTCGGGCATGCGCACGAGCACCCACTTGGACTGGTCAAGCGGCGCCGTCTCGAAACCGTCCGTCATGGCGACCGGCGGATCGGCGCGAGCGGCAGCGGCGAAGCCGGCGACCAAGAAAGCCACCAGCACCGCACGCCCTGCTCCCCGTCCGGCACGTCTCATTGCGCCGGAGGCTTTCGCGCCGTGACCTCGATCTCGATCAGCATTCTGGGATCGATCATGCCCGCAACGACGGTCGTGTTGGCGGGCATGGCGCCTTTCATGGACTTGCCGACAACGGCCGCCACCTTCGAGAAATCCTCCGGCCGCACGAGGAAGGCGCGGATGCGCACCACATTGTCGAGGCTCGCGCCGGCCTTCTCAAGGGCCTGCCCGATGTTGCGGAAGATCTGGCGCGTCTGCTCCTCGACATCTTCCGAAATCTTCATCGTAGCATAGTCGAAGCCCGTCGTGCCGGAGACGAAGAGCCAGTCGCCGCCGGGATCGGGAACCACCGCGACGCGCGAATAGCTCGCGATCTCCTCGAACTTCGAACCGGACGAAATGCGCGTGCCAATCACGATCTATTCCTCCTTCGGGTTGACGGGCTCGGTCGGCCCGCCGGCCTTCTTCCAGGCGCCGTAGCCGCCTTTCATGTTGACGACGGGCTTCATGCCCATGCGTTGCGCGACTTCGGTCGCCAGCGCCGAGCGAAGCCCGCCGGCACAATGGAAGACGTATGTCTTGTCCTCGCCGAACTCAGGCTTGTAGTAGGGGCTCTGGGGGTCGATCCAGAACTCGAGCATGCCGCGCGGCGCATGGAAGGAGCCGGGAATGCGGCCGTCGCGCCAGAGCTCACGGATATCGCGGATATCGACGATCACGACATCGTCGCGCTTCGCCATCTCGATCGCCTCTTCCACGGTGACGTTCCCGATCGCAGCCTCGGCGTCCGCGCAGAGCTGCTTGTAGCCAATGGTGATGTTCTGGGGCATTGTTTCAATCCACTGCCATGGTCGTATCGGAGTTGTTCCGCTGAACAGGCATTCCGTCAAGCCGCAAGCGACTTATGAGGAGAGCTTCACGCATCGAGAAGCGATCGCGGCGCTCGGCGAGGAGGAGCTTGCGGACCTCAAGCGCAAGGCGGACGGGCCTGCACTTCTGCGCCTTGCCGGCCACACGGGCCTCCTCTGCGTCACAGGCATGGCAATCCTCTGGGCGCCGAACTGGCCTCTATGGTTCGCGGGGCGTTCGCGCACGGCATTCTCCTCATCTTTCTCTTTACCCTAGAGCACGAGGCGATCCACGGCACGGCGTTCCGGACCGAGGCGCTCAACCGGACGGTCGCGGCCATCGCCGGCTTCGTCGTGGTCGTGCCGGCGCTCTGGTTCCGCTACTTCCATTTCGCCCATCACCGCCACACGCAGGATTTGGACCGTGATCCGGAACTCGCCTCGCCCAAGCCCGGCGACTGGCGGTCCTACTGCCTCTATCTGACTGGACTCCCCTACTGGAAGGCGGAGATGAAGGGCATCCTGGACACGGCCCGGGGAAAGGTCGGCGACTACGTGCCGGCAACTGCTGCGGCGAAGGTCGTACGCGAGGCGCGCATCCATCTCGCTCTCTACAGTATCGTGGCTGTCGTGAGCATCGGCTTCGGGTGGACGTGGCCGCTCGAGCTCTGGGTGGTGCCGGCGCTTCTCGGCCAGCCCTTCCTGCGCGCCTACCTGCTGGCCGAGCATGGAGCCTGCCCGCTCGTCGCCGACATGCTCGCCAACACACGCACAACCTTCACCAACGGCATCGTGCGCTTCATCGCCTGGAACATGCCCTACCACACGGCGCATCACGTGCTGCCGGTCGTGCCCTTCCATCGGCTGCCGCGGCTCACCGAGACGCTGAATGCGCGTCTCGCCTCAACCGCCGCGGGCTATGTCGAAGCGCACCGCCAGATCCGGAAGGCGTGGCCGTCCTGAACCACGCTCACATGGATTTCGGCATGTAGCGCCAGGCAAACCAGGCGCACACCAGCGACCAGAACCCCAGCACCACGAAAACCGATCCGAGCGGGAAGAAGAAGAGGATCAGCGAGTAGAGGAACGGCGGCAAGAGGTCCGCGATATCGATGTAGGTGCGGTAGACGCCGGTCATCTCGGCGCGCTCGTGATAGCGCACCGAACGCAGGAAGGGGATGCCGCCGACACTGTCGAGCGCCGCAGCGCCGACGGAGGCGGCGAGCAGCAGGAGCGCCGCCACGACAGGCATGCCGGTGCCCGCGATGCCAGCGCCGATTGTCGTTATGGCTATGCCGATGAAGGCACCGACGATGACCGTCCTGACGCTGACGCGCTCGGCCACGCGCCCGAATAGCACCGCGGTGATGAGCACGGCATTGCCGGCCGAGACAAGCAAGCCGCCCGCGTCTTTGCCGAGCCCCGAGGTGATCATCAGGAGCGGGGCGTAGATGAAGAAGCTCGACCAGAAGCAGGACCGGCCGAAGGCGATGAGCCACGCCAGACGGAGCCGCGGCTGGGCGGCGAAGCGGCGCACGCTCAACAGCGGGTTTCCGGCCTGCGAGGCGCCGGGCTTGATGGCGGGGTTCTCCGAGAGCCGCAGGTACCAGAAGAGCCCCAGCAGAACGACCGTGCAGGCGGCGCTGAAGACCTGCGGCGCCCAGACGCCGTAGCCCGTGTAGAGCCAGACGCCGAGCCCAGGGCCTATGGTCCAGGAGACGGTGGAGAAGGAGAGCCGCAACGGCTCGGAGCGGACGAGGTCGGCTTTCCGGATATGATCGAGAATATAGAGGCTGGTGGTGACGTTGAGGCAGGCGGCGCCGAAGATCCGCACCGACATGGCCGCCACCTGCCCGCCGATCGTGAAGGTGGCGAAAAGGGCGGCCGCGGTGATGAGGCAGAGGGCGCCGAAGGTGTAGGCGAAGCGGCGGGCCGTCCAGCGGATGAGGAGCGGGACGACCAGCGTTCCGCAAAGCGACAGCATGCCGACGGCCGTGAAGAGCAGCGAAACGTGCTGGCTCGATTGCAGCAGGTCGTAGGCCTGGACGCTGACGACCGCCGAAATCGAGGCGCGGGCGATCGACTCGATGGCGAACAGGACGCCGAAAGCCAGCGCGCCGGGCTTCGGCGCGGCTGGCAGCCAGATCGGGTTGCGGACGGAGGAAACCATCAAAAAAGCGAATCGGGGAAAGTGCGAGGCGGGCCGTCCTTCGCACTTCGCATGCGGACGCGCCGGCCCGCAAGCGCAAAGGCGGCATGCCCCGGTTTCGGCACGCCCATGCCCTCTCCCCTTGCCCGAGCGTCGCGGGCGGAACTAGAACAACGGCATGGCAGTGTCAGAAAAGCAAAGGGTGGCGATCTGGTCGCTGTTCGCCAGCGGTGTCCTGACGCTGGCGAAGCTTGTGGCGGGGCTTGCCACCGGCAGCTTGGGAATTCTTTCCGAGGCAGTGCACAGCCTGCTCGATTTCGCGGCCACCATCGTCACGGTGCTGGCGGTCGGGGTCTCGGACCGGCCGCCCGACGACACGCACCATTTCGGACACGCGAAGTTCGAGAGCGTATCGGCCCTGACGGCGACCGGGCTCCTATTCGCGACCACGGCGTGGATCGTCTACGAGGCCGTCAGCCGGCTCGTCACCGGGGAGATCCATGTCGAGGTCACGTGGTGGGCCGTCGCCATCATCGTGGGCTCCATCCTCATCGACTGGAACCGGGGGCGCGTTCTCTCGCGTGTGGCCAGGAAGACCGCGAGCGAGGCGCTGGCGGCCGACGCGCTGCACTTTTCCTCCGACATGTGGAGCTCCTGCGCGGTGCTCATCGGCCTCGGCGCCGTCTATCTCGGCTATGGCTGGGCCGACCCCGTGGCGGCGCTCGTGGTGGCGATCTTCGTGGCTCTCGCGGGCTACAGGCTGGGAAAAAGGACGCTGGATACGCTGCTCGATGCGGCTCCCAAGGGAGTCGCCTCCGCGATCGGCCAGCTCGCCGATGAGACGCCCGGCGTGCTGGCGCTCCAGCGGCTCCGGATCCGGCCGGCGGGCGCCACGCTTTTCGTCGACGCCGACATTGCCGTGAGGCGCACGCTGCCACTCGACGAGGCGGCCGAGATCAAGCAGCACCTCGCCGACGCCGTGAAGCGGCAGTACCCCAACGCGGATATTTCCGTGACGGCGCATCCGGTGGCGCTCGACGACGAGACGGTGTTTGACAGGGTGATGCTGATCGCGGGCCGACGGGGCCTGGCCGTGCACCATCTGACGGTGCAGGCGCTGAAGGACCGGCTTTCCGTGAGCTTCGACCTCGAGCTCGATGGACGCATGGCGCTCAAGGAGGCGCACGAGATCGCGACGGGGCTGGAGACCGCGATCCGCGAGGAGCTCGGCGAGGACGTGGAGGTCGAAAGCCATATAGAGCCGATGCACACGGCCTCGCTCGACGGCGCGAACGCGGACGACACGCAGCGCAAGCGAATCGAGGCGACGCTGAAGTCGCTCGCCGACCGCGACGAGCTCCTGACCGGCATCCACAATGTGCGGGCACGCGAGAACGAGCACGGGCTCTTCGTGACCTTCCATTGCCGGGTGCGGGGGGCGGAATCGGTCGAGGCCGTGCACGAGGCCGTGGATGCGCTCGAAGCGAAGCTCAAGAAGCGGCTGCCGGAGGTGCGGCGGGTCATCGCGCACGCCGAACCGCTGGACCGGCCAAGCCGGACGCTGCACTGATCCCGCATGCGGCATCTCAAGCCCGCCGATTATCGCCGGATGCCGTGGAGGAACGGCGGCGGCATGACGACCGAGATCGCGGCGGAGCCGAACCCCGGCGGCGCGCCGGAGCGGCCGTTCCGCTGGCGCGTCAGCATCGCCGATGTGCAGGCGGATGGACCATTCTCGGCCTTTCCGAGCTATGACCGCACGATCCTGCTGCTGGAGGGCAAGTGCATGCGGCTGGAGGCCGGGCCGCATGGCGACATCGATCTCGCCCGGCTGGAGCCCCGCGCCTTTCCCGGCGAATGGGCGGTGAACGGCCGCCTCCTGGACGGGCCGGTCAAGGACTTCAATCTCATGGTCGACCGGACGCTCGCCGAGGGATCAATCGAGGTTCTGCGTACAAGCCGGCGGGAGATCGAGATTCCCGCGGAGGAGGCGGAAACGCTGGTGCTGCATGTCCTCCAAGGATCCATCGCCTGCGGGACGGCCGCCTTCGAGGCGTCCGACACGCTGGTCCTGGACACCGACGCGTCGGACAAGCCTCTGCGGCTGACGGCGGGCGCCGGGACGGTCCTGATCCTGGCGCGCATTCGGCCCGCCAGCATCCGCAGCGATGCGGAGGCTGCGCGAGACGCATGAAACGTATGAAACGCCGCCATGGACGAACCCGCTCGCGTTCCATAGGGTGAACGTCCGTCCAAAGCCCGTTTCGCCGATTCCCATGTCCTCCGTCATATCAGTGCCGCGCGAGAACGTCGCCGCCGGCATCGGCTGGATGCTGTTCACGGGCCTCTGGTTCGTGACGATGGACACAGTCGGGAAGTATCTCCTGCAGTCCTATCCGGTGATGCAGGTCGTCTGGTGCCGGTTCCTGCTCCATTTGCTGATTGCGCTCGCGGTAGCGCTGATCTGGTTCCGCGACACGCTCAGGTCCAACCGGCCATGGGCGCAGCTCGGCCGCTCGGCGCTGCTCGCGGTCACGACGGTGCTTTTCTATATCGGCCTCGCCACGAGCGATCTCGCGACGGCCACGACCATCATGTTCATGAGCCCGATCTTCGTGACCATCCTGTCGGTGCCGCTGCTCGGCGAGAGCGTCGGGATCCGGCGCATGGCCGGCGTGCTCGTCGGCTTCCTCGGCGCCGTGATCGTGGTGCGGCCCGGCATCGCGCCGATCTCGACCGGGATGCTGTGCCTGCTCGCCTCCGCCAGCACCAATGCCCTCTTTCAGATCTCCACCCGCTATCTCCGCCACCACGACAAGCCGATGACGACATCGCTCTATACGGCCCTTGCTGGGACGATCCTCCTTTCGGCGACGGGGCCGTTTCACTGGCAGACGCCTGACACCCAGGGCTGGGCGCTGCTGGTGGCGCTGGGCTTCATCGGCGGCATGGGCCAGCTCTGCCTCATCCGGGCGCTGCGACTTGCGCCCCCGGCAGCCATCGCTCCCTTCAGCTATGCCAGCATCGTCTGGGCGACGGTCTTCAGCCTCACAGTCTTCGGCCAGGTCCCGAGCGTCTGGACGCTCGCCGGCGCCACGCTCATCATCGGCTCCGGCCTCTACATCTTCCGTCGCGAGCGAGCTGCCGCACGCGCCGAAATCATGGCAGAACCGACATGATCACGCCGGCCTATGTGAGGACCATGGTCCGCTACAATGCGGAGATGAACCGGAGGCTCTATGCGGCGGCGGAGCGGCTCGGCGAGGAGCGCCGCCGCGAGGACGGCGGCGCCTTCTGGAAGTCGATCCACGGCACGCTCTGCCACATCTACTGGGGCGACTGCATATGGATGTCGCGCATCGACGGCTGGGAGAAGCCCTCTGTTCCGATCCGCGAGAGCGGCCGCTTCGTGGAGAATTTCGGCGAACTCTCCAGGCGCCGGGCGGACGCCGACGCGCGGCTCGCGGATTGGGCCCAGCGCGTTGACGCCGAATGGCTGAAGGGCGATCTCGCCTGGTACAGCGGTGCCGTCGAGCGCGACCTCGTCCAGCCGCGCGCGGTCGTCGTGGCGCACCTCTTCAACCACCAGACCCATCACCGGGGGCAAGCGCACGCTCTCATCACGCGCACGGGCGAGCGGACGGGCGACACGGACCTCGTCTTCGTGCTCGACAGCTTCGAGGCGGACTGATCGGAATCGGCCGCTACTCAAGCGGCGGGAATCCGGGTAGCATGGCGAAAGGGTTAACTGGAGCAGACGCATGGACACGGTGAAATTCAGCCAGATGAAGGACGGCGACGCGCAGGACTACGCCCTCCTCGCCCAGCTCGAGAAGCCGTTCCTGGCGATGACCGCCGACCGCGTGCTCAAGGAGCTCGCCCACCAGGCGGAAGACACGCTCGCCGGCTACAAGATCTCGCGGCTGGATCACGGGCTGCAGACCGCCACGCGCGCCGAACGCGAGGGTGCCGACATCGACTGGGTGGCGGCGGCGCTGCTGCACGACATCGGCGACGGGCTTGCGCCCCAGAACCATGACCGCCTCGCGGCCGAGCTGCTCAGGCCCTATATGCGCGAGGAGGTGATCTGGGTCGTCGAGCACCACGCCTCGTTCCAGATGTATTATTACGCCCACCACTATGGCTGGAACCGGCACGAGCGGGAGAAGTACCGCTCGAGCCCCTACTACCAGTCCTGCGCGGACTTCTGCGAGCGCTGGGACCAGTCGTCCTTCGACCCGGACTATCCGACCGAGACGCTGAAGCACTTCGAGCCGGTGGTGCGGGAGATCTTTTCGCGCAAGGCCTACGACCCGAAGATCATGCAGCCGGGGGTCGTCAAGGGCCTGCCGCCCGCACCCGCACAGGCGGCGGCGGAGTAGAGCAAACTGACGTAGCAAACTAGGCGCGGAACGCACCTTAACGCGCTGATAGCCTGACGGTGGGTTACGCGCCTGCCCAACGCTAGCCACCCTACGACGGCAATCTTACTTGTCATGCCCGGACTCGTTCCGGGCATCCATGAACACTGGCGGAGCGTCATTTCTCCGGACGGTGTTCATGGATTGCCGGGTCAAGCCCGGCAATGACGATTGGATGGTGTCATTGTTTCATAGGGTGC
>JBFXDI010000155.1:0-8705 GCA_050181295.1 Parvibaculaceae bacterium | reverse complement strand
CGAAGAAATTGCCGTCGGGCCAGCCGAAGGAGATCCAGGAGAGGCTGGGCTGCGACTGCAGGAGCGACAGGAACACGAACTCCCGCTTCGCCTCGTCGTTCGTCTTGATGACGTTCTGGAAGAAGATCGTGCGCAGCGCCTCCTGCGCGGCGCCGGCGTCGGCGATGACGTCGCCGACCTCCTGCCGGATCGACGCCGCGATGCGGTCGTTGAGCTGGTCCACCAGGTCGCGGACATTGCCGCGCGCGATGGCCGACCAGGAGAAATGGATGAAGGCCCCCGTCGCCAGCACCGCCACCAGCAAGGTCGCGGTCAGCACCGCGCCGAGGCTCGGGCGCCAGCCGGCGGAGGCATCTGCGGCGGGGCCGGGTTCGCTCATGGGATGCGGGCGTCGGGGCCGGGTTTCGGGGCGCGGGCGGGCAGGCTCAACCTAGCCCGGATCGCGATCTCCCGTCATGCCCACGTCATCCTCATCATGCCCGTGCCATCCTCATGGCGAGCCTGTCGAACCATGAGGTCGGCGGAACCGCCGGCTGCCAAGGAATGGCTCATCCTTCGACAGGCTCAGGATGAGGGCTTTGCTTTCTTCCTCATGGTGAGCCTGTCGAACCATGAGGACGGCCGGTCCTGCCTCCTGCCGTCATGCCCGCGAAGGCGGGCATCCATGGTCGGCGAGGAGCCGGAACGCGCCGGCGATGGACTCCCGCCTTCGCGGGAGTGACGAGCGGAGCGAGCGGAAGGCAGTTCCTTGTCCGGTCATGCCCGCGAAAGCGGGCATCCATGGTCGGCGAGGAGCCGGAACGCGCCGGCGATGGACTCCCGCCTTCGCGGGAGTGACGAGCGGAGCGAGCGGAAGGCAGTTCTTTAGTCCCGTCATGCCCGCGAAGGCGGGCATCCATGGTCGGCGAGGAGCCGGAACGCGCCGGCGATGGACTCCCGCCTTCGCGGGAGTGACGATTGCGATTGAGCGATGGTGCAGGCCGTCCATTCCTGAATGCCGCCGTCTTGCGAAGCCCCGGCCGTCCTGTGCGATACTCGCGCGCCGACCGACCGGAAGGAGAACCGTCGATGCTGAAGCTCTTCTACGCGCCAGGCTCCTGCGCGCTTGCCTCCCATATCGCGCTCGAGGAATCGGGCGCGCCCTACGAGGCCGAACGGGTCGATCTCGGCGGCGGGCAGCAGCGGAGCCCGGCTTACCTCAAGCTCAACCCCAAGGGCCGGGTGCCGGCGCTCGCGACCGACCGCGGCGTCATCAGCGAGAACCCGGCGATCCTGGCTTACGTCGCGCAGAGCTTCCCGCAGGCGAAGCTGGCACCGCTCGACGATCCCTTCGCCTTCGCCCGGATCCAGGCCTTCAACGGCTATCTCTCCGCGACCTTGCATGTCGCGCATGCCCATGGCCGGCGCGGCACGCGCTGGGTGGACGAGACGGAGACGGGCGCCATCGAGGCGATGAAGCGGAAGGTGCCGCAGTCGGTCGGCGACTGCTTCGACCTCGTCGAGCGCGAGATGTTCGCCGGCCCCTGGGCGATGGGCGCCGACTATACGATCGCCGATCCCTACCTCTTCACCGTCGCCGGCTGGATCGAAGGCGACGGCCTCGACCCGAAGCGCTTCCCGAAAATCCTCGACCATCGCAACCGCATGGCGGAGCGGCCGGCGGTGCGGAAGGTGATGGAAAGGGAGGGGCGGTAGCAACGTTGGAAAAATGTGGAAAGCAAGAGGCGAGGAGACCACTGGAACTCGGTGACGGACGCGTTTGAACTTCTTGTCGCACTCCAGGCTTAGGATGACAGTCGAAAGGCAAACTTACGCGGCCTCGCCCGTACTGCTTGTCCCGTCTCGCGCCCAGATCACCCGGCCCTGTCGTAACCAGAAATGAGATCGGCAATCCCTTTTGCGCCAAACTGATGGGTGCAGTGTCGCTGTGCCGTCCCTATGCCGGATCAGGCGCCAGCATGGGCGCTCGTCGGCGAGTAGGTTCATCTGCAGCACGCGGCCGCATCCACAGGGGCAAAGCATGGCAGCCTGTTCGAGAAACCCATCCTCCTGCACGACATACAGCGTCCGCGCTTTGAGGCATCGCGGTAGCGCATCTTCGACTAGTTGTGTGCGATAGGGCGGTGTTAGCCACCACAGCAACCGGTCGCGCGTCCGTCGTATGAAAGCCAGCAGGGCTTTCATCGATCCTGCCTATCGGAGAGTTCAGGAAATCCGAGCAGCGGCGTCGTGTCGCCAATGCCGACCTTATTTTTCATGATACTGCAGACACCCTCCTCAGCTTCTGTTATCAGCTCCATGCTGGCTAAGCTGAAGATCACGCTCGCATAGGCGCTATTTGGCTCTTCGCGGTACGGGTGAATTCGGGCAAGCAGCTCATTGCCTAGCAGGCTGCTTGCTAACGTATTGACCGTGATGACAGCTGGGCGGTTCTCTGGCACGCCGATGATGTAGCCGTCCTTGACCTGCTGCGCGTGTGCGGCAGGATCGCGGCGGCGTAGACCATCGGCGGCGACCTGCTCCATCGTGATGAGTTCGCGGCTTATGAGACTGGAGCGGCCGGGCTGCACATAGCTGATCGTGCCGCAAACTTCCCGGATGCGGCCCTTGTGGGCACCGTCGCGGACGGCTTCGAGGCGAACACCCACATCGAAGTAGGCCTGCGTGTAGTAGGTAGCGAGCGCGTTCAGCAGGAACCGGCCATCGGCCGTGTCCATACAGCCGAACACGACGTCGCACTGAGCGACGGCGCGAATCGCGCACGGCTGCCACAGGCTCTTGGGCACACGAATGACTCGCGTGCCGAGCTCGGTCCGTTCAATCGCGTCGCCAATGACGTCAACTTTGAGGCGCTTGCGGCGCACGTCCTGCATCGTTGAGTTCAGAATGCGGTTGATGTTTCGGACTTTCATGATGTCGTCGTCCACGACGACTAGCACGCCGACGCCAAGGCGCACTAACATCTCGACGATCGGACTACCGGTACCCGAAACGCCTATGACCGCGACCCAAAGGCGGCGCAGCCGCCCGATAGTGCCCTCGTCAAATGCCTGTGCGTGAGAAGCGACGAAACTAGGCAGCTCGAGGCTGCCCGCGTCAGGGTACCAAAAATGCAGGTCATGCCCGACGACGTTAATGGCCGCGATGGGCGCCAGGACGCCATCCCGTGTCAGCACGCGCCCGAACATCTGACCATCCGGCAGCATGATTACGCTGCCGTGCGGAATGTCGGCCTCGATCCAACCGCGGATCATTGGTAGGAGGCGGCGATCACCGGCGTCGTCAATTTCGGAAAAGGCCGGATAGCCGCTCGGATGCGAGTGAATCTTGATAACTGACAGACCTTGCAGTGCTGCCCGGTCAAGCCAGTCTTCCATCACCTCCGGCGGCCAGGTCACGTGGACTTCATCCCGGTGGCAAACGCCATGGGGGATCTCGCAAATTTCGCGCACCACCAGTCGGTGACGCCAGTCACCGTTGCGGCGACCACAGAGCGCGATGGCGACCGCTTCCTTGCCGTCGCCGGGATAAAGGTGACGACGCACCTGCTCGTATTGATCACCGTTCAAGCTGAGGGTGACAGGGACGGTCATTTGTTGAATTCCCGCTCAAGCCAGTCTTCAATCAGATGAACGTGCGAACCGATATTGTCCTCACCGGATTTCCAAGGGTTCTGCTGTGTGCGGTGCCGCGACCATCGCTGAAAGATCTTGCCATCGATATTCTGTGTCGCATTGACGTTGTTAATTGACTTGCCGTCCTTCCGGGCGAGCGCGGGATAGACATAGACCATGTCCAGCGCCGTGACCGGGTATCCGGTCTCGATGCGGATGGCGGTGGTTACTTTTGGGTGGTCGTAGCCTTCATGGGTCGCGAATTCGTGGATGAGCACCCAAGGGGACCCATCCACGATCGCCTCCCACGGCAGGTCGTAGTCGTCGAGGAACTTCACATCCTCGGGCGGAAGATCGAACTGCCGACGCAAAGACATGGCCTTACCCCTCGGTCTGATCGCGGGGCAGTGCCTTGAACTTCTCCACACCGGGGCGCCGGAGATCGACCCTATCGTCGAGCTTCACCTTTTCTGGCTTCTGGCCCGCAACTTTGACTCGAAGTGTGTAGTTTTCCGGCGGCGTCAGGCCCGCGAGCGTGAGGATTTCCCTCCCGGTGGGGCGGGGCTCATGCACGACAAACCGCTCGCCGTTGACGCGGATGCGGTATCCGCGGCAGTGCGGCGGCTGCTTGCCGAGGCGGGCGTAGTCTTCCAGATCGGCGATCTCATCGAGGATTTCCTCGCGGATCGCCGCAGCGACTTCGGGCGGCTGCTCGCCCTCTTCGTGATGTTCCATGGTGGGCTCCTGTGGTTCGGGCCATCAATCGGGTTGGCCGGCGCCCACAATGTGACACAGCGCGCTTGATGTATCAAGCATATCATTAGCGCGCTTGACAGGTCACGCAAATTGAATTAGAATACCCAAAAGATACAAAGGGTTAATGGCTGAAGGAGGCAACGTGATATTCGTTCACGCCGACGAAAGGAAAACCGAAAAGGCAACGCTCGGGCAGTACCTGAAATCAATTCGGGAGGATCGGGGCTTGAAACTACGGCAAGTAGAGGAAGCCTCGAACAAGGAGGTATCGAACGCGTACCTAAGCCAGATCGAAACCGGCAAGATCGAGAAGCCCTCGCTCAACGTCCTGCACATACTCGCGAGCCTTTATGCCATCGACTATGAGGATTTGATGGAGAGAGCCGGCTACATCACGCGGACGCGAAAAGCTGGTGAAAGGCACGGGCGACTCGCGACCTTCGCTGAACACAAGCTGACGCCCGACGAGGAGGTCGAGCTGATGGACTATCTCAGGTTTATTCGGCAGAGGAGGCGGCGCCGTGACAAAACCTGATGACAGCAGCCTCGACCCCGACGATCTTCGCGCGGTCGAGGCGCGAGCAAGGAAGCTCCTCGACCGCGCATCCGCGTGGGGCCGTTTCCCAACACCGGTCGATGATATCGTCGAGGCCGCCCAGCTGAAGGTTGCAGCAGCCAGCATTTTTGATCCCGCAAGCCTCCTTGCCTACATCCAGACAAAGACAGCTGGCGCCGCCAGGACCGTCAAATCAGCAATCACCAAGATCCTCGGGCTCTGCGACAGCGATGAAGGCGTCATCCACATTGATGGTACCGTTGGCAAGGCAAAACAAAACTTCCTGAAGCTTCACGAAACTGGGCATCACGAGATGCCCGTCCACCGCAAGTTGTTCAGTTTCTTTCAGGATTGCGAGAAAACGCTGGCACCGGAAATTGCCGACCAGCTCGAACGCGAGGCCAACAATTTCGCACGCTTCGCGTTGTTTCAAGGCGATGGATATGCCCGGCATGCAGCCGATTGCGCACTTACGATCAAATCACCTATGAACCTCGCGCCAAAATTTGGCGCTTCTCAATATGCTTCAGCACGGGAATTCGCGCGGACCAATCACCGCACCTGCGTCCTCTATGTGCTGGAGCCGATCCAGTATGTGGAGGGCGTGGGTGCCCAAGCGGTTGTCCGGCGGATCGAGCCATCGCGGAGTTTTCTAAAACAATTCGGGCGGCCAACCGACAAGCTCGTCACGCTCGATCATCCTCTTGGCCGTGTGCTTCCTGTTGGCCGAAGGATGACGCGACCAACGAGGCTTTCCATCACTGACCTCAACGGCATAAAGCACGAGTGCGTTGCCGACGCTTTCGATACGACCTGGAACATTTTGATCCTGGTGTATCCCGTCGCTGCGTTGACAGCGACGACGGTCATCCTGCCGCCAGGCTTCAAGAGCGGTGCAGGACTTGCGGCATCCAGTTAGAAGCTGGCACACCAGCTTTCTACGTCTGCGATTGCCCTCACAGCGGACTCGACCGGCATGGAGGTAGGTAGACGTCGTAGGCAGTTAGATGATCAGATTTGGCTGTGGCGACTTCCCAACACCGCCATCGCCGCATTGCGGCCCGGCGCGCCCGAGACGCCGCCGCCGGGGTGGGCGCCGGCACCGCAGAGATAGAGCCCCTTGACCGGCGTCGCATAGCGCGCGGCCTTCGGGTGCGGGCGCATCGAGAAGAGCTGATCGGGATCGAGCCGGCCGTGATAGACGTCGCCGCCGGTGAGGCCGAAGACATCCTCCAGGTCCTGCGGGCTGTAGGCGCGCCAGCCGAGAATCTGGTTGCGGATCTTCGGAATGTAGCGCTCGAGCGCCGCGACGATCCCCTCCGCCGCGCGGGCCCGGTCGGCCTCGGTCCAGCGCCGCCCGCCCGCGAGCTGGAAGGGGTAATGCTGCGCGAGGATCGAGAGGATATGGCCGCCGGGCGGCGCCAGGCCCGGGTCGAGCGCGGTCGGGATGAGCGCGTCGATGATCGGATCATCGGGCAACTCGCCGCGCTTCGCCGCCTCGAAGGCCGCGTCATAGGCGCCGAGCGAGGAGACCATGCGGATGAAGGCGCGATGCTGCGGCCCGACCCCGGCGCCGGGTCGGCTCGCGAATTCCGGCAATCCCGAGAGCGCGATATTGATGCGGAAGGAGCCCGAGCCCATCCGGTAGCCGCGCACGTCCGCGGCGAAATCGGCGGGCAGGTCGCCCTCGCCGAGCAGCGTGAGGAAGGTGCGCTTCGGATCGGTGTTGGCGAGCACCACGCGCGCCCGGATCGTCTCGCCGGTTGCGCCTGGGCCCGCCGCGCCTGATCCGCCCGCAGCGGCACCTGCCGCGCCCGCGTTCGCCGCCTCGTTTGCGCCCGCAGGCTTCGCCTCGGCTGCGAGACGCACGCCCACCGCGCGGCCCTGCTCGACCAGGATGCGCGCCACCGGGGCCCCGGTGCGGATAGTGCCGCCCGCCTCGCGGAAGGCCGCGGCCATGGCTTGCGTGATGGCGCCCATGCCGCCCCTGGCGAGCGCCCAGGCGCCGCGCTCGCCCTCGACCTCGCCGATCCCGAGATGCAGCAGGTTGATGGCCGAGCCCGGATCGCGGAGCCCGACCATCGAGCCCGCCGTCGCGGTCGCCGCATACATGGTCTTGACCGCGTCGCTGTCGAACCAGCGATCGAGCAGATCGCCGACCGGTGTCGCGAAGAGCTGCAGGAAGCGGTGGCGCTCCTCGGGCCCCAGGCGTTTCAGCCCGCGTCCGAGCCGGAAGGCGCCGATCATGTCGGCGATGCCGCCGCCCGCGAGCCGCGGCGGCGGGTTCAGCATCTCGGCGCGGACGATGTCGCCCGCCTTGCGCAGCATCGCGCCGAACGCGCCCATCGCCTGCCAGTCGCGGTTCGAGAAACGCGCCACCTCGGCGCGGTCCGCCGTCTCGTCGCCGGTCAGCAGCAGCGAGCGCCCGTCGCCGAACACGCCGAAGGAGCCGCCCATGCGGATCGTCTCGAAGCCGTGGCGCTTGAGGTCCATCTCCTCGATAACCTCGGGCCGGAGCAGGCTCACCACATAGGACGCGGCCGAGTTGCGAAAGCCCGGATGGAACTCCTCGGTGATCGCGGCCCCGCCGACCATGGCGCGGCGCTCGAGGATCAGCACCTTCCGCCCGGCGCGCGCGAGATAGAAGCCCGCCACCAGCCCGTTATGCCCGCCGCCGACGATGACGGCGTCCCAGCGATCGGTCATTGCCATGGATCACCATGAAACATCCTCATGGTGAGCCTGTCGAACCATGAGGGGGCCAAGGCCTCATCCTTCGACAAGCTCAGGATGAGGCGCGTCATCGGAGATACACCTTCTCCCCGCCGGGCGGGGCGAGGGAACATTGCGACACCCTCGCCCCCGCTTGCGGGGGAGAGGGAGGGGTGAGGGGGCACGACTCATCGCTTCCTCGCCCGACGAGTCTCATCCGCGATCCTCGTCGAAAAGGCAGGCGTGACGCGACCGCCGCGTTCATCGGCTCACCCGCTCATTCGCCTGCGCGCTGCCCCTCACCCGCTCGCTTCGCTCGCCACCCTCTCCCCGCCGGGGCGGGGCGAGGGAACATCGCGACACCCTCGCCCCCGCTTGCGGGGGAGAGGGAGGGGTGAGGGGGCCCCACTCATCGCTTCGCGCCCCCGAGCCGCGCCATGGCGCGCCAGGCGATGTCGCGGCGGCAGAAGCCGTCCGGCCAGTCCACGAGATCGACCGCTGCATAGGCGCGGGCGCGGGCCTCGCCGATGCTGCTCCCGAGCGCATTGACGCCGAGCACGCGGCCGCCATTGGCGGTGAGCTGGCCGGTCGCGTCGCGCGCCGTGCCCGCATGGAACACATAGACGCCGGCGAGCTTCTGCGCGCGGTCGAGCCCGCCGATCGGCGTGCCTTTCCGGTACTCGCCGGGATAGCCCTTCGCCGCCATCACCACCGTCACCGCCGCCTCCGGCTTCCAGCGCAGATGGAAGTTCCCGAGCTGCCCGTCGCGCGCCGCGACGAGGGCGGGGAGGAGGTCCGACATGAGGCGGAGGCAGAGCACCTGCGCCTCGGGATCGCCGAAGCGCACGTTATACTCGAGCAGCCGCGGCCCCTTCGGCCCGATCATCAGGCCGGCGAAGAGCACGCCCTTGAAGGGCCGGCCTTCCGCCGCCATCGCCTTGACCGTCGGCTCGACGATCTCCGCCATGACGCGGTCGGCGAGGATCTCGTCCAGCACCGGCGCCGGCGAATAGGCGCCCATGCCGCCGGTGTTCGGGCCCTTGTCGCCGTCATAGGCGGTCTTGTGG
>JBFXDI010000154.1:0-8728 GCA_050181295.1 Parvibaculaceae bacterium | reverse complement strand
ATGTCGAGGCCCTTCTCCTTGGCGAGCCGGCGCGCCAGCGGCGAGGCGAAGACGCGCGAGCCGTTGGCCTTCGAGGCGGTCGCCTGCCCCCCCACCCCGCCCTCCCCCACACGGGGGGAGGGAGAAGAAGTCTCCGCCATCTCCTTGCTCCCCTCCCCCTTGTGGGGAGGGGCCGGGGGTGGGGGTGACTTTGGAGCCTCGGCTTTTGCCGCTTCAGGTTTCGGCGCCTCCTTCGGAGCCTCGGCCTTCTTCGCTTCAGGCTTCAGAGCCTCTTTCGGCGCTTCCGCCTTGATGGCGCCTGCGTCCTCGCCTTCGCCCAGGAGAACCGCGATCGGCGTGTTGACGGCGACGTCCTCCGTCCCTTCCGAGATCAGGATCTTTCCGAGCTTGCCCTCATCGACCGCTTCGACCTCCATCGTCGCCTTGTCGGTCTCGATCTCGGCGATGACGTCGCCGGATTTCACATCATCGCCTTCCTTCTTCAGCCACTTGGCGAGCTTGCCGCTCTCCATCGTGGGTGACAGCGCGGGCATGAGGATTTCCGTGGGCATAAGCAGTCCTCAGTCTGGAAACGCAGGCATGTGCACCGCCTCGTACTTCATGCCGTCGTCGTCGGCGAAGAAGACGGCGTAGTAGCCGGGCGCATAATGGGGATACTCGGCCGGGGCATCGAGGACGTTGATGCGCTTCTCGGCGAGCAGCCGATGGAGTTCCTCGACGGCCTCGCGGCTTTCGACCGAGAAGGCGCAATGATGGAAGCCAGGCGCGTAGCGCTCGTGCGCCCGTCCCTTCAGTTCCTCCTCCGCCTGCCAGATGTTGATGGCGAGGCCCGCCTGCCCGTTGAACCAGAGCGTCATCTTGCCGGGGATGTCCTCGACCTTCTCGTAGCCGAGGAAGCCGAGCACCGGCGCATAGAAGCGCTCCTCGCTCGTTGCAAGATCGCTCACCGTCACGGCGAGATGGTTGATGCCGCCTCTGCTCATGGGGCTACCGGTAGGCGACGGACTTCGCCGCCTCGACCACTTCCTCGACATTCGGGAGCGCGAGCTTCTCGAGGTTCGCGGCATAGGGCATGGGCACGTCCTTTCCGGCCACGCGCGCCACGGGCGCGTCGAGCCAGTCGAAGGCATGGGTCATGATCTGCGCCGCGAGCTCGGAGCCGATCGAGCAGACAGGCCAGCCCTCCTCCACCGTCACGCAGCGGTTGGTCTTCTTCACGCTCTCGACCACGGTTTTCACGTCCATGGGCCGGATGGTGCGGAGATCCACGACCTCCGCCTCGATCCCCTCGGCCGCGAGCTTCTCGGCGGCCGCCATGGCGTAGCTCATGCCGATGCCGAAGGAGACGATGGTCACGTCCTTGCCGGGCCGCGCGATCTTGGCCTTGCCGATCGGCACCACCCAGTCGGTGAGCTTCGGCACGTCGAAATGCTTGCCGTAAAGAATCTCGTTCTCGAGGAAGATGACCGGGTTCGGATCGCGGATCGCCGCCTTGAGCAGCCCCTTCGCATCCGCCGCCGTGTAGGGCATGACGACTTTCAGACCGGGGATCTGGGCGTACCAGGCCGCATAATCCTGGCTGTGCTGGGCAGCGACCCGGGCGGCCGCGCCGTTGGGCCCGCGGAACACGATGGGGCAGCCCATCTGGCCGCCCGACATGTAGAGGGTCTTCGCCGCCGAATTGAGGATCTGGTCGATCGCCTGCATGGCGAAGTTGAAGGTCATGAACTCGACGATGGGCTTCAAGCCTCCGAAGGCCGCGCCGACCGCGAGCCCCGTGAAGCCGTGCTCGGTGATCGGCGTGTCGACCACCCGGCGCTCGCCGAACTCCTCCAGAAGGCCCTGGCTGATCTTGTAGGCGCCCTGGTACTGGCCGACCTCCTCGCCCATGAGGAACACGCGCTCCTCGCGCCGCATCTCCTCCGCCATGGCGTCGCGCAGCGCCTCGCGCACCGTCATGGACACCATCTCCGTGCCTTCCGGCACTTCCGGGTCGGCGGGAGCGGGCGCGGTCGCCAGAGGCGCGGTCGCCGACTCGCCCTTCTTGGGCGAGGGCGTGGGTTTGGGAGACTCCCCCTCACCCTTACCCTCCCCCACAAGGGGGGAGGGAGAAGAAGAAGGTTTCTCGTTGTCCCGAGTGGCGGTTGCCGCTTCCTTGCTCCCCTCCCCCTTGTGGGGAGGGGCCGGGGGTGGGGGAGAAGCTTCGGCCTTCGCGGCGGAAGCATCCGCGCCGTTGCCGCCGAGCTCCGCGATGGGCGTGTTGACCTTCACGCCCTCCGCACCTTCCTCGACCAGGATCTTCGAGATCGTGCCTTCGTCGACCGCCTCCACCTCCATGGTCGCCTTGTCGGTCTCGATCTCGGCGATCACGTCGCCCGACTTGACCGCATCGCCTTCCTTGACCAGCCATTTGGCGAGCTTGCCCTCTTCCATCGTGGGCGAGAGCGCGGGCATGAGAATCTGGGTCGCCATGCTCTGCGCTCCTTCAGGCCGCCGCGTAGATGTCGGTCCAGAGCTCGGATGGATCGGGCTCGGGATCGGACTGGGCGAACTCCGCTGCTTCCGCGACCACCGCCCTGATCTTGCCGTCGATCTCCTTGAGGTCCCCTTCGCTCGCGAGCTTCCTCTCGATCATCTGCTTCTTCAGGCGCTCGATCGGATCCTGCTCGTCGCGCATCTTCTGCACTTCCTCGCGGGTGCGATACTTCGCCGGATCGGACATCGAGTGGCCGCGATAGCGGTAGGTCATCATTTCCAGGATGTAGGGGCCATCCCCGCCGCGGCAATGCGCGACTGCCTCCGCGCCCGCCGCCTTGACCGCGCCGACGTCCATGCCGTCGACCTGACGGCCGGGAATGCCGTAGACGGAGCCCCGGTTATAGAGCTCCTCGGACTTGGCGGCCGACCGGGTGACCGCCGTGCCCATCGCATAGCGGTTGTTCTCGATCACGAAGATCGCCGGCAGCTTCCACAGCGAAGCCATGTTGAAGGTCTCGTAGACCTGCCCCTGGTTGGCGGCGCCCTCGCCGAAATAGGTCACGCTCACATGGCCGTTGCCGAGGTAGCGGTCGGCGAAAGCGAGGCCGGCCCCGATCGGCACCTGCGCGCCGACGATGCCATGGCCGCCGAAGAATGCCTTCTCGCGGCTGAACATGTGCATGGAGCCGCCCTTGCCCTTGGAATAGCCGCCGCGGCGGCCGGTGAGCTCGGCCATCACGCCCTTGGGATCCATGCCGCAGGCCAGCATGTGGCCGTGATCGCGGTAGGAGGTCACCACCTGGTCGCCGTCCTTGAGCGCCATCTGCATGCCGACCACCACGGCTTCCTGCCCGATATAGAGGTGGCAGAAGCCGCCGATGGCTCCCATGCCGTAGAGCTGGCCTGCCTTCTCCTCAAAGCGGCGGATGAGCAGCATGTCGCGGTAGGCCTGGAGGGCGTCTTCCTTGCCGAGCTGCGGTTTTTCCGACTTTTTGCCTTCCTCGGGCTTCGCCACCTTGCGGGCGGTCTTCGCCATTGTGCGCATCCTCCTTAAAGCCGTTCCGGGTAAGGCGGGGACGTGTCCGGAAACGCGGCCACTGACAATGCCGGCGGGAGCCGGTGCTGGTTTTGGCGATGATAGCTTGGGAGGAGACGGAATACAGCCCCAATCGGGGCGGCCTACCGGCCGAGATCGACGACGATATCGCCTTGACGGGTGAAGCCGAGAGTCTTCCGCGCGAGCTCGCCGACCAGGTCAGGATCGATGCTGTCCGGCCGCAGGAGACGAACCTGCGATTCGAAGGCTTCCCGTTCGGCCCGGACCGAGGACAGCGAAGCCTCCAGCGTCTCCACGCGCTCGTCCAGCGCCCGCGACCGGTCGAGGCTTCGCGAACCATAGAGGCCATGCCAGGTGACGAAGCCGAGAAGGCTCAGGCACACGGCCGTGACGGCCAGATCGAACAGAAAACGGCGCAATGGAATGGCGCTCCCCGCACGTTGCGTCTCGACGATGCCGCTTGAGGCTTAACAGGCCGTTGATGCCGGATGACGGGGTGACGCGGCGCGGCCGCGTCTCAGGGGGTGGCGGTGATGAGGCGCAGGTCGCCGAGCATGAGATCCTGGCCTTCGTTGCTGCCGGCGATGCGGATCCACACGCCCTTGCCGCGGGTGGCCGGAATCGGAAAGAGCTGCGGCCCCTTCTCGGCTGCGATGGTGAAGGTTTTCACCTCCCGGCCGCCGCCTTCCATGCCGCTCTCGGGCAGGACGATCACGTCGATCTCCGTCGCCACGGCGTCGGACCTGGCAGTTCCCGGATGGCGATACTCGATACCGACGACCTTGCGCGGGGCTCCGCCTTCGAACTCGGCGATGAAGTCCACGTCGCGGTCCCCGGCCCGCGTTTCCACGAATGTCGAAGCATCGCCGTCGAAAAGATCCGAGATGGCATAGCGGTCGACCACGCCGTCACGCGTTCCGCGCGCGAAAAGAAGGCGCGGCGTCACCTCATCGGCGGGCGCGGCCATCTCAAGCTTCGCGACCGTGAGTTCTGCCTTGGGCTCGCTCGCCGGCGCGGGCGTGACCTGCGACTGAATCGTCGGCGCAGGCGCACTGGCGATGCCAAAAGTCTGCACGACACCAAGGCCCAGAGTGGCGAGCGCGCAAAAGCCGCTGATCGCCAAATAAGTCGTCTTCATTTCGGCGGTTCCCACAGCCTCGAAACCTCAACCCGCAGATTGCCTAGGCTTGCCAGCCATTTGTGGCAAATGCGGGGACGATTCGCGCGTGCTAGCGGCGCTTCTTCGGCCTGAGGAACTGCGTCACGTCGAAGTAAAGCACCTTCGTCCGGCAGTTCCCAAGCACAAGCTCGTCATAGAAGCGGCCATTCTTCTCCAGAAGGCTCTGCTGGACGACCTTGCATCCGGGCAGCTTCTGCCTGACATACACGTATTCCATGTGCACGCCCATGTAATGGCTGCCGGCGTTGAGGATGGTGATGGCCGTCCTTATCGAGCGCCCGTCGCCGCGAAACTTTACCTCTTTTGCCACCGCCAGAGAGGTAGCGGCTGCGAGCGACAGCCCCAGTGCCGCTACGCCGAGCAGCGATGCCGGTTTTCTCACGTTCGCCCCCGAACCCGATGATCCCGCGCTATACTACCTTGGGGCGAGCGCGCGCTCCAGTGCCCGGAACGGCTTTACGTGCAGCACGTGCCCGCCGCGTTCATGCACGCAGGATGGACCTGCCGGCGTAACGGCCCTGAGGCCCCAACTCCTCGGCGATCCTGATGAGCTGGTTGTACTTGGCGGTCCTGTCGGAGCGGGCGAGCGACCCGGTCTTGATCTGCCCGCAATTGGTGGCGACGGCGAGGTCGGCGATGGTCGAGTCCTCGGTCTCCCCCGACCGGTGCGACATGACGGCCGTATAGCCGGCCTTGTGGGCCATCTCGACGGCCTCCAGCGTCTCGGTCAGGGTGCCGATCTGGTTCACCTTGACCAGGATCGAGTTGGCTACGCCCTTGGCGATCCCGTCCTTGAGCCTTGCCGTATTGGTCACAAAGAGATCGTCGCCAACGAGCTGGCACTTGGCGCCCAGAAGATCAGTCAGCGCCTTCCAGCCGTCCCAGTCGTCCTCGGCCATGCCGTCCTCGATCGAGGCGATCGGAAATTCCGAGGCAATCTTGGCCAGATATCTGGCCTGTTCCTTGGGGGAGCGCTTTTTGCCTTCTCCTTCATAGACATAGGAGCCCTTCTTGAAAAACTCCGTGGAGGCGCAGTCGAGACCGATCCACACGTCCTTTCCGGCCTCGTAGCCGGCCTTGCCGATGGCCTTCACGACAAACTCGAGCGCGGCTTCCGCGCTCGGCAGGTCGGGCGCGAAACCGCCTTCATCGCCCACATTGGTGTTGTGACCTTGCGCCTTGAGCTCGGCTTTGAGCGTGTGGAAGATCTCGGCGCCCATGCGCACGGCGTCGCCCATGGTCGACGCGCCGACCGGCATCACCATGAATTCTTGGAAGTCGATGGGATTGTCGGCGTGGGCTCCGCCATTGATGATGTTCATCATCGGCACGGGCAGGATGCGGGCAGCCGGTCCACCGATATAGCGATAGAGCGGCAGGCCCGCGGACTCGGCTGCGGCCTTCGCCACCGCCAGCGAGACGCCGAGGATGGCGTTGGCGCCGAGGCGGCCCTTGTTGGCTGTGCCGTCGAGCGCGATCATCGCCTGGTCGATGGCGATCTGATCCCGTGCATCGGCTCCCGCCAGCGCCTCGAATATCTCGCCGTTGACGGCCGCCACGGCCTTGGTGACGCCCTTTCCGAGGTAACGCTTCTTGTCGCCATCCCTGAGTTCCACGGCCTCGTGCGCGCCCGTGGAGGCGCCGGAGGGAGCCGCTGCCCGGCCGAAGGAGCCGTCGTCCAGCACCACCTCGACCTCGACGGTTGGATTGCCGCGGCTGTCCAGGATCTCCCGGCCGGCGATGTCGACGATAGCGGTCATGCTGCTCCCTCTCTTCGGCAAGGCTCCATAGCCCTTCATGCCGCCGTGGACAATGCGGCATAGGGCCGGGAAGCGCCTTGTGCCGGGCCAGGCCGCGTCGTAGGCAAAGGGAGGCATGGCCAAGGACATCAAGAGGCTGAAGGCGCTGGGCCGGGATGTGCCGGTTCCAACGACCGTCGATCCGCGCATACTGGAAAAGGTGCCCAACCCGCGAACGCGCAGCACCTATCTCGTCCGCTTCACGGCGCCGGAGTTCACCTCGCTCTGCCCCCTCACCGGCCAGCCCGACTTCGCGCATCTCGTGATCGACTACGTGCCTGCGAAATGGCTGGTCGAATCGAAGTCTCTCAAGCTCTATCTCTTCGGCTACCGCAATCACGGGGCATTTCATGAGGACTGCACGGTGGGCATCGGCGAGACGCTCGTGAACCTGCTCAGGCCCAAATGGCTCCGGATCGCCGGCTACTGGTACCCGCGCGGCGGCATCCCGATCGACGTCTTCTGGCAGTCCGGGAATCCGCCGAAAACCCTGTGGCTGCCGGACCAGGGTGTTGCCGCCTATCGCGGGCGGGGATGAGTCGAGCCATGGCGAGCAAGGGCTACGACTGCCTCAAGTGTCCGGGCTATTGCTGTTCCTATCCGGTGATCGCTGTGACCAAGCGGGATGTCGCCCGGCTCGCGCGCCATTTCGGGCTGACGGAGGAGGAAGCGGAGCGACGCTTCTGCCAGGCCAAGCACGGCTACAAGCGGATCATGCGCCGCAAGCCGGATCCCCATTTCGGCCGCATCTGCCGCTTCTTCGACACCGAGGCGCGGCGCTGCACCATCTACACCGCAAGGCCGGCTGCCTGCCGCGATTTTCCGGGCACGCCCCGCTGCGGCTACTATGATTTCCTCAAGTTCGAGCGCGCCGGCCAGAACGACAAGGAATACGTGTCCACCACCTGGCATCACGAGGATTGAGCGGTCAGGGAGGGTGCGCGCCCTCGCGCACCTCTTATCGGCGGCGAGGGCGCTGCCCCTCCGATACATCCCTAAAGCCGATGGATCGTCACATGCACGATCGGGCGCTTTCCCCAGAGCGCCTCCGCCTCGCGACGAAGCGCGTTGCGTACGGTCTCGATGACGGCCTCGTCCTCACGCCGCCGGGCGCGCGGCATCGAATCGAGTGCGCGGTCGAGGGCGTCCAGCAGCCGTTCCGGCATGGAATCTCCGTCGTCCGTCTCGGTAGGCAGCCCGTCCAGGATCAGCTGCGGCTCGTCCGTCACGTCGCCGCGCCCATCGAGCAGCAGGGAAACGAAGGCGATGCCGACGAAGGAGAGCTTGCGCCGGAATTTTACCGGACCGTCCGTGGAGGGCACGATCAGGCGGCCGTCCACATGCAAGGTCCCCGCCGGCGCCTCGTCCACGATCGCGGCAGGACCCGGTGCGATCCGCACCATCTCACCGTTCTCGACATAGAGTGTTTCAGGAACGCCGCAGGCCTTTGCAAAGCCCTCCTGCAGGCGCAGATGGCGCGGCTCGCCGTGGTTGGGAATCACCAGCTCGGGCTTCAGCCACTCGTACATCTCCCGCAGCTCGCCACGCCGGGGATGGCCGCTCGTGTGAACAAGCGCGTCTTCCGAGCCCAGGATCTCGATGCCGCGACGCGCCAGCGCGTTCATGACGGCCGAGACGGCCTTCTCGTTGCCGGGAATGGTGCGCGAGGAGAAGATGGCGAGGTCGCCCTTCTCGAGCGCGATGTTGGGATGCGTGTCCTCCGCGATCCGGGCCATGGCCGCACGCGGCTCGCCCTGGCTTCCCGTGCAGAGCAAGAGCACGCGTTCAGGCGGCAGGAAGCCAATCGCATCCTCGTCGAGAAACTGACCGGCGTCGGCAAGCAGGCCGACCGAGCGGGCGGCCTCGACGACCGTGCGCAT
Source organism: Parvibaculaceae bacterium (assembly GCA_050181295.1). Classification (GTDB taxonomy): domain Bacteria; phylum Pseudomonadota; class Alphaproteobacteria; order Rhizobiales; family Aestuariivirgaceae; genus JBFXDI01. Next base: position 334 of record JBFXDI010000154.1, on the reverse strand, counting down.
GGCGCGTCCTGCCAGCACCACTTCCCTGTCCGCCTTGCGCGCCGCCCGCACAGCCGAGGTGACGCGGCCGACATGGGAGGCGAACGTGGTGATCGCCACGCGCCTGCGGGCCTTGGCCACGACTTCGGTCAGTGTCTCCTCGACTTCCGACTCCGACGGGGAATACCCGTCGCGCACCACATTGGTCGAATCGCAGATAAGTGCCCGCACCCCCTCCTGGCCTATGGTGCGCAAGCGCGCTTCGTCCATGCGCGGCGGGATCGTCGGGTTGCGGTCGATCTTCCAGTCGCCGGAATGCACCACCGTGCCGAGTGGCGTCCTCAGCACGACGGCA
>JBFXDI010000153.1:0-8790 GCA_050181295.1 Parvibaculaceae bacterium | reverse complement strand
GAAACGCGCCAGCAAACTCACTTGAGACACCAAACCCGCCATTCCCGGCGCCCAGCCGACCACACCAAACAAGCTTCTCCGCTTCAAAATGCAGCCTCAAGCCAACTCCAGCCCCGCCCATCGGATTTCGCAACGATCCCCTCAAGGGGGAGGTGAGCCCGGCGGGACGACTGCAACGACAGGTTCGGCCGTTGACGAAGGGGCCGCTCCCGCCCGATGATGGTTCCCTTGCCCGCCTGACCAGGTTCCCGCTTGCAACTCCTTTCCAATCCGCATCGCGGCAAAGGCCTCGCCGACCTCGATCACGGCGGCGTGTGGCCGAGCGTGGACGCAGGCGCCGTGTCGGCGCTCCTCGCGCAGTGTCCGGCCTTCGCGCCGACGCCGCTCCTCGCTTCGGAGGCGCTGGCGCGCGAGGCGGGCGTCGCCCGGTTCCACGTCAAGGACGAGCGGGGCCGCATGGGCCTCGGCAGCTTCAAGGCGCTGGGCGCGGCCTATGTCATCGCGCGCGACGCGGTGGCGACGGGGGCGCCGGTGCTCTCGACGGCGCTCAAAGGGCGCGTCTATGCGGCGGCGAGCGCCGGCAACCACGGGCTCTCGGTGGCGGCGGGCGCGAAAGTCTTCGGCGCGACGGCCATCATCTTCCTGTCGGAAAGCGTGCCGGAGGCCTTCGCCGAGCGGCTGAGGGCCAAGGGCGCACGGGTGGAGCGCGCAGGCCACATCTACGAGGAGAGCATGGCGGCGGCGGCGCAGGCTTCAGAGCGCAACGGCTGGACGCTCCTCTCCGACAGTTCGTGGCCCGGCTACCTGGAAATCCCGTTCCGCGTGATGGAGGGCTATCTCCAGATGTCGGCGGAGGCCGCAAGCGCGCTCGATGAAGCGCCCACCCACATCTTCCTCCAGGCCGGCGTCGGTGGCCTCGCGGCGGCCGTCGCCGCCCATGCGCGCTCCGTCTGGGGCAAGGCGCCGCACATCGCCGTCGTGGAGCCGGAATTCGCGCAGGCGCTCATCGGAAGCATCCGGGCGGGACGCATGGCGAAGACCGACGGCCCGGTCTCCTCCATGGGACGGCTCGACTGCAAGGAGCCCTCGCTCATCGCGCTTGCAGGGCTCGCGCGCGACGCCGACAGCTTTATCACCATCAGCGAGGAGGAGGCCGTCCGGACAGTCGAGAGCCTTTCGGCGCTCGGGATCGACACGACGCCTTCGGGCTCGGCCGGAATAGCCGGCGCGCTCAACGCGGGCCCGCACGCGCATGCGCTCGGACTCGGGCCCAAAAGCCGCATCCTCACCTTCCTTTCCGAGGGAGCGGAAGCGCCATGACGACGGTCAGAGACGCGCCGCGCGGCTTCGGGGCGGAAGAGTACCGGCGCCGCGCGAAGGCGCTGCAGCGGCAGATGCAGGAGGCCGACATGGGCCTCCTCCTGCTTTCGACCGATGCGGACATCCGCTACGTCACGGGCTTCCTCACGCGCTTCTGGGAAAGCCCGACGCGGCCGTGGTTCGTGCTCGTGCCGGCAGCGGGCGATCCCGTCGCCGTCATCCCGCTCGCGGGCGAGCCGCTCATGTCGCGCACCTGGGTGAAAGACATCCGCACCTGGCGCTCGCCGGATCTTGAGGACGACGGCGTGAGTCTGCTTGCCGACACGATCCGCAGCCTTGCGGGGTCCGGCGCGCGGATCGGGCTTCCCATGGGCCACGAGACGCATCTGAGGATGCCGCTTGCCGACTACGAGAAGGTGAAAGCCAGGATCGCGCCGCTCGCCTTCGCGGACGCGACGCAGATCGTGCGGCGGGTGCGGGAAGTGAAGTCCGAGGCCGAGGTCGAGAAGATCCGCACCATCTGCGCCATCGCGGGGCGCGCCTTCGAGCGCGTGCCGGAATTCGCGCGCCAGGGCCGCGGCCTCGACGCCGTGTTCCGTGACTTCCAGATCGCCTGTCTCTCGGAAGGGGCCGACTGGGTGCCCTATGTGGCGGGGGGCGCCGGCCCGAACGGCTACACCGACGTCATCTCGCCAGCGACAAGCAGGCCGCTCGAGGCGGGCGACGTGCTCATGCTCGACACGGGCGCCATCCGTGACGGCTATTTCTGCGACTTCGACCGCAACTTCGCGGTGGGCCATGCCGACGACGCGGTCAGGCGCGCGCACCACACGCTCTATGAAGCGACCGAAGCGGGTTTTTCAGCCGCGCGGCCGGGCGCCACCGCCGCCGACCTCTACCACGCCATGCAGACGGTCGTTGCCAAAGCCGGTTGGCAGGGCAGCGAGGGCGGACGCCTCGGCCACGGGCTGGGGCTGCAGCTCACCGAGTGGCCCTCCTTCATCCCGGCCGACCGGACGCCGCTCCGGGAAGGCATGGTGCTGACCCTCGAGCCGGGGCTCGAGGTTTCCCCCGGCCGCATCATGGTGCACGAGGAGAACATCGTGCTTAGGGCCAACGGAGCGGAACTCCTGACGCCGCGGGCGCCGGCGGAGATCCCGGTGCTTAAATAGGGCGCCGGCACCCTACGCCCAGCGCATGTCAGTAGCGCTAAAATGTCTGATTTGTCTGATTTAGTTATGCTACAAATCGGGCATCCGAAATTCTCTCAGGCATTGAAGTCATGAACCTTTCCGACTGGATCCGCCAGACCGGCACCCGCAAGAGCGATCTCGCCCGTATCCTCGGCATCAGCCCGGGGCGCGTGTCGCAGATCCTCTCGGGCGAATCCCCCTCGCTCGAGCTCGCGCTCAAGATCCAGGGCGTGACCGGCAACCAGGTGCGGCCGGACTCCTTCTCGGATGTGCTGGGCGAGCTCGCCGAACGGGATGGCGGGCTCGACAAGGTGGAGGACGCCATCACCGCCATCCGCAACGGCGAGATGGTGGTCGTGGTGGATGACGCCGACCGCGAGAACGAAGGCGACCTCATCGCCGCCGCCAACAAGATTTCCCCCGAGCAGATGGCCTTCATGATCCGCCACACCTCCGGCATCGTCTGCGCGCCCATGATGCGCGAGGACGCGCGGCGGCTGAAGCTCGATCCCATGGTCGCCGACAACGACGCGCCGCACGGCACCGCCTTCACCATCTCCGTCGACTACCGCGAAGGGCTCACCACCGGCATCTCGGCGCGCGAGCGGGCGGCGACCGTGCATGCGCTCGCCAACGGCAACGTGCAGGCCGCCGACTTCGTGCGACCGGGGCACGTCTTCCCGCTCATCGCCAAGCGCGGCGGCGTGCTCATGCGCTCGGGCCACACGGAGGCCGCAGTCGACCTCGCGCGGCTCGCAGGGCTCCCGCCGATCGGCGTCATCGCCGAGCTCGTCAACGACGACGGTTCGGTGAAGCGGGGCCCCGAGGTGCTCGCCTTCGCGCGCGAGCACGGCATGAAGATCATCTCGGTCGCCGACCTCATCTCCTACCGGCAGGCGCGCGAGCGGCTTGTCGAGCCCCGCGCCCGCTTCGACGTCGAGACGCCGATCGGCACGGCGCACGCCACCGCCTACGCGACCCCGTTCGATCCGGCGCAGCACCTGGCGCTCGTCTTCGGCGACATCGGCTCGGGGCTGAACGTGCCGGTCCGGCTGCATCGCGAGGACCTGGTGGACGACGTATTCGGCACGCGCAGCACGCTCAATGAATCCTACGAGGCGTTCAAGCGCGAGGGCCAGGGCGTGCTCGTCTATCTGCGCGAGGGAACGGCGGGCGTGCCGGCCTCGAAGCTCGGCCTGCCGGAAGAGGAAGAGACGAGCTCTTCCGCCGCCCGCGCGCGCATCTGGCGCGACATCGGGCTCGGCGCACAGATCCTGCGTGACCTCGGCGTCAAGTCGATCCGCATCCTGACCAATTCGAGCCGCCACTATGTCGGCCTCTCGGGCTTCGGCATCGAGATCGCCGGCACCATCAAGCTCGATGGGTGAGGCGGCTCGCGCATGTCCTGAGGTACGAGAGCCTGAAAGGCCGAGCCTCGAAGGGCGGGGGTCCGATGCGGCTGCCCATCCTTCGAGGCCATGCCGGCGTATCCGCCGTCATGGGCACCTCAGGATGAGGTCCATTCAGAATGACGGTCAGACGGGGATCGAGACGGTCGCCCGACGCCATGAAACCGGATAAATTTCGCCGCGACCTCAACCCCACCCCTGCCCTGCCCCGCATGCTGAAGCGCGCCGCCAAAGAGCCCCGACCCAAGCCTGCCCTCGTCGGCTGGCGCGAATATGTGAGCTTGCCGGAGCTCGGGCTCGGGCCGGTCAAGGCCAAGATCGACACCGGCGCGCTCTGGTGCGCGCTGCATGCGGAGGAGATCGAGATCGAGGGCGAGCGCGTGCGCTTTCGGGTGAGCGTGCCCGGCCGCCGCTTCCGCTGCGCGGCCCACATCGTGGACCGCAAGCGCATCCGCAGCTCCAGCGGCCACAGCGAGGAGCGCCTCGTCATCGAGACGGTGGTGGCGCTCGGCCCCCATCGCTTCCCCGCCAAGATCACGCTCACCGATCGCACCGACATGCTGGCGCCCATGCTCCTCGGACGCGACAGCATCGGCGGGCGCTTCCTCGTCGATCCGGGCCGGGCGCTCGTGCTCACCGGCAGCAAGAAGAAGAAACGCAAGGCTTCCCGCCCATGAAGATCGCGCTCATGACCCGCAATCCGGGGCTCTATTCGCACCGCCGCCTGATCGAGACGGCGCAAGCGCGGGGCCACGAGATCGTGCCCGTGGACTACCTGCGCTGCTACATGAACATCACGTCGCGGCGTCCCGAGCTGCGCTACCGTGGCGACAAGCTCGAGGGCTTCGACGCCGTCATCCCGCGCATCGCCGCCTCCCGCACCTTTTACGGCCTCGCGGTGCTCAGGCAGTTCGAGATGATGGGCGTGTGGCCCTTGAACGAATCCGTCGCCATCGGCCGCTCGCGCGACAAGCTCCGCTCGCTGCAGCTCTTGGCGCGCGACGGCGTCGGCCTTCCCGTCACCGCCTTCGCGCACGACACGCGGCAGGCCGACGAGGTGATCGAGATCGCGGGCGGCGCGCCCGTCGTCATCAAGCTGCTTGAGGGCACGCAGGGCATCGGCGTGGTGCTGGGCGAGACGCGCAAGTCCGCGAAGTCGGTGGTCGAGGCCTTCCGGGGCGTCAATGTCAACATCCTGGTGCAGGAGTTCGTGCGCGAGGCGGAAGGCACCGATATCCGCGTGCTGGTGGTGGGCGGCAAGGCGGTGGCCGCCATGCAGCGCACGGGATCGAGCGACGATTTCCGCTCCAATCTGCATCGGGGCGGCAAGGCGACGGCGCTCAGGATCACGCCCGCCGAGCGCAGCGCCGCCATCAAAGCGGCGCACGCCATGGGGCTCAACGTGGCGGGCGTCGACATGCTGCGCGCCAAGCGCGGACCGCTGGTGATGGAGGTCAATTCCTCGCCCGGCCTCGAAGGCATCGAGACGGCGACCGGCGTCGACGTGGCGGCGGCGATGATCGGCTTCCTCGAGAAGACCGCGAAACCCGGCCACACCCGGACGAGGGGCAAGGGATGAGCGACGGCGGGGGGCCACAAGCGTTCGAGATCGGGGGCGTGCGGGTCGCCCCCGGCGAGCGGGCGGGCGTCGACCTGCCCGTGAGCGTGCTCTCCAACCACACGCCCATGGCGCTCGCCGTCGAGGTGGTGCAGGGGCGGGAGGCGGGCCCGGTGTTCTTCCTTTCCGCCGCGCTGCATGGCGATGAGGTGATGGGGGTCGAGATCATCCGGCGGGTGCTCCGGCATGCGGCGCTGAAGCGCCTCAAGGGCACGCTGCTCGCGGTGCCGGTCGTCAACGCCTTCGGCTTCATCGCGCAGTCGCGCTACCTGCCCGACCGGCGCGACCTCAACCGCTCCTTCCCCGGCTCCGACCACGGGTCGCTCGCGAGCGTGCTCGCCGACCTGTTCCTGCGCCAGGTGGTGGAGCGGGCGGGCTACGGCATCGATCTCCATTCGGCCGGCCTCCACCGCACCAACCTGCCGCAGATCCGCATCAGCCCTGGCGAGAGCGAGCTCGAGGCGCTGGCGATGGCCTTCGGCGCGCCGGTGGTGCTGGTGTCGCCGCTCCGGGACGGCTCGCTCCGCAAGGCGGCGATCGAGCGCAAGGTGAAGGTGCTGGTGTTCGAGGGCGGCGAGGCGCTGCGCTTCGACGAGCAGGCGATCCGCGCCGGGCTCGCCGGCATCCTGAGGGTGATGCGCCATCTCGGCATGATCGAGGCGGAGGTGCCGCGGGCCTCCGCTCCCGTGCTGTCGCGGTCGAGCACCTGGGTCAGGGCGCCCGAGGGCGGCATCTTCCGGAGCGCCGTGAGACTCGGCGAGCGGGTGGGCCGCGGCACCAGCGTCGGCGCCATCTCCGATCCCTTCGGCCGGCGGGAGACGCCGGTCAGCGCGTCGGACGACGGCATCGTGATCGGGCTCTCGAATCTCCCGGTGGTCAACCGCGGCGATGCGCTTCTTCACATCGCGCGTGTCAAGCCGGCGCGGGGCGGCGGAATTTCCCAGACGCCGCAGTTCGACGAGGACGAGATCATTTGAGCGGCCAACACCGTCCGGACGACGTCATCCCGGATGGGCCGGTCCTTGTTCGTCATGCCAGCGAAGGCTGGCATCCAAGAGAGCCGGGCGGACAGGCTTCATTGGACCCCGGCCTGCGCCGGGGTGACGAAGGGACTTGGTGCAAGGCAGATCATTGGTCAGTGGTTACGGTGCGCTCCGCAGGGCCTCTCACGCGGCGGGCCGCAGCGCCGCGGGCTGCTGGCGATAGGACAGCGCTTCGGCGACATGCAGGCGCCGAACCATGTCCTCGCCCTCGAGATCGGCAAGCGTGCGGGCGACCCTCAGCACGCGGTGATAGCCGCGGGCGGAAAGGCGCATGGCGTCCGCCGCCTCGCGCAACAGCCCGAGACCCGCATCGTCGGGCCGTGCGATCTCCTCCAGGAGCTCGCCGTCGGCCTGCGAGCTGGTGCGGAGGCCCGATGCGCCCAGCGCCTCGAAGCGCGCCCGCTGGCGGCGCCTCGCGGCGAGCACGCGGGCCGCCACCTCCGCGCTCCCCTCCCGTGGCGCCGGCAGCACGAGGTCGGAGGCGCGCACGGATGCAAGCTCGATCCGGATGTCGAAGCGGTCGAGGAGAGGACCGGAGATGCGCGCCTGGTAATCCACGGCGCAGCGTGGGCCGCGCCGGCAGGCATGGCCTTCCTCGCCCGCCATGCCGCAGCGGCAGGGGTTCATGGCGGCCACGAGCTGAAAGCGGGCGGGATAGGTGACATGGTGGTTGGCGCGCGCCACCACCGTCTGGCCCGACTCGAGCGGCTGGCGCAGCGCCTCGAGCGCGCGCGGCTGGAACTCGGGGAACTCGTCGAGAAAGAGCACGCCGTTGTGGGCGAGCGCCATCTCGCCCGGCTGGGCGCGGAAGCCGCCGCCCGCGAGCGCCGCCTGGCTCGCTGTGTGGTGCGGGTTGCGGAAGGGACGCCGGCGCGACAGCCCGCCACCCTGAAGCTCGCCCGCGACGGAGGCGATCATGCTCACCTCCAGCATCTCGGCGGCGTCCATGGGCGGCAGGATCGAGGGAAGCCTGGAGGCCAGCATGGACTTGCCCGCGCCCGGCGGACCCACCATCAAGAGGTGATGGCCGCCGGCGGCCGCGACCTCGAGCGCGCGCCGCGCCGCCTCCTGGCCCTTGACGTCCTTCAGATCCGGAAAGGCCGCCGCCTCCTCCGCCACGCCGGGCGATGGCCGCGAGAGCACCTGGCTGCCGTTGAAGTGGTTGACGATCTCGAGCAGGCTGCGCGCCGCCAGGATATCGACCTCCTCGCCCGCCCAGGCGGCCTCGGGTCCGCAGTCGCGCGGGCAGACGAGGCCGAGCCCCTGCGCGTTGGCGGCGACGGCGGCAGGCAGCGCCCCCGCCACCGGGGCGATCGCGCCGTCGAGCGACAGTTCGCCGATGACGGCATAGCGCGACAGGGCCTCGCCCGGCAGCACGCCCATGGCGGTGAGCAGCGCCAGCGCGATCGGCAGATCGAAGTGGCTTCCCTCCTTCAGTGGGGAGTGGACTTTCAGGCCGTTGCCCTGCTCCGCTACTTCTTGCCTTTCGCCATTCTGATCAATAGCTTAAAGCTTCCACGTGTTTACTGGTCTTGGGCTGAAACCGCTCTTGTTTCCAATCTCGTGGTGAGCCTACAGTGAGTGGGTCTTACTGAAGGCCCCACTCCACATGCCAAAACTCACCAAAGCCATTGTGGATGCCGCTCAGCTGCGGGAGAAGCAGTACACGATTTGGTGCTCGGACCTGAGAGGCTTTGGCGTCTACGTCCACCCCACCGACCGTCGAACCTATTTCGTCGACTACCGCACCGCCGATGGCGCCAGGCGGCGAATGACGATCGGCAAGCATGGCGTCATCACAACCGAGCAGGCGCGCAAGCTCGCCATTGAGACCTTGGGCGGAGTCGTGCTGCAGAAGGCGGATCCGTTGCTTGAGCGAAAGACGAGGCGCAAGTCGCTCACCGTCGCCGAGCTCTGCGATCAGTATATGAAGGCGGCAAGGAAGGGCCTCGTGCTCGGCCGCCGACGCTATCCGAAGAAAGCTTCGACGATCGAATTCGATGGAGGTCGGGTTGAGCGGCATATCAAGCCTCTGCTTGGCTCAAAGCTCGTGATCGATCTCACCCGCGCCGACATCATCAAGTTTCTGCGCGATGTCTCCGTCGGCAAAACGGCGGTGAGGAACAGGTCCGGCAAGAACGGCGCCCGCGTCTTAGTTACTGGCGGAGTGGGAACGGCGGCGCGCACCACCGGCTTCCTCGGCGGCA
>JBFXDI010000152.1:0-8883 GCA_050181295.1 Parvibaculaceae bacterium | reverse complement strand
CAGCCGCTTCAACCAGATCATCCGCGCCTACAACAACACCCCCAGAAAATGCCTTGCCTTCAAAACTCCAGCCGAGGTCTTCTCAGCCCAGCTGTTGCACTTCGAATGTGAATCCACCTTCCTGCTTACGCAGGAATGACGGAATGGCAGATGGGCGTCCTCCCTTTCCGTTCGGAATGGAGAACGCTTGCATTCGGTGCGAAAAACGGCCATCTGCAAGCCCAGCTTTCTCCTGACCAAAGGGCTTGTGCGATGAGTCACGTCCGCCGTATCGACGAAACGAACGACAGCCTGCCGGCGGACGTGAAAGCCCGCTACGAGGACGAGGCGAAGCGCGCCGGGCGCGTGACCAACATGAAGGCGGTCCTCCTGAATTCACCCGCCGCTTTCGACGTCTTCCGCCAGTGGGGCATCGTCAAGGACGAGGTGCGCAAGGCCGTGGGCGAGCGCGCGCTGTCGCTCTATTCGCACGCCATCTCGGCGACCGCCGGGTGCCTCCTCTGCACCACCTATTTCCGCCGCCTCCTCATCCAGGAAGGGATCGCGCCCGAGGATTTCAAGCCGGAAGGCGACGAGGCGCTCCTGATCGAGCTCGGCTACGCGGTGGGCAACCCGCAGCAGCCGCCGGCCACGGACCTGATTGAGCGCGTCAAGGCGCGCTACGGCGAGAAGACGCTCGTCGACCTCGTGACCTATGGCGGCACGATGCTCGCGACCAACGTCTTCAACAACCTGATCGGCGTCGAGGTCGACGATTACCTCTCGCCCTTCAAGCGCGAGCGGCCCGAGAAGGTCCAGGCGGCGGAGTAGGCGCGGCCGCACCCTATCCGTCATGCCAGCGCAGGCTGGCATCCCCTGAAGCGTGTCCGCTCGTGTTAGCCTCAACAGGGGATTCCTGCTTTCGCCGGAATGACGATGGCCTTCAGCCGCCAGCCAGGCGCTTGAGGGCGAGCGCGCGGCCGATCAAGGGCAGGAGCGCCGCAAGCTCCGGCCCATGGTCGGCGCCGGTGAGCGCGCGCCGCAAGGGCTGGAAGAGCGCCCGGCCTTTGAGGCCCGTCGCCGCCGAGAGCACGCCCGTCCACGCTTTCCATGTCGTGTCCGTCCAGGGCTCGGGCGGCAGGAGCTCCGCCGCCTCCGTGAGGAACGGCCGCGCATCGGGATCGGCGGGAAACGTCCTGTCGGCGGTGACCACTTCATGCCAGGCCGCGACGTCCCCAACGGTTTCGAGATTGCCGCGCACCGCGTTCCAGAAGGCTTCCCCGCCATCGGCGCCGAGCACCGCAAGCCGCTCCTGAACGTCCGTATACGGAAGAGCGTGCAGGAGCTTGGCGTTGAGGTGCCTGAGCTCGGCTAAATCGAAGCGGGCCGGGGCGCGCGAGAATTTTTCGAGCCCGAACACCTCGACGAGCTCGTCCAGACGCGCGAAGGGACGCAGCGCCTCCGACGTGCCGAGGAGTGCTGCGAGGCTCATGACCGTCATCGGCTCGATCCCCTCCTCCCGCAAACCTTTCAGCGACAGCGAGCCCAGCCGTTTCGACAGCGCCTCACCCTCGCTGCCGACCAGGAGCGAGAGATGCGCGAAGGCGGGGGCCGAGCTTCCGAGCGCCTGAAAGAGCTCGATCTGCGCGGCGGTGTTGACGACGTGGTCCTCGCCCCGGATCACATGCGTTACACCCAGGTCGGCGTCGTCCACGACGGAGGTGAAGGTGTAGAGGCCGGTGCCGTCGGCGCGGATGAGCACGGGATCGGAGAGCGTTCCCGTGTCGATCGTCTGGGGGCCGCGCACGAGGTCCTCCCAGGGAACCGGCCGGCGCTCCAGCAGGAAGCGCCAGTGGGGCGCCCTCCCCTCGGCCTCGAGCTTCTCCCGCTCGGCCGGCCCGAGCTTGAGCGCCGCGCGGTCGTAGACCGGCGGCTCGCCGCGTGAGCGCTGGCGCTTGCGCTTGTAGTCGAGCTCCTCGGGCGTCTCGTAGCAGGGATAGAGACGCCCGTCGCGCTTCAGCGTCTCCGCCGCCGCGCGATAGACATCGAGCCGCTCCGACTGGCGGAAGGTAGCGGCCGGCGCGATGCCGAGCCAGGCGAGGTCGTCGCGGATCGCCGCCTCGTATTCGGGCTTCGAGCGCCCGGCGTCGGTGTCGTCGAGGCGCAGGATGAAGCGCCCGCCAACTTTGAGCGCATAGAGCCAGTTCACGACCGCGGCACGGCCGTTGCCGATATGAAGCAGGCCGGTCGGGGAAGGCGCGAAACGGACGGTGACGGTCATGTCACCCCTTGTCGCGAAAGCCGTTGGTGATCGGGTAGCGGCGGTCGCGGCCAAAGTTCCGGCGCGTCGTCTTGACGCCGGGCGCCGCCTGGCGCCGCTTGTACTCGGCGACATAGAGAAGATGCTGCACGCGCTCCACCACGGCCCGGTCGAAGCCCCGGCCCGCGACGTCGGCGACGGAGGCCTCCTCCTCCACGAGCGCCTTCAGGATCGCGTCCAGCTCCTCATAGGGCGGGAGCGAGTCCTGGTCGGTCTGGTTCTCGCGGAGCTCGGCGGAAGGCGCCCGGGTGATGATGCGCTCGGGGATGACGCGGCCCCTGGGACCCTTCAAGCCCTCCGGGCGCATCTGGTTGCGGAAGCGGGCGAGCGCATAGACGTCGGTCTTGTAGATGTCCTTGATGGGATTGAAGCCGCCGTTCATGTCGCCATAGAGCGTCGCATAGCCGACCGACATCTCCGACTTGTTGCCGGTGGTGAGCACCATGGAGCCGAGCTTGTTGGAGACGGCCATGAGGATCGTGCCGCGGGCGCGCGACTGAAGATTCTCCTCGGTCACGTCGGGCTGGCGGCCGGAGAAGAGCGGCGCCAGCGCGTCGAGGAAGCCTTTCACCGGCTCCCCGATCGGCACCACGTCGTAACGGACGCCGAGCGCCTTGGCGCAGGCCTCGGCGTCGGCGAGGCTCTCGCCCGAGGTGTAGCGGTAGGGCAGCATGAGGCAGTGCACGCGCTCAGGCCCCAGCGCGTCGACCGCCATCGCCGCGACGACGGCCGAATCGATGCCGCCCGAAAGGCCGAGCACGACGCCCGGAAAGCGGTTCTTCTCCACATAGTCCTTAAGCCCCATGGCGCAGGCCCGCCACACGGCCTCGCTGCCATTGGCGACCGGCGCGACGGGGCCCTTGCAGATCCAGGTCTCGCCGGCCCTTGTCCATTCGGTGAGGACGACCGCCTCCTCGAAGGCCGGAAGCTGGAAGGCGAGCGACCGGTCGGCGTTGAGGCCGAAGGAGGCGCCGTCGAAGACGAGTTCGTCCTGGCCGCCCACCTGGTTCAGATAGGCGATCGGCAGGCCCGCTTCCGTCACCCGCGCGACCGCGATGTTGAGGCGGACGTCCGTCTTGTCCTTCTCGTAGGGCGAGCCGTTGGGCACGAGCAGGATCTCCGCGCCGGTCTCGATCAGGCACTCGACCACCTCCGGCGTCCAGATGTCCTCGCAGACGGGAACGCCGAGCCTCACCCCCCGGAAGGCCATGGGGCCGGGCGCGGGACCTGCGGCGAAGACGCGCTTCTCGTCGAAGACTCCGTAGTTCGGCAGGTCGTGCTTGTAGCGAACCGCCTCGACGCGGCCCCGGTCGAGGAGCGCCACGGCATTGTAGACCGCTCCGTCCTCGGCCCAGGGCGTACCGACGAGCACGCCCGGCGCCTCGGCGGTGTCGCGGGCGAACTCCTCCGCCGCGATCCGGCAGGCGGCGACGAAGGAGGGCTTCAGCACCAGATCCTCCGGCGGATAGCCAGAGAGAAAAAGCTCCGGAAAGAGCACGAGGTCGGCGCCCATGGCTTTCGCCTCGGCGAGCGCCTTGCGGCCCTTGGCGAGGTTCTGGGCGACGGCGCCGACAGTCGGATTGAGCTGCGCCAGCGCGATCAGGAGGCGGTCGGTCATGGGCACTATCTAGAGCAGGTGGGGCTCTGCGGGAACCGGTGTCTGCGGACCGGAGTTTCGAGGCTTTCATATGAAATTGTCATGCTCGGACTTGTTCCGGGCATCCAGGAACACCGCGCGAGCAAGCTTCGCGAGGTCCGTGGATTGCCGGGTCAAGCCCGGCAATGACGATGAGGATTACCCGATCCCCGCAGCGTCGAGCATGGCGTCGGGGAGCTCCATGAGGCGGGGGCCGTCGGTCCATACCAGCACGCAGCGCACCCGCTTGCCCGGATAGAGCCGCCGGAGGGCGCTGCGGTAGGCCGCGAGCTGGCGCACATAGGCGGGATCGACGCCCTGAAGCGTCAAAGGCGGCGGACGGTTGGTCTTGTAGTCGGCGATCAGCACCTCCCCGTCCGTCACCGCCAGCCGGTCCACCTGGCCCGTGATGCGGAGATCGCCGAGGATGGCGGCGAGCGGCACCTCGGCGAGGCTTCCGGCTGCGAAGAGCGGTTCGAGGCCGGGCATGGCAAGGATCGCCATCGCCTCGTCGAGGAGCGTCTTGCGCTCGGTTCCCGAAAGATCGGGCGCCGCGCGGGAAAGCCATGCCGCGCCCGCCGGCGCGCGCGCATCCGGCGCTCGATCCGGCAGCGTCTGGAGCAGCCGGTGGATGATGAGCCCGCGCCGGAAGCGCCGCGCCGTGCCGCCGGCGGCGAGTGGGGAGGACACGGCCTCCTCCGGCTCCGCCTCGGCCTCGGGGCCCGAAAGATGCGACGGCGCGGCCCAGCGCGGGGCATCCGCCTCGAACGGCGCGGACTCTAGCGCCCAACCGGGAAGCGCCGCGGCGGGTGGCGCCCGTTCCGGCAGGTCCGGCGCAATGTCGGCCGCTATGCCGCTCCCCTCGATGCGCCAGCCCGCGAGCGTCCCGTCCGTCCCGCGCATCTCGCGGGCGCGCGGCTTCAGCGCGTCGAGGACAAGGGTGTGCCAGCAATCCCGGTCGGGCTCCTCCTTTGCCAGCGCGCCGCAAACATAGAGCCGATCCTTCGCACGCGTCATGGCGACATAGAGGAGGCGGTTGTACTCCTCGTGCGCCTTCCGGTGATGCGCCTCGCGCAGCGCCGTCACGCGCCTCGGCTCGTGGGCCGTCTTCAATCTCCAGACGGGCACCTCGCCCTCCATGAGCACCGGCGCGTCGTCGCGGCCGCTCGGCGGATCGCAGGTGTCGGGCAGGATGACGACCGGCGCCTCGAGCCCCTTGGCGCCATGCACCGTCATGATGCGGACCTCGGCCGCCGACTGGTCGGTGTCGCGCTTGATCTCGCCACCCTCCGTCTCCACGAAGGCGAGGAAGGACTGGAGCGATGCCGCCTCGTGGCCTGCGAAATCGAGCGCCAGGACGAGAAGCGCATCCACCGGTTCGGCGGCCTCGGGCCCGAGCCTTGCGAGCAGCTTCCGGCGGCCGCCGTCGCGCATCAGCACGCCCGACAGGAACTCGAAAGGCGGCTCGTAGTCCGCGCGGCGCGCCCAGTTAGAAATCCGTTGCAGCGCCTCCCCGTAGGGCGCCCCCGCGGCCACGGCGCGGCGGAGCGCCGCCCAGAGGCTCCCCTGCCGCCCGGCCGCCAAGCCCATCAGGTCGTCGTCGTTAACCGGCTCGCCGTCGTCGCGCGCGACGAGCGGGCTCTTCAGAAGCTCCGCCAGCGACAGGTCATCCTCGGGCAGGAGCACGAAGCGGAGGAGCGACAGGAGATCCTGCACCGCCAGATGGCTGCCGAGCTCCAGCCGGTCGGCGCCGGCGACGGGAATGCCCCGCTGCTTCAGCGCCTTCACCAGCATATCCATGAAGGTCGTGCGGTTGCGGAGCAGGATGAGGATGTCGCCCGGCCGGATGCGCTCGCCCGTCGCGGCCAGCCGCTCGCCCGCATCGAGCCAGCCGCGGATGACCCCCGCGATGCGGCGCGCCAGCAGCGGCCGCGGCTTCTCGGGCGCCTCGGACACAGCCTTCGGATCCCAGCGGCTGACGGCGGGCGGCTTCAGCGGTGGGACCGGCACCCAGATCTCGATCAGCCCCGGCTGGTTGACGCGCACCGCCCGGTGCACCAGCGCCTCGGCGTCCTCAGCCATGACGCCGGACCTTGCCGGCGCGCCCGCGAAGACCGCATCCACCGCGTCGAGCAGGACTTGAGTCGAGCGGAAGGAGGTTTTCAGCGGAACCGTCTCGAAGCGCTGCCCTGCGCCCCGGATGCGGGCGCGGAAATAGACCTCCATCTCGTCAAAGGCGTCGGGGTCCGCCCCCTGGAAGGAGAAGATCGACTGCTTGCGGTCGCCGACCGCGAAGAGGGTTCGCATCACGTCCTGGCGCTGGCCTTCACCGGCGAAGAACTCATCCGCGATGGCCTTCACGATCTCCCACTGGGCGCGGCTCGTGTCCTGCGCCTCGTCGATCAGGATATGGTCGATGCCGCCGTCGAGCCGGTAGAGCACCCAGGCCGCGCTCTCCAGGTTCTGGAACATGCTCCGAGTGCGGACGATCAGGTCGTCGTAGTCGTAGCGGCCGAGGGCGAGCTTCTTCTCCTCATAGGCGCCGATCACGGCATCGGCGAGCGCCAACAATGCCAGCGTCGCATCGCACACCGCGAGCGAGCGCTCCCGGTCGGCGAGGCTTGCGACGCGGTCCGCCTCGGCGAGAAGCGCCACGGCGAGGTCGGGATGCTCCGCTTGCGCCTTCGGGGTGAGGATGGCGCGGTCGGCCTTGCGGCCGCCGTCCTTCTTGAGGAAGGCTTCCTTGAGGAGCGCGTGCACATCCTCAGCGGTCCTTGCCGCCAGCACGCGCGACAGCGTCACTGCCAGCGCCCGGTCGGTCGCGCCGGTGCGCGCGATGAGGGTTTCGGCCCCTCCCCCGCAGGCCTCCCGGTCGAGGAGATCCAGCGCCTCCGCCGCGATCGTCTCCGGCGTCTCGTCGGCCGCAACGCCGAGGAAATCGCAGAGGCGCTGCCGCAGCAACGTTTCGCGGTCATCGCGCGAGAGGAGCGCCTTCAGCTCGCTACGCTTGCGCAGGAGCTCGCCCAGGAGCCTGTCGAGCGCTTCCTCGCCGGCGAAGGCGATCACGCTCGCGAGCGCCTCGTTCGCCCTGCCCTCCTCGCGGCTCGCGGCCTCCACCACCTCGCGGCGCGCCTCGGCCAGAAGTGCCGCCGCTTCCGTCTCCTCCAGCACCTTGAAGCCCGGCGCCACCCCCGCCTCGACGGGAAAGCGCTGCAGGAGGCGCTCGCAGAAGGCGTGAATGGTCTGGATCTTGAGGCCGCCCGGCGTCTCGAGCGAGCGCGCGAAGAGACGGCGCGCGGCATCGAGCCTGCCGCCGAAATGAATATCGCCCGAAAGCCCGTGGATGGCCTCGATGAGCGCGTTGTCGTCGAGCGCGATCCATTCCGACAGGCGCTCGAAGAGGCGACGCGACATCTCGGCGGCCGCGGCGCGCGTGAAGGTGAGGCAGAGGATGCGTTCCGGCAGGGTGCCCGCGAGCATCAGCCGGATGACGCGGTTGACCAGCACATGCGTCTTGCCGGAGCCGGCATTGGCGGCAACCCAGGCCGAGCCCTGAGGGTCCGACGCCCGCCACTGGGCGCGGCCGGCCTCGACGCGCGCGTCGTTCATGGTCGGCCTCATTCCGGATCTCCCGGAACCCCGCCGAGCGACCATTCGCGCCAGCGCGACAGGTGCCCGAAGTCGCGCTCGCCGTCGGGCTCGCCGGACCAGTCGCGCGCCTCGTAGGGCATCTCCGGATCGGCATAGGCGAGAAGCAGCAATGCAAGCCCCTCGGCGGTCTCTTCAATACGCGCGTCGAGATCCTTCTCGCAGGGCTTGTGCTCGCCTGCGGGCGTGCCGCCCGAGAGGCGCATATAGGCAACCGCGCTGGCCTCGCCGCGGCCTATCCCGGCAAAGCCGCCCTGCCGCGCGATCTGCGCCTCGAGCAGGAGCTGGGGCGAGAAGCCGGCTGCCTTGGCATCGAAGGAGGGGAGCGCTCCGGTCTTGTAGTCGAGGATGCGGAGCGAGCCGTCCCGCAAGCGGTCGATGCGGTCGGCTCGCGCGGTGAGCCTGAAGGCTTCGCCCGCGACAGGGAATTCGGTGCTGCCCTCGATCTCGACGAAATGGGCATCGACGTCGCGGCGCGCCTCCTCCTCGTGCTCCAGGAACCAGCGGGCGATGCGCCGGAGCTGCGGGCGCCAGAAGGCGGCTTGGGCGCCGCCGATGCCGAACGCCGCGAAGGCCTTCTCGGCCTCGGCCATGATGAGGGCCTCGGCATCGGGCGGCAGCGCTCCCGGATGGAGGCGGGTGAACTCCTGCACCATGCGGTGGACGATGTTGCCGCGCTCCAGCACGCCCGCCACCTCGCCCAGGCGGTCGAGCGGGCGCACCTTGAGCACATGGCGCGCGAAGGCGGCATAGGGGTCGCGCATCAGCTCCTCGAGGCGGGTGACGCTCATGGCCTTCGGCCGTAGGTCCAGCGGCGGCTTGACCGCCGGACGCGGCACGGGGCGCACCGCCTGCGGATGGTCGAGGGCCCTGACCCAGGCGCTCCATGGCGGAGCCTCCGCATCCCGAGCCCCCACCGCCTGGCGCAGCGCCTTCAGCCGCATGATCCAGCGCGACGGCACGGCGGGCGATGTCCCGATCTTGCGCGACAGCGAGAGCACGATGCGGGGGCGCGCGAAGGCCTGCGCGAAGTCGTGCGCGGCAAGGCCGATGCGCCGCTCCGGCAGCGGCAGCCCGAGCTTCCTGAGCTGCGGCCGGTTGAGCCACGGACCCGTCTCCGCGATGCCAGGCCAGACGCCCTCGTTGAGGCCGCCGAGGATCGTGAGATCGGCGTCCACCATGCGCGCCTCGAGAAGGCCGAGGATCGCAAGTCGCGGATGCGCGCCGCGGCGCGGCCTGACGGGCGCGAGCGACAGGAAGGATTCGAGCACGGCCACATAATCCGACAGCCCGAGTGCAG
>JBFXDI010000151.1:0-9158 GCA_050181295.1 Parvibaculaceae bacterium | reverse complement strand
AGCAGAAGCGGTGCCCTCCATTCTCCCACCCCCCTTGTGGGGGAGGGCTGGGGTGGGGGGTGTTTTGAGGAAGCCGGGCATCATCTGAGCGCATAGACCCGCTGCGCCAGCATCAGCAGGTCGTCGTCGGAAACCTTGCGGGCGGTGGCGTTGCGCATGGGCGCGTTCTCGGGCAGCGCCATGCGTTCGGCCAGGAGCTCCGGCCGGTTGAGCTCGAGCCCGTCGTTTGCCAGCGAGAGCTTGAGGCCGGCGTCGCGCGCGAGCGTCACGAAGCCCTTTGCGGCGGCCTTTGCCTCAGGCTTGCGGCCCATGGCGGCCGCGACCGCCGCGAAGGCTTCCGTTGCGCCTTCCGCCACCCAGTCGATGGAGGCCGCCATGCCGATGGCGGTGCCGCGCCCGTGCGGCACCGGCGCGAGCGTCGCCAGCGCGTGCGAGATCGTGTGGGCGACGGCCGTGCCCGCGTTGTCGATGCCGATGCCGGCATAGCAGGAGCCAAGCAGGAGATCGCCGCGGGCCTCGATGTCGAAGCCGTCCTTCACCGCCCGCGCAAGGCTCTTCGCGATGAGCGCGATGGCGCGGTGGCAGTAGAGGTCGTTGGCGGGAAAGCGCCGGCCGTTGGTCGAGGCCTCGATCGCATGCACCATGGCGTCGAGCGCCGTGGCGGCGGTGACGGCGGGCGGCAGTCCGGTGGTCAGCTCCGGATCGAGCAGCGCCAGCTCGGGTTTGAGCTCGGCGCCCCAGGCCCAGGTCTTGATACCCGCCTCGTTGGTGAAGACGGAGGTGCGGGTGGCTTCGGAGCCTGTCCCGGCCGTCGTCGGGATGCAGATGACGGGCGGCCGTGCGGCGGGAAGCGCCTCATGGCAGAGCTGATAGGCTTCCGCCGATTTGCCCGAAGCCGCGCAGCAGGCGACGAGCTTGCCCGTATCGAGGGCCGATCCGCCGCCGAGCGCGACGATGAGGTCGGCTTTTGCGTCGCGCGCAAGGGCCGTCGCCTTGTCGATGTCCGAGGTCTTGGGCTCGCCGGCAAAGCCCTCATAGAGGGCGACGGCGGCGCCCGCCATCTGGAGCGCGTCCATGACCCGGTCCGTGATGCCGATCGGCTTCAGCGCCGGGTCGGCCACCAGCATCGCGCGCGGCGAAGGCCCGGCGAGCATCTTCGCCTTCTCCGGGAGCGTGGCGAGCACGCCTGGCCCGAAGGTGATCTCGGGCACGGGCGCGAGCGTGAAGGACTGCATGCGAGGACCCCGCGAATGAGCCGCAAGGGATTAGAGAGCCGCCCTTGTCGCGGTCAAGCCGCATTCGCGCCGCTGGTGAATGAGAAATCCTCAACTCTTGTCGGGCGGGCGCTCGGCGATCTGCCCCAGCCGCGGCGAGCGCTCGGGGATGAGGCCCGAGCGGTAGCGCTGCAGCACCCATTGCAGCAGGAGGCCGATGAGCAGCATGCGGATATAGGCCGAGCGCGTGGCCCATTCGCCCGGCAGCCGGTTGGTCAGGATCTCGGTCATGGACCAGATGCCCCAGACGACGAGCGCGCCGGCGATGGCGCCGGCGTTGTTGCCGGAGCCGCCGACCATCAGCATCACCCAGACGAGGAAGGTGACGAGAATCGGCTCCGTCGCCTCGGGCGACAGGAAGCGGAAATAATGGGCGCTGAGCGCTCCGCCGAGCCCCATGATGGCCGCGCCGATGACGAAGGTCTGGAGCCGGAAGCGCGCCACGTCCTTGCCCACGGCCGCTGCCGCCGCCTCGTTGTCGCGGATGGCCCGGAGCGTCCTTCCCCAGGGGCTGTTGTGGAGCCGGTGGCAGACCGCATAGACGATGAGGACCATGAGCCACACGACGAGGAGGAACAGGATGTCGGCCTCGCGGCCCCGCGCGAAGCCGTCGAAGGGGCGGGGGATATTGGCGATGCCGAGGCTGCCATTGGTGAGCCAGTCCTCGTTGACCACCACCAGCCGCAGGATCTCCGCGATGCCGATCGAGGCCATGGCGAGGTAGTCGCTCTTGAGCCGCACGCAGATCCGGGCGACGGCCCAGCCGGTGAGGCCCGCAAGCAGCATGGCGCCCATGAGGCCGAGCGGGATCGGCAGGGCGAAGCCGCCGAGATGGCTCGCCGAGGGCTGGGCGGTGAGGATCGCGGACGTGTAGGCGCCGACCGCGAAGAAGCCCGCGATGCCGGCGTTGAAGAGCCCGCCATAGCCCCACTGCACGTTGAGCGCGAGGCAGAGCACGGCATAGATGCCGCCCGCGATGAGGACACTCACGAGGTAGAAGAAGAGGCCTACCGGATCCATCCTGGCCTCCCGCCTTTCACCCCCACCCGGCGTTCCGCGCCGACCTCCCCCGTCGAGAGGGAGGTAGAAAGGGAGATCCACCGGTACGTTCTCCCTCCCCCCTTGCGGGGGAGGGTTGGGGTGGGGGGTGTCACAAGGCTCACAGCAGCCTCCCCTTGAGCAGTCCCTGCGGGCGGAAGATGAGCAGCGCCACCATGACGAGGAAGGCGATGGCGGTCTTGTAGCCGGGGTCGATCAGCGGCTCGTCCGAAATCCACCCGTAGGAGGAAAGCTCCTCCGCCAGCCCGATGGCGAAGCCGCCGAGCACGGCGCCCATGGGCTTGCCGATGCCCCCGAGCAGCGTCGCCGCGAACATCGGCAGCAGCAGGTTCCATCCGAGATTGGGCTGGATGTTGGTGTCGAGGCCGGCGAACACGCCGGCCGTCGCCGCGAGGCTTGCGCCGATGATCCAGGTCCAGCGGATCACGCGGTCGGTGTCGAGCCCGGCGACGCGCGCAAGCTCCGGATCGTCCGCCACCGCGCGCATCGAGCGCCCGGTGCGGGTGCGGGTGAGGAAGACGTGCAGCCCGAGCGCGATCAGGAGCGTGAGCGCCACCGCCTGGAGGTGGAGGAGCGAGACGCGGAAGGTGTCGAACAGCACGAGCGGCGGCCGCACGCCCCGCACATAGACCTGGTTCTGGGCGCCCCAGATCACCTGCACGGCGGAGCGGAAGATGAGCGCCACGCCGAAGGAGGAGATGACGGTATAGATGGTCGGAAGCTGCCGCAGCGGCCGGTAGAAGACCCTGTCGACGACGAGCGCCGCGGCGCAGGCGAGCGCGATGCCCGCCGGCAGCGCGAGCAGCGGCGAGGGGCCGATGACGGCGACCGCCGCGAGCGTCCCGTAGGCGCCGACGGTCATGAGGTCGCCATGGGCGAAATGGGCAAAGCGCAGGATGGCGAAGACGAGCGTGATGCCGACCGCGCCCAGCGCATAGATGGCGCCGAGCGCCAGCCCCGGCACGAGATGGTAGTTGATGAACTCGATCATGCCGCGGCCCCGCCGAGGAAGGAACGCCGCACCTCGGCATCGGCGAGGAGCTCCGGGCCGGTCCCGGACGCGAAATTCCGTCCGCCGACGAGCACATAGCCCCGGTCCGCGACGCCGAGCGCCTGGCGCGCGTTCTGCTCCACCATCAGGACCGTGGTGCCGGCGGACCGGATGCCGACGACAAGGTCGAGGATGCGCGTAAGATAGGCGGGCGAGAGGCCGGCGGTCGGCTCGTCGAGGACAAGCAGACGGGGCTCGCTCATCAGCGCCCGCCCGATCGCCACCATCTGCCGCTGGCCGCCGGAAAGCTCGCCCGCCGGGCGCTTCAGCCGCGCCTTGAGGTCGGGAAAGAGGTCGAGCACCCGGTCGTGGGCCCGGCTCAGGCTCTTGGGCGGGGCGGCATAGGTGCCGACCTCGAGGTTCTCCATGACGCTCAGGCTGGCGAACACGTTGCGGCTCTGCGGCACGGCGGAGATGCCGAGGGCGACGAGTTTTTCCGTCGGGGTGCCCTGGATGTCGCGCCCCTCGAAAGCGATGCTCCCGGAGAGACGCTCCGTCAGGCCGAAGAGGGTCTTCAGCACCGTGGACTTGCCCGCGCCGTTGGGGCCGATGATCACCGCCACGGATTGGGGCTCGACATCGATTCCGACGTTCTCGATGACGGGCAGTCCGCCGTAGCCGGCGGTGAGGTCGCGGATCGAGAGCGCCCCGCTCATGCGCGCCGCTCGTGGCGGCCGCCACCGAAATAGACCTCGATCACGCGCTCGTCGGCCCGCACGTCCTCGACGCTGCCGCGCATGAGGACGGACCCTTCCGCCATCACGA
Organism: Parvibaculaceae bacterium; assembly: GCA_050181295.1. Lineage (GTDB taxonomy): Bacteria > Pseudomonadota > Alphaproteobacteria > Rhizobiales > Aestuariivirgaceae > JBFXDI01. The sequence continues at coordinate 5,009 of JBFXDI010000151.1, read as the reverse complement.
TCACGTCCTCGCAGATGCGCGCCACATAGTCGAGATCGTGCTCGATGACGCAGAAGGCGAGGCCGAGCTCCGCGTTCAGCCTGCGGATCTTCTCGGCGATCTTGCCCAGAAGCGTGCGGTTGATGCCGGCGCCGATCTCGTCGAGGAGCACGATCCTCGGGTTCGCCATGAGCGCGCGCCCGAGCTCGAGAAGCTTCTTCTGCCCGCCCGACAGGTTGCCCGCCCTCTCGTCGCAGGCTTTCGAGAGCTCCAGGAAGTCGAGAAGGTCAAGGGCCCGCCGCCAGACCTCGCGCTCCTCCGCCCGGAAGCGTCCGGGGTTGAGGATCGCGGTCAGCACGCCTTCGCCCTGGCGCGAGCTGCCTGCGACCATGAGGTTCTCGATCGCCGTGAGCCGCGCGAACTCGTGCGGGAGCTGGAAGGTGCGCGCGAGTCCCTTGCGGCTCCGCTCGTGGGCGGCGAGCGCCGTCACGTCCTCGCCCGCCAGGAAGATGCGTCCGGACGTGGGCCGGAAGTGGCCGGCGAGCACGTTGAAGGCCGTGGTCTTGCCGGCCCCGTTCGGGCCGATGAGGCCGGTGATGCGGCCCTTCTCGATCGTGAAGCTCACGTCGTCGACGGCGATGAGCCCGCCGAACGACATGGTCACGTGATCGAGGCTGAGCATGGGCACCGGCTCTTCGGGGGCAGCTTGCCTTGCTGTTGCGTCATGCCCCGGCTTGGACCCGGGGCATCCTTTCCGGCTCGGCGGCAAAAGAGGATGGCCGGGTCGATGCCCGGCCATGACGAGAGATCTGCGGCTACTGGAAGATGCCGATCTGCTTGTAGGTTTCTCCTTCGACCACGAACTTGCCGATATAGCCCGTGACGTCCCCGTTGGCGTCGAACTCGTAGGACCCGCCAGCACCCTCGTAGTCGATGTCCTTGCCTTCCTTGATGAGCTGCTTGGCCTTCGCCCATTCGCCGGGTCCAACCTTCTCGCCGGGAGCGGAGGCCACCTCGCGCAGCGCCGCGGAGATCTTCGAGCGGTCGGCCGAGCCCGCCTTCTCCACCGCGAGCGCCAGCAGGAACGTCGCGTCGTAGGTCTGATCCACGAAGGGCTTGTCGGCGCCTTCGCCATATTCCTTGTTGAACGCCTCGCGCAGCTTGGCCGAGGCGGCGTTCTCGGCGGGAGAGGTCGGCGAGGAGAAGAACGAGGTCTTCAGCGTCTCGGCGCCGACCTCCTTGATGAGCTGGTCGTCCCGCAGGCCGTCGGTGCCGATGAAGCGGCTGAAGAGGCCGGCCTCGATCGACTGCTTCACGATCTTGGCGCCGGAGCCTGAGGCATAGGCGATGACCACCAGCGCTTCAGGCTCGCCCTTGGCGAGCGTCGCGAGCTCGGAGCGGTAGGAGTTCTTCTTGTCCTCGTGTTTTTCGAAGGCCGTCACCGTGCCGCCCGCCTTCTTGAAGGCTTCGTTGAAGGTGTTGCCGATGCCGACGCCGTAGTCGTTGTTCACGTAGGTGATCGCGACCTTCTTGATGCCCTCGTCCATGACGATCTTCGCCAGCACGTCGCCCTGATAGTTGTCGGAGGGCACGAGGCGGAAGATCACGTCGTTGTCCTTAAGGTCCGTCATGGCGGGCGAGGTCGCGGTGGGCGAGAGCTGCACCACGCCTGCCGGAATGGTGACGGCGCTCGCCGCGGCCATGGTCGAGCCCGAGGCGAGCGCGCCCATGATCGCCACCACGTTCTCGACGTTCACGAGCTTGTTGGCGGCGTCGATCGCGGGCTGCGAGGCGGCCTGGCTGTCGCCCACCACGATCACGGCCTTGCCGTCCAAGAGCCCGCCATTGTCGTTCACGTCCTTGATGGCGAGATTGACGGCGTTCATGAGCGGCGGGATGAAGCTCGCGATCGGCCCCGTCACATCCATGAGCGCGCCGATCTTGGTGTCCTCGGCCTGGACGAGCGACGTGAACGCCATGAGCGCGGCCGCCGACAACAACAGCACGGATTTTTTCATTTTAGCCCTCCCTGGAAGATGTCCTGATCCTACTTCGGCTGCCCGAACGCTGTCATTGAGGATTCCTTAAGACAGGAACCGCTCGAGCGTCGCCACCAGAAGCCTGTTCTCCTGCCGCGTGCCGAGCCCCAGCCGGCTGTGGTTGTCGAAGCCAGGCTCGCCCACGGGTCTGAGCCAGATGCCGGCTTCCGCCATGGCGAAGGGCAGGAAATCCGCAACTGTCCCCCCTGGCGCATCGTGGAAGCGGGTGAGGAGGAAGTTGCCGAGGCCGCGCACGTGGAAGAGCCCGAGCCGGTCGAGCGCCGCGGACAGGAATTCCCGCTCGACCGCCGTCCTTGTGACCACCTCGGCGATGAAGTCCGTGTCGCGAATGGCGGCGGCCGCGGCCGCCTGGGCGATGGCGTTCACGTTGCCGACGCCACGCAAGAGGTTGAGGCCGGGGGTCATCCAGAGCGGCGCCAGGAGCCATCCGGCGCGGAGGGCCGCAAGCCCGTGCGCCTTCGAGAAGGTGCGCGTGACGATGATCCGCTCGCTCGAAGAGGCGAGCGCCATGAGGGCGGCAAGCTCGCCCGGCGGCAGGTACTCGCCATAGGCTAGGTCGAGGACGAGCACGACCTGGGGGAAAAGCGCCTCCGCCAGCCGCGCCACCTCCGTTGCCGGAAGCACGGTGCCGGTCGGGTTGTTGGGAACGGCGAGGAAGACGATCTTCGTCTCCGGCCCGACGAGTCCGAGCAGGGCATCGACGTCCGTCACGAGGTCGCGTTCCGGCGCGCGCTTGAGCGTCGCGCCGACGCGCTGCGCCACGACGGCGAACTGGAAGAAGCCCGACTGCGAGATCAGGATCTCGTCGCCCGGCCGTGCGAACATGCGCCCGATGACGTCGAGAAGCTCCTCCGAGCCGTTGCCGCAGACGATCCGCTCGGGATCGAGGCTTAGGGCCTCGCCGATGGCGGCGCGGAGCTCCGCGCTCGATGGGTCGGGATAGCGGTTGGGCTCCTCGAGGCGCCGCCTGCCCGCCTCGAGCGCAAGCGGCGAGCATCCGAAGGCGCTCTCGTTGATGGCGAGGCTCACAAGCCGACGGCCTTCCGGCGGCGTCGGCAGCACGAAGGGCAGCCGCTGCGGCGGATTGAAATAGGCCGTGGGCAGGGCGCTCATCGCGGTCGCGCGGCAAATTCGTGGACTACCGCGGCAAATGCTCCGTCTTTCTCAATCTCGTATGTGTAGATGGTGGTGGATGCCGATGGCAGGTGGAGCGATGGCAATTTGGACACCATCTTGCCGTTTCGCAGGATCTCTGGACGCTCTCCACCGTAAGCGGAATCGAAGAAGACCAGATCCAGGGATGCGTTGTTGAATTGAACAGTCTCAGTCATGTCCGACTTATCGAGAACTGGATTCAAGAAAAACTGCTGCATTGCCTTTTCATCGTCGACCCACATCGCCCGGACAATCAGGCTTCTCCATTGATCGAAGGCGGCGGGCAGGGGCTCCCCCCAAAGCACGATTCCTTTCCCGCTTCCGATGTCCGCGAGGGAGAGATATCTCGATGCGTCGTTGGATATCTCCTCGTATCCTGGGTCGGGGTATCCCACCCAGTGCGGCAGCAGCGACGGGTCAAGGCCGAGCAAAGCGCCGCCACCGGATTCGTACCAGTCCATGCCTGTCATTCTACCCTCAGTCTCGCATCGCGCAGGCGCGGCAGGACCTCCGCGAGGAAATACGGCATCTCGTCGAGGAAGTTGACGAACGAGACGGTCGTCCCGGAAAAACCCGCCTGGTGCATGCGGACCATCTCCTCGGCAATCCGGTCGGGCGTCCCGATGAGCGGATAGGTGCCGGCGCCGCCCGCGAAACGCTTGGCGTGCAGCCGGAACGTCGCCTCGTCATGGCTGCCGGCGAACTTCCGCTTCTGGCTCATATGGTATTCGACCGCCGCATGGTCGGCCTCGGCCACGGCGTAGCGCTCGTAATAGGCCTCGGCCTCGTCCTGGCTTGGCCGGCAGACGACATGGCAGGTGGTGAAGACGCCGACCTCGCGCCCGACCTTCGTCGCGCGCTCCCGGATATCCGCGATGTGCTGGCGGCCGGCCTCGATCTCGGAGAAGGTCGTGAACAGGAAATCCGAGGTCCTTGCTGCGAAGTCGCGTCCCGGCGGCCCGAATGCGGCATTGAGCGTCACGGGCCTCGGCCGCTGCACGGGGCGGGGCTTTCCCGAGACGTTCCTGAGCCGATAGTAGCGGCCCTCGAAGTCGAAAGGCGCTTCCTCGCTGAAGAGGCGGCAGATGATCTCGTACCATTCGAGCGCCTGCGCGTAGCGCTCCTCCTCCGCCGTGATCCCGAACATGGCGAACTCATCCGGGTTCCAGCCCGCCACGATGTTGAGCCCGGCGCGGCCACCGCTCACATGGTCGACGGTCGCCAGCGCCTTTGCCGCATAGACCGGATGGATCATCGGCACATGGATGGTCGAGAAGATGCCGATGCGCCGCGTCACGGCGGCGAGGGCGGCGGCGAAGGTGAAGGTTTCGAAGGAGTGCTCGCGCGAGTTCGTGACGCCTTTGAAGCCCTTCCAGCGGGCGATGGGCAGGAAGAACTCGATGCCGGCCTGATCCGCCATCCGCGCGACCGCCTCGACGTCCTCCCAGCGCGCCTGCCAGCGCTCGGGAACCGTCGTGAGGGTGAGGCCGCCGTCCGCATTGGCGGAGAAGATGCCGAGCTTGAAGGGATTGGGACCACGGATGGGATGGGTCATGGCACCCCCACCCGGCGCTGCGCGCCGACCTCCCCCATCGAGGGGGAGGAAGAAGGAGGTCGATGTTCCCCTCCCCCTTGTGGGGAGGGGGGGCCAGGCAGCGGCGCGCGCCTCACACCGACACCTTGGCGTATTTCGGCTGTCGCCAGGTTTCCTCCGCGAGGATGCGCTTGAGCCGCTGCACGGCCTCGAACACGTCGATATGCCGGATGACGAGCGGGCTCACGCCGAAGCGGATGGAAGAGGGTTTCCGGAACGAC
>JBFXDI010000150.1:0-9454 GCA_050181295.1 Parvibaculaceae bacterium | reverse complement strand
CTGATCGAGCTCGTGCGCGCAACCGCGCTCGCGCATGCGCCGCTCGCGGTCGGGACCGTCGGTCGCCTCGTCGTCCACCCCTGCACGCGCACCATCATCCCCGGCAGGGTCGAGCTCACCATCGACATCCGGCATCCGGAGGCCGCCGTTCTCGGCGACATGCTGAAGCGGCTGATCGAGGGCTCGGAGAAGATCGCCAAGGAGGCCGGCCTCTCGATCGGCATCGAGGAAGCCTTCGCCTTCGACCCCGTGCCCTTCGACAGAACTTGCGTGGACGCGGTCAGGCGCGCGGCCCAGCGCCTCGGCTATTCGCATCGCGACATCGTGTCGGGCGCCGGGCACGATGCCTGCTACATCGCGCGCGTCGCGCCCACGGCCATGATCTTCTGCCCCTGCGAGAAGGGTATCAGCCACAACGAGGAGGAGCGCATCACGCCCGAATGGGCCAAGGCCGGAACCGACGTGCTGCTGCATGCCGTGCTCGAGACGGCGGAGGTGGTGGGGTAGCGGATAAAGCTGCCTGAGAGCGTCATGGCCGGCCTCCGAGCCGGCCATCTTTTTGGGTCCACGCGCGTCCGTGAAAAGGATTGCCGGGTCAAGCCCGGCAATGACGAACTTAAACCATCCATCTTCAACACAAGCCGCCACGAGAGGCGAGCGGAACTCAGGCGGTCGCCCCGCCGCTCGCAGGTTCGGCTGCCACCGGCAGGATCACGTTGAGCGCCTGGGGCTTGATCTCCACCCGGACGGCGCCCGCGATCCGCAGGAGCTCGCCGTCGACGCTGATGGTGACGGCACGCCCGTGGCGGCGCTCGACCGTGACCTCGCGGGCCGAGAAGATCTTGATCTGCGGGTTGGAGTGCCAGTTGCCCAGCGTGGCGTCCGCGGACGCCTGCGCGATGTCGCGCCAGTGGCTCGACGTCAGCGCGTAGACGCCGAGCACGCCGCCGTCGATGTCGTCGGCATAGGGAAGATGTCCGGCGCCATAGAGATTGTTCGAGACCGCGAGCGCCGGCGTCTCGATCGAGAAGGGCTTTCCGTCGATATCGCATTTGAGCGCCAGCACCGGCGGGCTCCGGAGTGCTATGAGAAAGGCGCGCAGGCTCGCGAGGATCTTTCCCGCGCGCGCGCCGTACTGCATCGATTCCCTGAGCGTCACGAGCTTCGGCTGCAGGCCGAAGGAGACCTGATGCACGAAGGGCCTGCCGTTCATGAGCCCGATGTCGGCCTTGGCGGGACGTCCCGCCGCGACCGCCGGCAGCGCCTCCTCGAAGACGAGCGGCACCTTAAGCGAGCGCGCGAAGAGGTTCATGGTTCCGAGCGGCAGGACGCCGAGCAGCATGTCGGTGCCCTGGAGCAGCGAGGCCGCGGTGGAGACGGTGCCGTCGCCGCCGCCGACGATCAGCGCCTCGAGGTCCTTGCGCCTGGCGTGCTTTTCGATCGCGGCGCGGATCGAGGGACCCTCCGTCAGGGTCACGTCGATTTCGTGCCCGTGCTCGGAGAACGTGCGCTCGACCGCCTGGACGATTTCCTGCGGATCGCGGCCCCGTATGGTTCCGGCGCCGGCGTTCAGGACGGCCGCGTACCGCTTGACCATGCTTCTCCCCTCGGGAAACCGCGCTTGCCGGCGCCCCTCCCCACAATGCCGTGGGTGCCGGATGGTTCCTTGGACTCGCCCTCAAGCTTGTCGGGGCCGCCGCATCGCACCCCTCCCCTCGAGGGGGAGGGGCAGGGGTGGGGTGGCGGATACCGTTTCCCAAGGTTCAATCCCCACCCGGCCGACGCGTCGCGTCGACCGACCTCCCCCCGAGGGGGAGGTGTGCTCTCGAAACGTTTGGATATTCACTCCCGCCGCATCGCCCCCGAGCGGGAGGTGTGCGCTGGGAATGCCTTGAAACTCACTCCGCGGCGGCGCGGACCTCGAGCAGGTGCTGCTGCACCGAGTGGAGATGGACTCGCATGGCGCCAGCCGCGCCCTGGCGGTCGCGCTCGGCGATGGCCGAGACCAGCGCCTCGTGCTCAGCGAAGCTGTGATGATCGGAGGGCGGGCGCTCGATCTCGGGCCTAAGCCTTCCCCAGACGACGGCGCGGCGCACGGCGTTCAGCGTGTCGAAGAGCGCGAGCAGCACGGTGTTGTGGGTCGCCTCGGCGACCGTGCGGTGAAGGCGGTTGTCCCAGTTCTCGTACTGCCGCCAGCTTGTCGCGACCTGCGAGCCGCGCAGGCAGTCGCGCATCTCGGCGATCTCCTCGGCGGTGGCGCTGAGGGCGGCCTCGCCGGCGATCTGCGGCTCGATGGCGAGCCGCGCCAGCATCACCTCGCGCGGATTGGTCTGGTGCGCGATGACGGCGACGCCGGAAATTTCTTCAACCGGCCGGCTGCCGAGGAAGGTGCCCTTGCCGACATGCCGCCAGACCTCGCCCTCGCGCTCCAGGATGGCGAGCGCCTTCCTGAGCTCGCCCCGCGACACGCCGAGCGACTCGCAGAGCTCGCGCTCGGGCGGCAGCCTGGGACTCGCCTCGGCGTCCTGCTGGGCGAGGTACGCCCGAAGCTGGGTCAGCGCGCCCTGTCCTTCATCCATGGCCATCCTGCTCCTTGGAATAACCAATACAACGTTGTTGCCTAACCAATCAAGAATTGGTTAGAGTGTCCGTCAAGGCAGAGGTACGTCTGCCGGCAAGAGCATTGCAAGCGGCCCCGCGATCCACGCGGACGGCCGATATCAGGGAGGAACGGCATGACGATCTGGACGAAGCCCCTGCGCGCCTGCGCCGCCGCCGCGGTCGCGCTCTCGTTGGGCATGGCTGCGGCCACGGCCGAGGCCGCCGAGAAGGTGCGCGTGGCGCTCGGCGATGTGGTGTCGGTCGAGACGCTCGCCTTCGTGGTGGCGCTCGAGCGCGCCAAGGAGCGCGGCGTCGACTACGAGCTCACCTCCTTCGCCAAGGAGGAGCTCTCCATCCAGGCGCTGGTCGGCGGACAGGCCGACCTCTGCGTCGGAACCCCCTATTCGGTGATCCAGAAATCGAAGGTGCCGCTGAAGATCGTGTTCCAGATGTCGCGGCTGATCTTCTTCCCCGTGGTCTCGAACGAGTACAAGACCTGGGCGGATATGAACGGCCAGCCCTTCACCTTCCACGCCCGTGGCTCCGGCACCGAGGCCATCGGCAACATCCTCGCCAAGCGCAACGGCATCGAGTTCGGCGAGCGCAGCTACGTTCCGGGATCCGAGAACCGGATCATCGCGATGATCAACGGGCAGATCAAGGCGACCATCGTCGACCTTGCGAACAAGAACCTCCTCATGAGCAAGGCGCCGGACAAGTTCCACGTGCTGCCGGGCGTCGAGAACCCGGCAAGCGACGAGGTGGTCTTCGGCACCGATGACTGGATCAAGAAGAACCCCGAGCAGGTGAACATCATCGTGGAGGAGCTGCTCAAGCTCTGGCGCGAGATGAAGGACAATCCGAATGTCGTCGAGGAGGAGCGGGCGAAGCGCAATCTCCTTGCCGATCAGCCGAAGGAGATCCTGGACGAGGTGGTGCCCTTCTACACCGAAGCGGCCAAGGAAGGCCTGTTCGACGTCAATGGCGGCGGCGCCGAGGCGGCGAAGTCCGACTTCGAGTTCTATACCGAGGCGGGTCAGCTCGAGGGCAAGCCGGCCGACCTCAAGGTCGAGGAGTTCTGGGACCTCGGTCCCCTCGAGGCGGCGAAGAAGAGCCTCGGCGGGTGAAGGCCTAGCATGGCGTCATGCCCGGCCCCGAGCCGGGCATCCTTTGGCCGCGTCGGCGCGAAGAAAGGATGGCCGGGTCAGGCCCGGCCATGACGATCTGAAGGATTGGACATGACCACGATCTCGCATGGCGCAGCTATCGAGGGCACGGGACGGACGGCCGCCTGGCGCGTGCTGACCAGCGCGCTCTTCCTGCGGCTGCTCTCGGTCGCGATCGTGGTCGTCGCCTGGGAGTATGCCGGGCGCATCCCGATCAGCCCGGCCTTCCCCACGTTCATCGAGACCATGTCGGCGCTGGGCCAGCTCATCTCCGACGGCACGCTTGCGAAGGCGCTCTGGATCACCCTCAAGCCGCTGGCGCTCGGGCTTTCCATCTCGGTGATCCTGGGCGTGGGGCTCGGCCTCGCCATGGGCCTCAACCGCTTCGCGGAATGGCTGATGGCGCCGCTCTTCATCATCGCCCAGTCGGCGCCGCTCGCGGCCTTGATCCCGATCCTCACCTTCGCCTACGGCATCGGCCTTGCCTCCAAGGTGCTCACCGTCTGCATCATGGCGATGCCCGTGATCGTGCTGAATTCGCTCAACGCGGTGCGCCACACGCCCAGGTCGCTCGTGGAGATGAGCCGCGCCTTCCTCGGCAGCCGGCGCCAGGAGATCCTGAAGGTCATCCTGCCGGCCGCGAGCCCCATGATCTTCGCGGGCCTGAGGCTAGGCTGCGCGGCGGGCTTCATCGGCGTCATCCTCGCCGAGCTCCTCATCACGCCGACCGGCATCGGCGACATCATCACCTACAACCAGTCGATCGCCGACTATCCGAAGATGTATGCCGCGATCTTCACCATCATCGCGGTGGCGGTCGTTTTCATCGAACTGCTGGAGCGGGTCGAGGTCGCCCTGTTCCGGCCCGACAAGCGGGTATCCTGATGGCGGTTGCGCAGGCGGCAATGAAGACGACGGACGCGTCTCCCCGGACCATGGTCGAGGTCAAGGGCGTCTCGAAGATCTACGAGGGCGGCGTCGAGGCGCTGAGCGACATCACGCTCGACATCCCGGAGGGAAGGCTCACCTCGCTTCTCGGCCCTTCGGGCTGCGGAAAGACGACGCTTCTCAAGATCATCGCCGGGCTTCTCGAGCCGACCTCGGGCGAAGTGACGGTCGACGGCCGCGTGGTGACGGGCCCCGGACCCGAGCGCGCCTTCGTGTTCCAGGATTTCGCGCTCATGCCGTGGGCGAGCGTGATGCGGAATGCCGCCTTCGGGCTCGAGCTCCGGGGGGTGGGGAAATCCGAGCGCGAGGCCATCGCCGGGCGCTACATCGCGCAGGTGGGGCTCAAAGGCTTCGAGAACAGCTTTCCGCACGAGCTTTCGGGCGGCATGCGCCAGCGCGTCGGTCTCGCCCGCGCGCTCGCGGTCGATGCCAAGGTGCTGCTCATGGACGAGCCCTTCTCGGCGGTCGACGAGCAGACCCGCCGCAAGTTCCAGGAGGATCTGCTGGCGCTGGTCGAGAAGGAGCGGAAGACCTTCATCTTCGTCACCCACTCGATCGAGGAGGCCGTCTACGTCTCCGACCGCATCGTGCTCCTGGCGCGCCGTCCGAGCCGCGTTTCCTCGATCGTCGAGCCCGACATTCCGCGCGGCGGAGATCCCGAGAAGATCCGGCGCGACAGCGCCTATCTCGATACGGTCGAGGAGATCTGGCAGGGCCTGAAAAGGTATCTCGACTGATGCGGAAGCCTCTCAATCTGTCATTGCCGGGCTTGACCCGGCAATCCATGAACACCGGCCTCGGCAGGTTTCTTCCGTGGGTGTTCATGGATGCCCGGAACAAGTCCGGGCATGACAACACGAGCGAAGACTGAGCCATGCAGTTCGGACGCATCAAAATTCCGCTCATGGCCTCGCTGCTGGTGTGGGCGGCGATCTGGGAGATCGCGGGCCGCATCGGCGGCACGCTGGTGCTGCCGCCCCTGTCGCGCATCTTCGTGCGCATGCTCGAGATCGTGCCGACCGCGACCTTCGCGGACGCGCTCTGGATCACCGGCAAGTCCTTCCTCATCGGCAACGCCATCGCCATTCTGGTGGGCGTGCCCCTGGGCGTGCTGATGGGCCGCTCGGCCATCGCCGACCGCATGCTGCTCCCCTGGGTCAACATGTTCCTCGCCTCGCCGCTCTCGGCGCTCGTGCCCGTCATCATGGTGATCTTCGGCCTCGGCGAGACGACGATCGTGATGACGGTGGTGCTTTTCGCGATCTGGATCATCGTGCTCGACGCACGCGCCGGCGTGCGCGGCATCTCGCCCTCGCTCGTCGACATGGCACGAAGCTTCGGCGCCACCCGCTGGCAGGCCTTCTCGCGCATCTATCTGTGGGCGGCGCTGCCGGAGATCCTGTCGGGCGTCCGGCTCGGCATGATCCGCGCGGTCAAGGGCGTGGTGATCGGCCAACTCCTCGTCTCCATCGTGGGCTTCGGACGCCTGTTCGAGCTCTATTCCTCCCGCTTCCTCATGGAGCACTTCTGGGCGCTGCTCTTCGTGCTCTTCGCGTTCGCATTCGCCATCAACGAGTTCCTCGCCTGGCTTGAGAGAAAGGTCGACTATTATGCAGCGGCACGTCACTGAACAGGAGGCCCGGGGCAACACCGTCATCGCCCCGCCCGCGCAGGCCACCCTGCCGGTGAAGGGGACGGACGCCATCTTCCCGGTCCATCGCATCTACTGCGTGGGGCGCAACTACGCGGCGCATGCCATCGAGATGGGGCACGACCCGACCCGCGAGGCGCCGTTCTTCTTCCAGAAGAACCCGGACAACCTGCTGATCGAGGGCGAGGACTTTCCCTATCCGGACAAGTCCTCCGACGTGCATCACGAGATCGAACTCGTCGTGGCGCTCTCGAAGGGCGGCAAGGACATCCCGCTCGAGAAGGCCATGGACTGCGTCTACGGCTATGCCGTCGGCCTCGACATGACGCGGCGCGACCTTCAGGGCGAGTGCAAGAAGCTCGGCCGGCCGTGGGAGATCGGCAAGGCCTTCGAGCATTCGGCTCCCTGCGGCCCCATCGTTCCGGCCTCCGAGATCGGGCACCCGGACAAGGGCGCGGTGTGGCTCAAGATCAACGGCGAGACGCGCCAGGAGGGCGACCTCAACCAGCTCATCTGGAAGGTGCCGGAGATGATCTCCTACCTCTCCGGGTTCTTCGAGCTTAAGCCGGGCGACCTCATCATGTCGGGCACGCCCGCGGGCGTCGGCCCGGTGAAGCGCGGCGACCTGCTCGAGGGCCATGTCGAGGGCGTCGGCAGCCTCAAAGTGAAGGTCGTCTGACGGGCCCACACCTCCCCCTCGGGGGCGATGCGGCGGGAGTGAGTATCCAAACGTTTCGAGAGCACACCTCCCCCTTGGGGGGAGGTCGGTCGGCGCGAAGCGTCGGCCGGGTGGGGAATGAGCCTCGAGGAAGTATCCGCCACCCCACCCCTGCCCCTCCCCCTCAAGGGGAGGGGTGCAGGTTGCATGGCGAGCACGAGCCGACCCTTCCGTCATCCCGCTATTCCTTCGTCATTGCCGGGCCTGACCCGGCAATCCTTTGTCTCGCCGCAAGAAAAGGATGGCCGGCTCAAAGGCCGGCCATGACGTGTTTCGAGGAACCGATCCGGCGTGCTATGACGCGGCCCTGACAGTTCAGGGAGAGACGCATGGCGGTTCACGACCGGATCAAGGACCTGCACGGCGAGATGACGGAGTGGCGGCGGGACCTCCACGCCCATCCGGAGACCGCCTTCGAGGAGCACCGCACGTCGGCCTTCGTGGCCGAGAAGCTGAAAACCTTCGGCATCGAGGTGCATGGCGGCATCGGCCGCACCGGGCTCGTGGGCGTGCTTAAGGGCAAGCGGAAGGGCTCCGGCGCGATCGGGCTCAGGGCCGACATGGATGCGCTTCACATCCATGAGCTCACCAACAAGCCCTACGCCTCGAAGAACCCCGGCAAGATGCACGCCTGCGGGCATGACGGGCACACGACCATGCTGCTTGGGGCGGCCAAGTACCTCGCCGAGACGCGCGACTTCGCCGGCACCGCCTATTTCATCTTCCAGCCGGCGGAGGAGAACGAGGGCGGCGGCAAGGCCATGGTCGAGGACGGGCTCTTCGACAAGTTCCCGATCAGCGCCGTCTACGGCATGCACAACTGGCCGGGCGCGCCGGTGGGCGAGATCGGCCTCAAGGTCGGGCCCATGATGGCGGCCGCCGACACCTTCGAGATCATCCTCACGGGCCACGGCGCGCACGGCGCCATGCCGCACCAGGGCAACGACCCGGTGGTCATCGCAGCCCAGATCGTGACCGGGCTCCAGTCGATCGTCAGCCGCAATGTCGATCCGATCGAGGCGGGCGTCGTGACGGTCACCCAGATCCATGGCGGCGACACCTGGAACGTGATCCCGGCCGAGGTCGTCATGCGCGGCACGACGCGGAGCTTCAAGCCGGACATCCAGGCGCTCATCAAGAAGAACCTGGAGCGGGTGGCCAAGGGCATCGCCGCGGCGCACGGCGCGAGTGCTGAGGTGCGCTACAATTACGGCTATCCGCCGACCGTCAATTCCGAGGCCGAGACGCACCACGCCGCGCGGATCGCCGCCGGCGTCGTCGGCGAGGGCATGGTGAAGCCGGATGTCGCGCCGGTCATGGGCGCGGAGGACTTCTCCTTCATGCTCGAGAAGCGGCCGGGCAGCTATGTCTGGCTCGGCGCCGGCGAGGACGAGCCAAACCTCCACAGCCCGCATTTCGACTTCAACGACAGGATCCTGCCGATCGGGGCGAGCTACTGGGCTCGTCTCGTCGAGGAGACGCTGCGGGGATAATCCAAACCCCTATTGTCATTGCCGGGCTTGTCCCGGCAATCCAGGAACGCCATCCGTGCCGGCATAGCTCCATCGGTGTTCATGGATGCCCGGAACAAGTCCGGGCATGACAAGGTCTGTGAGATGTCCCCTACCCTTTCCCATCTCGAGAAGCTCATCGCCTTTCCGACGGTCAGCCGCGACAGCAACCTCGCGCTCATCGACTATCTGCGCACGCACCTCGAATCGCTCGGCTTCCAATGCTGGCTCGCGCCGAGCGAGGATAGGCGCAAGGCCAACCTTCATGCCTCGCTCGGGCCCGCCGGCGTTCCGGGCGTGCTTCTCTCAGGCCACACGGACGTCGTGCCCTGCGAAGGCCAGGCCTGGAGTTCCGAGCCCTTCGCGCTCAGGCGCGCGGACGGGAAGCTCTACGGGCGCGGCACGGCCGATATGAAGGGCTTCATCGCCTCATGCCTCGCGCTCGCCGAGAAGGCCAAAGGGCGCAGGCTCACGGTGCCGCTCCAGTTCGCCTTCAGCTATGACGAGGAGGTGGGCTGCCTCGGCGTCCGCCGGCTGATCGACATGATGCAGGATCTGGCGCCCCGTCCCCGCTTCTGCATCGTGGGCGAGCCGACGCTCATGCAGATCGTCACCGCGCATAAGGGCAAGCGCGCGCTCCGGGTCGAGGCGACGGGGCTCGAGGCGCATTCGAGCCTCGCGCCGCTCGGCGTCAACGCCATCCACCTGGCGCTCGATCTCGTGTCGGAAATCCGCAAGCTCCAGGACGAGATTGCCGCCCGGGGGCTACGCGACGGCGACTACGACGTGCCCTACACGACGCAGCATGTCGGGCGCTTTGCGGGCGGCGAGACGCTCAACATCGTGCCGAACCACGCCG
>JBFXDI010000149.1:0-9596 GCA_050181295.1 Parvibaculaceae bacterium | reverse complement strand
CCAACTGCGAAAAATGCCGTCCAAACCCATCCATGCCTCTCCTCCACAACCAAAGGAGAGACCTTCAGAATCCTGTTCGCACCCTACCGCAATAGCCCCAAAAGCCATATGCGATTCCCCTGCCTCAAGGGGGGAGCTCGGGAGCCTGTTGCGGCCGCCCGGTCAATCGTCTTCCCGCCGCTCCGCCTCGCACCGAAGCCGCTCCGCGGCGTCGGTGAAATCCGCATCGAAGCTTTCGGTCTCCCAGCCGGCGCTGGCGACGCAGCCGACGGCTTTTCGCCCATAGGCGCTGAAGACGCCGCCGATGAAGCCATCGGCGTCGAGGCAGAGCGCGCGGATGAAATCGTCCGCGGCGTGGAGGATGTCGCGCATCAGATCCGGCATTGCTTCCGCGGCCGCGATGCGCTGGTCGTCGGAGAGGGCGGGGAAGAGTTCGCCGAAGCGGGTGCGAGCCGGGAGGAGCGCGGCGGCGAGGTGGTCGGCCGCGATGTCGAAGCGGTGGAGCGCGCCGCTGGGGGCGGGGTGGCGCAGCCGGAGGGCAGGGAGCTCATTGCCCGGTGACAATGACTGGCGCGCGGAGGATTGCGACGGCGGATCGGTTGCGGACAGACCCATCCACGTGCTCCTCCCCGGGCTCGACCCGGGGTCCAATGGCGGTTCGCCGGATGCGGAATCGTCGGGGTTTTCGGGACTCCGGGCCGGTGGCAACGCCAATGGGCCTCCGGTCAAGCCCGGGGAGGCGTGGGCTGCGAAATTGTGTTCCGACCGCGATGCTGGACTCCGCGGCAGGCTCGGCACGGCCGACGGCGCGAGGTCGGTGGCCGGGGCGCTCGCAGGGGCGGGCGGGCGTTCGGCGGGTTGCTGGATTGCCGGGCTGATCATTGGGACCGCGCCTTTATGCTGACGCGCAAAATGTACGCAGTCCGTACATACGTCACAAGCCGTATGTGCACCAAATACACAGATGATGGAATCGGCCTGACGCCGTGATGTACACAGCGCAACCCAAGATATTGAAATCTAGGACGTTCCCGTCTTGGTAACGGTCTTGGCGAGATCGACGATCATCCGCCGCTCCCCGGGCTTGGCGTGGTCCCACACCGTCCAGATGCCCTCGGGGTCCGAAGGGTCGCGCACGAGGAGGTCGGCCGGCTCGCAGCCCAGCGCCTCCGCCACCGCCTCGAGAAGCGCCTGGCTGTAAGGCTGGAGCCCGCGCTCCACGCGGCTCAGCGTGGCGTGGGTGGTGCCGACGCGATCGGCGAGTTGCTCGAGCGTCAGCCCACGGAATTCACGCCACTGGCGGATGAATGTCCGCCGGTAGCGCGGCGCCGGCTTTGGACGGGGCGTAACCTTCGGCATGTGCGCACCATGCAACTGCAGGGACGGCCCGTACATGCGTCAGGATGTACAAATTGTCTTGACGGTTGATGTACGTCTAGCGTACATGATGGGCATGAGATCGAACGCCGGTCGAGCGGTCCCCCCTCCCTCCCCACCGCTCCCGGCTGGCGAACTCGGCTGTTGCCAGTTCGCCTCCTTGGTGGGAACTCGGCTGTTGTCGAGTTCGCCACTCTGGGGCGTCCCCGCTTCGCCATGTCGGCGGGGACGCCCCTTTTTCCTTTTGGGTGCGCCGGGGATGGACCGGGGCGCTGAACCACTTCGGCATTGTGCCCCGGGCCGGCCGGTCGTACACAGGTGATACGAGGAACAAAAGATGAACAGCTTTGGTGCTTCCGGTGCCGCCATCGGGCGCAGTGCCGCCGGCCGGCGGATCGAGGCGGCGGGGCGCGAATATCAGGCGAAGGCCGGCGCGGTGGAGCCCCCTCCGGCGCGGCCGGCGCCGGCCGTCCCCAGGGCCGCTGCGCCGGCCGCGATGCCGCCCGCGATCCCGCTTGGCGCCTGCCAGCGGATCATCGCGGAGGTGTCGGAGAAGCACGACATCCCGGTGAAGGACATCCTGTCCGAGCGGAGAGCCTGGGCGCTGATCCCGGCGCGGCACGAGGCGATCTACCGCTGCGTGGCGGAGACCGCGCTCTCGCTGCCGGCGATCGGCCGCGTGTTCAACCGCGACCACACCTCCATCGGCCACGCGGTGATGCGCCACCATGTGCGTACCGGCGCGCCGCTGCCGCGCGGCATGGTGTGGATGACGGGCTGGAAGGTCCGCCATCCGAAGACCGGGAAGAAGGACGCAGCGAAGGCGGCGCCGCGCAGCCTGCCGCGCTCTGCCGCCGGCCGGCTCGCGACGCTCGAAGCGGCGCGGAAGGCGCTCGATGCCGAGATCGCGCGGCTGCGTACGCTCGCCGCGGCCGCCGCGGATCGGAGCGAAGGGGAGGGTGCGGCCGCGGTGCGCGCCGGCGCCTGATGGCCGCGCGTCCCTGGTACAAGCGCTTCGGCGCCGACTTCATCCATGGCTCGCTCGGCCTCTCGCTCGAGGAGAAGGGCGCCTACAGCATCTGCCTCGATCTGATCTACGACCGCGGCGGGCCGATCCCCGACGACGCACGGTGGCTCGCGGCCGTGTGCGGGATCACGGTCCGCAAGTGGCAGGGGATCAGGTCGCAACTCATCGCGAAGGAGAAGCTGGTGCTTCGACGTGACGGGCTGTCGAACGCCCGCGCCGAGAAGGAGATCGAACTCGCGGGAAAACTCGCTGAAAAACACGCGGAAAACGGCGCGAAAGGCGGAAAAAGTCGCTCGCTCCGGGAGGTCGACCTCAATGATGACAATGGCTTGGCAGAAGCCTCGCTCAAGCATCGCGCGGGCGAAGATGCCAGAATCCAGAAGCCAGAGAGCTCGCTTCGCTCGCCGCGCGCTGCGGGCGAGGACCGGACCCGGACGGTTCCGGCTTCGGCACCCGAGAGCGGCGAACCCGGCGGAAGCAGCCGAGGGCGCTGGCGGCCGGTCGACGAGCTGGGGGTCGTTCTCGACGCGGAGCGCGCGGCTGCGGTCGTCGAGCATCGGGCGCGATTGCGGAAACCGCTGACGGCCCACGGCGCGCGGCTTCTGGCCCAGAAACTCGCCGGGGCCGGAGATCCCCGGGCGGCCGCGGACGCGATGATCGCCAATGGCTGGGCCGGCTTCGAGCCCGCCTGGCTCGAGGGCCGGGCGGTCCGCCCGCGGGCGCCGCCCGGAGCGCCTGCCAACGGTTTCCTCGCCCTCCACCGCCGCCTCAACGGACACGCCGATGACGACCAGCCTTTTGATGCGAAGCCGGCCGATGCCGCCGGCGGAACTGCCGTCCGCCGGCCCGCCGGCCCCGCTCGATCCTGACGCCCGGGCGCTGGTCCGCTCGCTCCGGAACGCCGTCGCCGGCGACCGCCCCGGCCGCTACCGGATGCTCGGCACCGGCGTTGCGCCGACGGCCGCGGAACGGGCGCTCCTTGGGCGCCGGCGCGCCGCGCTCGAGGCCGCGCTGGCCCACCGCGATCCGCGTGCCCTGGTGATGGCGGTGACCGAGATGCTCGTCGCCCTCAAGACGCGGACCGCCGACGAGTCCGACGCCGCCGCGACGGTGGCGGTCTACGCAGAGCTTCTCGACGGCCCGCCGGCCTGGGCCGTCGTCGAGGCCTGCCGGCGCGCCGCGATCGGGCAGGGGCCGAGCCGGACCTTCGCGCCGACCGCGGCGGAGCTCCTCGCGATGGTCGCGGCGATCCTCGCCCCGCACTACGCCGAGCGCGCGGATCTCGACGCGATCCTCACGGCATCCCCGCCGCGCCCGCCGCCCGACGAAGCCGCGAAGGCGCGGGTCGCCGCGATGATCGCGGAGTTCCGGCGCGGCGGAGCAGCGGCAGGCGTAACGACCGCGAGATGAGGACGGAGGCCGTCCCGCCCCCGTGCCGGAAGTCGGATGCTCCGACTTCGGTGCGGAGACCGGCAGTCGTTCGGCCTCGCATGGACGCGCAACCCATCAACCGTCTCCTCCCCGGGCTTGACCCGGGGCCCATTGGCCCATCGACCGATACGGAGTCTCGAATCAGCGTTCCGACGCATCGCCAATGGACCCCGGGTCAAGCCCGGGGAGGAGGCTGTGGAGGGGTCGGAGGATGCGATCGACACGGCCATCGCTCGCAGCGCTCCCTTCGCGGGAGCTCCGAGTGGAGCGAAATGCCGGCCGGGACGATTTGCCGGCAAACCAACATATGGTCCCTGTCGAGGGGCAGCAATGAAGCGGCGGTCCGGCGCACGAAGCGCCGATGCGATTTCGAGAACAGGGCAATGAGGAACCGATGACGGCAAAGATCGTGAGGAAGAGGCGGCGGCGGAACGCGGTGCGGTCGGGGCTGCCCGGACCGGCCGGGAGCCGCGAGCCGAACGGGCGGCTCAGCCGGCGGCGGTCGGCGGTGACCGCGCGGCGCGTCGAGAGCGAAGCCGAGGTCAGGGCCGTCGCGGTCGAGGCGCGGATGCGCCACACCGGACTGCCGCGGGCGCTGGCCGAGCTTGCCGATGCCGGCCGCCCCAACGCCGGCACCGTCCACGGCCGGATGCGACTGCGAGAGGAGCTCACCGCCGATCAATGGACCGCGGCCGAATGGTATCTCGGCACGCGGACCGCCTATCTCCGCGCGATCGGCGCGCCGGGCCGGCCGATCGAGCCGTCAGAGGGGCGGAGCGGCGGCGAGGACACGGCATTCGCAAAGGCGGCGATCGCGCGGCACGATGCGGTGGTCGACTGCCTCCGCCACGCCAGCATCGAAAGCCGCTCGCCGATCATCGCAGCCTTCGACGCGATCCTGTGGCGCCAGGAGGAGTTTCCGCATCTCACCGGCGACCTCCGCCTCGGCCTCAACGCCGTGCACCGCGCGTTCCTGGCGGGGCGGAGGTGAGGGGAACAACGTCGGCGACCAGGGCCTCGATGGTGGCCGCTTCCGCGCGCGGCCGGAGCGCGCGGTCGAAGCGCCGGAATGTGTCGGGGGCGTTATGACGGAGCCAGGCGAGCGCCAGTTTCGGCCCCTCGAACCACAGCCCGCGGATGGCGAAATAGTCCTCGAGGAGTGCGGTGAGGAGCCAGGCGCGGCGGTAGTTCGCTTCCGCATCTCCGCGCGCCATGCGCTCGAGCATCTTGCGCGCCCAGGCCGTGCGGGACTCGATCTCCGACGGCGTGAGGCGCTTCGGCCCGCGAGCATGGAACCGCTCCAGCCGCGCCAGGAGCGCGTCGCCGAACCCGTCGCGCTGGAAGAGGACCCGGCCGCCGCGGACGCGCATCAGGGTTCCGGGCCGGGTGGTATCGGGACAAAGGAAGGCGTCGAGCCAGACGCCACCGATCCGCCGCGCATCATGGATGGTCGCGGCGCGGCCTTCGCGAAAGCCGATGAGGTCGTAGTCTGACACCGGCGTCGCGTCGCCGCGTGCGCGCGATCCGTAGAGGATCAGGGTGTGGCAGCCGTGCGCGTCGCGGAGATCTGCCACGAGCCGGGGAAGAACACGATCCCCCATCGCGATGCCTCCGGGTCGTTCCCGGCCGCAGACTAGCCGGTCGTCCCGCGCGGCTCAACAGAGGCCGCAACCGCGGAGGCAAGCTCCCCAGTCGGAGGTATCGCGATGAGATCGGAGTGGCCGTCGATTGGCCACCTAAGATGAATGTGAGCTTGTGGGTCGGCGTTCCTGTCGCGCGTTTCGACGCCGACTAGAACACGAAAGCAATGACTGCACCGACGACGACGACAAGACCGACGAGATAGATCAGTGCGTTCATGATCAGTCTCCTTTACCTGTGCTCCCACAACGTTGCGAGGACCGTTAGGTTCCGGATTTCGGACGATCGACTGGCGTAGCCCGGGAACGCCGGTTGCGGGGTGTGGGCACCTTCGGACGGGCCAGCGCGCGTCAGATGGGACCGGTTCTTGCCTTGGATTCGGGCTTGCCCTCTGACGGCCGGGAGTTGGTCGCATGTGTGATCGGAGACCAGGGTCGAGGTCGCAGCTTTCGCAGGACGAGCGGACGCTGGTCGGGCTCAGCGCGGTCATCGTGATGCACCTAGCGGAACACCATCCCGGCGAGCGCTGCGGGGTCCTCCGGCAGGGCGGTGTCGCCGGCGGTGAAGCCGTTGCGCTCCGACAGGAAGGCGACGAGGCCGGCGACCTGGCGCGGGGTCAGGGAACCGGGCTGGTCGGCGGGCATGCGTTCGTGGATGAAGGTGAAGAGATCCACGACCGGTCCGTCGAACCAGCGCGCGAAGAGGTCGCCGGTCAGCGGCGGACCGCCGTCGAGGCCGGCTAGCGTCTCGCCATGGCAGCCGCTGCAGCCATTGCCGTAGGTGCCGCGGCCCTGCGTCACTTGTTGCGCGGTGAAGCCAAAGACCGGCCCCGCGCCCGCGGCACCGCCGGCATCGGCCGCCTCGAGGTTGACGAGGTCGAGCGCGGCGCGCAGGCCTTCGGCGAGCGTCACGGCGTTGTCCACCGCCCAGAAATGCATGAAGAAGAGCCGCGGCTCCTCGTCGAGCATGTGGTTGTGGAGCGAGGTGACCTCGATGCCGTGAGCGCGAAGCGCCGCGATGACGGGGTTCACCTCGTCGGCGGTGAGCACGAAATCGCCGGTGATCGCTGCTTCGCCGTTTCCGGTCGGCTGGAAGTTGATCGCCGTACCGAGGCCAAGTGCGTTCGGCACCGTCATGCCGTCGGCGGTGATCGCCTCGGCGCGCGGGATGCTGAAGCGGTAGATGCCGCCCGCGGCCTCGCCGGCGCGGCCCAGCGCGGCGTCGATGCCTGCCATGTCGATATCGGGCGGCGGCTGCTCGCCGGCGGCCGGCGGAGGATCGAGCGGGGTCGCGGTCGTCTCGAGCGCGGCGCGCAGCCCTTCGGCGATTGCCACCGCGTCGCCCATCGCGTCGACATGGACGTAGTACGTCATCGGCTCGGCGCGGAGAATGTGGTGGTGGATGGCGGTGATGTCGATGCCGGCATCTGCAAGGGCCGTGGTGACGGCGGCGATCTCGTCGCCGGTGAGCACCATGTCGCCCATCACCATCGCGTCGTCGCCCATCGGGGCGAAGGCGAACCAGGTGCCGAGGGCCAGGCCGGGGCGGACCTCGACGCCGTCGACGGTCACGGAAAGGTCGCTGCGCGGGAAGTTGAAGCGGTGAACGTCGCCGGGCTGCTCGACCGCGTCGCGGCCGAAGGCGGCGGTCACGGCAGCCCAGTCGGGTGTCGCGGCGGCGGAGGTCGCAACGATACAGCCGGCGGCAATCAGTAATGGCCTCAGAGTCTTCATCTCCTCATTCTCCACGAGCGCAACAAGGGGGACCGGCGAATGACGGCCCCGCCCCAAGGGCGGGGCCGGTTATGGTGGACCGCTAGCGCGGCGGGGGCGGCGCGGCGGCGCCACCCGGGGCTGGCGGCACGTCGGCGGCCGGGGCCGCGGCAGGATCTTCGAGGTTGAAGACGATCGCGTTCACCATGGTGCAGAGCGCAGCGGCCTCGGCGGGGTAGGCGGGGCCGGGAGCGGGCGCGGCCGCGGCCGCGGGCGGAGCTGCGGCGGCGCCACCGGCGGGAGCACCGGCGGCACCCGCGGCGGGCGCTCCGGCTTCGCCGGCCGCCGGCGGGTTCTCCTCGAAGTCCCCGCCCATATAGGGGCTGATGACATGGCAACGCTGGATGGTCTCCAGCACCTGAGCCCCGGTGAGCGACCTCAGGAACGCCAGGACCTCTTCGCGCGTCGTGCCAGCGGCGGTGACGTCGATGTCACCGAAAGGGAAAGCCGGGTCGACATTGGCGGCATCGTACCGGGCGAGGTCGCCCGGGTCCGGCTCGACCCCGGGCGGCGCCGGATCCTGCGCGAACGCTGCGCTTGCAAGCAGACCGCCGGCCAAGGCGACTGAGATCATACCTGTCATTCTGGACATGGGTTCTCTCCATCGGTGGAAGCGCCACGGGGGGCTGGCGCAATCCACCAACGTCGCGTCGCGATATTTGTTGCCGGCGGTGATGAATATATCATAAGTAATCCATATAATCACGGTAGCCTCGTCGACTATCTTATTATCTCAACTGCTAAATCCGGACAGCAACACAGCATTGACTGTGATGGTTGGCAGGACATGGGAGGTTCGCCGGTCTTGGCGGCTTCCAGGATCAGCTTGGTGGCCGTTCCCTGGCTTTCCTGGCATCGGTTGCGGCTGCTTGTGGTTGGTCCACGAGACGCTCCCCGTGTCGATTGCGCGGTCGGGATGGGAAGATGAACGGCAGATGAACGGGGCGGACGAGCCCCGTTCAGGTGCGCTGGCGCACAAACCGGGTGAGCGTGGAGCCCCGGCCGCCGAGCGGCGGCATCGGGGTGCGTGCCGTTCGGACGCCGCCGCCGCTCACCCTCCGCCACCCGCAGCCCAGCTGGCACAGCCGTCACCCGCCAGTCCAATCGGACCGAACGACAAGAATGCGCTTTCCGACCGGCCGCACGCTCGAATTCATTCTGCTTGGCCTGATCGGCGGGGCCGGCCTCCTGGGGCTCGGGTTGTTCGTCGGCTGGTGGTGAGGGCGAGAACGGGGGGCCAAGCCCTACCTCCTCAAGGCCAGAGGCCTCACCCTCCCGGCGGGACGGTGGGAGCATGCCGCGGTGTCCGGGCGCCGGCGAAGAAACGTTGCCGGCTAACGAAATGACCCTCCGCTCGTTGCCGAGGGAGGGTCCTTTCAACAGCAGCCGTCGCGAGGACTGGCTGCCGCGATTCCTTAGCGGAGAGGGCCGCCCCGGCACGACCGGGACAGTCCCTGTCGAGAGGCTCCTGCCGCCGCCGCGAGGCTGGGGCCGGGCTCTCCGGGTCCGTTTGCGAACCGCATCGAGAGAATGCCGCGGGTACGGTTTCGTTCCATAGGCGGCGCAGGACTCCCCCCGCCGAAAGCGGCGACTGCCCCACGGAAGGCTGCGCGGCATGCGTTGACCGCGGGCGCGTCGCGGCTCACACCGTCAGCACCATCACACTCTCCCCGTGCGCCTTGCCGCCGTGCGTCGCGAACGCCCGCCTGCGGACGACGCTCGTGCCGGAGGCGGCAGGAAGGGCGGCGCGCGCCGTTTTCAGAGAATTGCCACGTCCATCGAAGTACAGCCGCGCGATCGCGGACCGCATCTGCGAGCGCATCGCGGAGGGCGAGGGCCTTCGGGCGATCTGCAGCGACGACGACATGCCGGGCCGGCAGACGGTGCTCGACTGGCTGAACGACGACCGCAAGGCCGACTTCCGCGCCCGCTACCTCAAGGCCCGCGAGGCCCAGGCCGACTTCTTCGACGAGGAGATCCACCTCGAGGCGATGTCCGCGACCCCGGCCACCGCAACGCTCGCGAAACTCCGCATCGACACCATGAAATGGCGCGTCGCCCGGCTCGCGCCGAAGAAATACGGCGAGCGCGATCCGGGGCAGGGCGGCGAGAGCGTGGAGCGGATCGAGCGGGTGATCGTGGATCCGCAGGCGGATGAGGAGGGGGAGGGTCGTAACTAAGGCCGCAACCCCCTCCGAAGCTTGCTCCTTACAGTCGCAAGCTTCCGCCTCCCCACTGTTCAGACCGGAGACAAGGTGAACACCTGTTCGGGGAGATGGTGAACAGGTTGTGGGGGATCGTTGAGGTCGAAGGTTGCGATGATGTGGGTCCTGTAGTGGAGGCTGAAG
>JBFXDI010000148.1:0-9672 GCA_050181295.1 Parvibaculaceae bacterium | reverse complement strand
CTCTGGGCGCGGATTCTGGAGGCGATGGACGTCGAGGCAAGGCCCGCCGTCGTGCATGTCGAGACGGCGTGGCGCATGCTCTCGCGCCGTGATCCGCATGTGAATCTCCTGCGCGCCGCGACCGCCGCGTTCTCATGCCTGGTGGGCGGCGCCGACAGCGTGACGGTGCTGCCCCACACGGCCGCGATCGGTGAAGCGGATGGTTTCGCCCGCCGCATGGCCCGCAACATCCTGATGCTTCTCACCGAGGAGTCGGGGGTGGGTCGTGTCGCCGATCCGGCGGCGGGTTCGGGCTATGTCGAGGCGCTGACACGCTCGCTCGCCGAGAAGGCCTGGGCAGACTTCCAGGAGATCGAGCGCGAGGGCGGGCTCTCTGCGTCGCTTGGCTCCGGCGCCGTGCAGCGACGTATCGCCGAGGCCGCCGCCCGTCGCAACGCCGCCATCGCCACGCGCAAGATCCCGCTCACCGGCGTATCAGAGTTCCCGAACCTGAACGAGCCTCCCCTCACCCCCAGCCCCTCTCCCCCCGAGGGGAGGGTGGCCGCAAGCGGCGTGGAAGAGCGAAGCTCCGACAGGGGCGGCCAAAAAAAGGGTGAGGGGGATATCGCGCCGCTTTCTCAGCATCGCCTCTCCGAGCCCTTCGAGCGCTTGCGCGACGCGGCCGATGCTTTTGCAGGGCGCACCGGCGCGAGGCCCGCCGTCTATCTCGCGACCCTTGGTTCCCTGGCCGAGCATGGGGCGCGGGCGGCCTGGATCGAGAACCTGCTGGCGGCCGGCGGCATAGGCGCCACGCGCGGTCCCGCGACGGCCGACGGCTTCAGCACGAGCGGTGCATCCATCGCCTGCCTTTGCGGATCGGACGCGGCCTATGAGGCGGGAGCCGTCGCGGCGGTGAGGGCGTTGAAGGAGGCAGGTGCGAGCGAGGTGCTGCTGGCGGGCCGCCCGCGCGAGCAGGAGGCGGTGCTCAAGGCGTCCGGCCTCGACGGCCTGCTCCATGCCGGTCAGGACGTGCTCGCTGCGCTGGAGCGCCTCCATGCCGCGCTCGGCATCGCGCCCGCGGGAGATGCGTCATGACGAAGCTGCCGGATTTTTCCGCCCTGCCGTTCGCGCTGCCGGCCAGCTTGGATGTGACCGCCGCCGACACCGTCTTCACGACGCCCGAAGGCATCGCGCTGAAACGCCGCTATGGTCCGGCCGATGTCGAGGGCCTCGACGCGCTCGACACCTGGCCCGGCGCGCCGCCCTTCGTGCGCGGCCCCTATCCGACCATGTATGTCGCGAGCCCGTGGACCATCCGGCAGTATGCGGGCTTCTCGACGGCCGAGGATTCCAATGCCTTCTACCGCCGCAACCTCGCGGCCGGCCAGAAGGGCCTCTCCATCGCCTTCGATCTGGCGACGCACCGCGGCTACGATTCCGATCACCCCCGCGTCAGGGGCGATGTCGGCATGGCGGGCGTGGCGATCGATTCCATCTACGACATGCGCACGCTCTTCGACGGCATCCCGCTCGGCGAGATGA
This sequence comes from Parvibaculaceae bacterium, assembly GCA_050181295.1. GTDB lineage: Bacteria > Pseudomonadota > Alphaproteobacteria > Rhizobiales > Aestuariivirgaceae > JBFXDI01. The sequence goes on along the minus strand of JBFXDI010000148.1, from coordinate 8,151 downwards.
GCGTGTCGATGACCATGAACGGCGCCGTGCTGCCGGTGATGGCGCTCTACATCGTGGCGGGCGAGGAGCAGGGCGTTCCGACGGAAAAGCTGTCGGGGACCATCCAGAACGACATCCTGAAGGAGTTCATGGTCCGCAACACCTATATCTACCCGCCCGAGCAGTCGATGCGGATCGTCTCCGACATTTTCGCATACACGGCCGAGAAGATGCCGCGCTTCAACTCGATCTCGGTCTCGGGCTACCACATGCAGGAGGCGGGAGCGACCGCCGACCTCGAGCTCGGCTACACGCTCGCCGACGGCGTCGAATATGTGCGGGCGGGCATTGCCGTGGGTCTTCCCGTCGACCGTTTCGCCCCGCGCATCTCCTTCTTCTGGGCGATCGGCATGAACTTCTTCATGGAGGTCGCGAAGCTCCGTGCCGCCCGCGCGCTCTGGGCGCGGCTCATGCGTCAGTTCGATCCGCAGGACGAGCGCTCGCTGTCGCTCAGGACCCATTGCCAGACAAGCGGCTGGAGCCTCACCGCGCAGGACGTCTTCAACAACGTCACGCGCACCTGCATCGAGGCCATGGCGGCGACGCAAGGGGGGACCCAGTCGCTCCACACCAATGCGCTCGACGAGGCACTGGCGCTTCCGACCGACTTCTCCGCCCGCATCGCCCGCAACACGCAGCTTTTCCTGCAGCAGGAGGCGGGCGCCTGCCGCACCGTCGATCCCTGGGGCGGCTCCTTCTTCGTGGAGCGCCTGACCGCCGACCTCGCCGCGAAGGCCTGGGAGCACATCGAGGAGGTGGAGCGGATGGGCGGCATGGCAAAGGCCATCGCTCAGGGCCTGCCAAAGCTCCGCATCGAGGAGGCGGCCGCGCGCACCCAGGCGCGCATCGATTCAGGCGTCCAGACGGTGGTGGGCGTCAACAAGTACCGCACGGCCGAGGAAGCGAAGATCGAGATCCTTAAAGTGGACAACAGCGCCGTGCGCGCCCGCCAGCTCAAGAAGCTCGTGCGGCTGAAAGCCGAGCGCGATCCGGCGGCCTGCGAGACGGCGCTTAAGGCTCTGGGCGAGGTGGCGCGGACGGGCGGTGGCAACCTGCTCGCCGTCGCCGTGGACGCCGCGCGCGCGAAGGCGACGCTCGGAGAAATCTCCTCCGCGCTCGAGGCGGTATGGGGCCGGCATGTCGCCGAGATCCGCACCATCTCTGGCGTCTATCGCAAGGAGGCTGGCCGCATGTCGGACGTGGTCGAGCGCGCACGCTCTAGGGTCGAGGCCTTCGAGGAGGCAGATGGGCGGAGGCCCCGCATCCTCGTCGCCAAGATGGGCCAGGACGGGCACGACCGCGGCCAGAAGGTGATCGCCACCGCGTTTGCGGATTTGGGGTTCGACGTCGATATCGGGCCGCTCTTTTCTACCCCTGAGGAGGTCGCCCGCCAGGCGGTCGAGAACGACGTGCACATCGTCGGCATTTCCTCGCTCGCGGCCGGCCACCTCACGCTGGTGCCGGCGCTCAAGGCGGCGCTGGACGGGCATGGACGCGGCGACATCGCCATCGTGGTCGGCGGCGTGATCCCGCCACAGGACTTCGAGACGCTTAAAGCTGCGGGCGCCACGGCCATCTTCCCGCCGGGCACCGTCATCGCGGAGGCCGCCATGTCGCTCCTCGACGAGCTCAACCGCCGCCTCGGCTACGTTCAGCGCGCCGCGGAGTAGGGGCAGAACGCTTGGAAGGTGCGCGCCCTCGCGCACCTGGGGTGGGAAAGAAGGCGGCGGGGCGCCGCCCGCACGTGACAAACCGGGGCGTCTCGATTAGCGAGGGATCTTGAACCGGATTCCTGCGCTTGCCTGATCACCCGCTCAGCGACCATCCCCCCACCGGCCGCCGCTTCTTCATCACGGGGCTCGGGATCGGCCAGATCTGCGCCTGGGGCTCGCTCTACTACAGCTTCCCGCTGATCGCCGAGGCCATGGGGCGCGACCTCGGCTGGTCGAAGCCCGTGCTCTACGGCGCGGCGACCGTCGGGCTCCTGCTCGCAGGCGCCGCCTCCTATCCGGTCGGCGCCGCCATCGATCGCGGCCATGGCCGGATCATCATGACCGCCTCCGCGCTTTTGGCGGGCGTGCTCTTCATCCTCTGGTCGATGACCGAGAACGTCGTCGTCTTCTATATCGCCGCGGCGGGCCTCAGCGGCCTGCAGGCCTCCATGCTCTATGAGCCCGCCTTCGCCGTGGCGGCGCGGCGTTTCGGCCCTTCGGAAGCGCGCGACGCCATCACGACGCTCACGCTCTTCGGTGGTTTCGCCAGCACCGTCTTCATCCCGCTCGTGCAGGCGATGATGGACGGCTTCGGCTGGCGCGGCGCGCTCCTGGGGCTGGGCGCGCTGAACCTCGTCCTCTGCGCCGGGCTGCATTGGCTCGCCATCGATCCGGCGAAGGACCGGCCGCGTCCGGCCGCGCCCGACCGGCCGCCGCTCGAAGGCCGCGCCGCCGTCGCCGCGGTGTCGCGCTCGCCGGTCTTCTGGCTGCTCGGGGTCTCCTTCGTGGCCTATGCGCTGGCCTTTTCCGCCTTCACCTACCATCTCTATCCGCTGCTCATCGAGCGCGGGCTCGACGCCGGGACGGTGGTCGCCATCATGGCGGTCATCGGGCCGGCCCAGGTGGCGGGACGCATCGTGGTGCGGGTCTTCGCGCCGCGCGCGCCGGTGCGCAGCATCGGAAGCGTGATCGTCGGCATCTTTCCGCTGGTGATCGCGGGCTTCTGCCTCGTCCCGCCCGACCTCCTTCCCGTGGCGATGCTTGCCGCCTGCTACGGCGCGGGGAACGGCGTCCTCACCATCGTCCGGGGTCTCGCGGTGCCCGAGATGCTCACGGACGAGGCCTACGGCGCCGTCAACGGCATTATCGGCGCGCCGGCGCAGATCATGCGCGCGCTCGCTCCGCTCCTTGCCGCCTGGCTCTGGGCCTTCACCGGCTCCTACGCCGCCGTCCTCCTCGCCATCCTCATGGGCTCGATCGTGATGGCGGCAAGCTTCTGGGCGGCGGCCATGATGGCGCGTCCGCCCAGAAAGTTCTGAGCATCCGTCAGGGGCTGACGGGTGGCGAGTCGTTGTTGTTGGAGATCGCCAGCGGCACGACCACGACACCCGCCATGATGGCCGCGATGCCCACGATCGGCGCGATGTTCGGCGGCCCCTGGATCTGGCCCTGCTGCTGCACGGGCTGACCGGGCTGCTGCTGGGTCGGCGTCAGGCCGCAGGCCGCGATATTGAGCTGGAAGTCCTGCCTGAGGCCCGACTGCGCGAGGATGTAGGGGAAGCGGCTCTGCAGCAGATTGACTTTCTGGCTATCGCCGCTCACGCGCTGCACGGGCTGGCCGGGAGGCGCGATCGCCGCGCCGCATTGGCCGCCATCGAGGCGGAGGCACCGGCCCTGCACGTCGCAGAAGTCCATGACCCCTTCCGTGATGACGCAGGCCGTGCCGAAGGCGAGCGACACTGCGCAGTCGAAGCCCGTGCCGCGGATGCCGATGGTGGCGGTCGGGGTGCGCACCGAATAGGCCCGGCTGTCGCTCGTGCCGCTGATGAAGCGGAAGGCGCCCTTGGCGAAATTGACGGAGACCGCCTTCGTGGAATTGTCGGGGTTGAAGACGTAGCGGTCGATCACCAGCGAGGAGTTGGGGCCCACCACCAGGCGCGTGTCGTCACGGAAGCGGATCTGCGCCTCGCCGATCTGGTCGGTGTTGACCCGGTCGCCGGAATAGACCGGAGCGTTGATCTGCAGCACGCGCGAGCCAGTGGCGCCGGCGACCTGAGTCGCCTGGATGACGGCGACGGCCGTGCCGCTCGCCGTCTGTGCATGGCCGGCGCCGCTTGCAGCCATTGCGCCCGCGCAGGCTGCTGACAGCAGCCCGATTGACCGAATGCGCATGGAGTTTCCTCCGCTTCCCCGTTGCCTCCGACTTTAGGCGGGAAACGCGCCCGCTGCAACGTGACGTTGGTGGTCAGGCCGTCCGCGCCCGAGCCGCGATCTCGGCCACCGCCCGCTGCGGCGCAAGCCGGCCCGCCCGCACCTCGGCCTCGAGCGAGGGCAGGAGCGGCTTGACCTCGGGATGCGTCCGCACCTCGTGGAGAAGCCGTTCCTCGAGCATCGCCCACATCCAGCGCACCTGCTGCTCGGCGCGGCGCGCCTTAAAGGCGCCGGTCCTCTCCATGACCGAGTGGTGCCGCTCGACCTCTGCCCAGATCTCGTCCACGCCGGTATTGGCGAGCGCCGAGACGGCGAGCACCGGCGGCGTCCAGTTTGGGTCGTGTGGCATGAGAAGGCCGAGCGCCGCGCGGTATTCGGACACGGCCTCCCGCACCCGCCCGAGATTGTCGCCGTCCGCCTTGTTGACGGCGATGAGGTCGGCGAGCTCCAGCACGCCCTTCTTGATGCCCTGGAGCGAATCGCCCGCACCCGCCACCAGCACCACGAGGAAGAAATCCACCATGTCGGCGACCGCGGTCTCCGACTGTCCGACGCCGACCGTTTCCACCAGCACCACGTCGTGGCCCGCCGCCTCGCACAGCAGCATCGTCTCGCGCGTGCGCCGGGCGACGCCGCCGAGCGTCGCTCCGGAGGGCGAGGGCCGCACGAAGGCGTTCGGATCGTTGGCGAGGCCTGCCATGCGCGTCTTGTCGCCGAGGATCGATCCGCCCGTGCGCCGGCTCGTGGGGTCGACGGCGAGCACCGCCACCTTGTGGCCCCGCGCGGTGAGGTTCTGTCCGAGGCGGTCGATGAAGGTCGACTTTCCGGCGCCCGGAACGCCGGTGATGCCTACGCGCCGCGAAGGTCTCGCGTGCGGCAGGAGCCTCTGGTAGAGCGCCTCGGCCTCCGCCATGCGATCGGCGCGGCGGGACTCGATCAGCGTGATCGCCTGCCCGAGCGCCGCCCGGTCGCCCTTCAGGATGCGCTTCGCCAGGGGCTCCATTTCTTGCTGCTTTTTCACCTGGCGTTCCCTTTGCGCCGCACCGCCCCGGAGCTATTTGAGGGCGCTGGACGCGGGCGGTGCGGCCTCGCACCACCGCTCCTCATGGTCGAGGACGACTGGTGATGCAAGGGCCCGCTCTTCCGACCCCGCCGGGCATCGGCCGGCGCCACGTCCTGTTCTGGGATCTTGCCGCGATTCTCCTGGTGCTGGGCACGCTCGTCTTCCTAGCCGATATCAGCAGGGCGGTCGTCCAGCCGCTGCCAGAAGCCGGTGGCGGCGTCAGTCTCGATCCCTGGAGCCTGCCGGAATACGCCGTGCGGACCGCCTTCCGCATGCTCGCCGCGATGGCGCTCTCGCTTGTCTTCACCTTCACCTACGCCACGCTCGCCGCCAAGAGCCGGCGGGCCGAGGCCGTCCTCATCCCGCTCCTCGACATCCTTCAGTCGATCCCCGTCCTCGGTTTCATCTCGGTCACGGTCGTCTTCTTCATGGCGCTCGCGCCGGGCCGGGTGCTGGGCGCGGAGTTCGCGGCGATCTTCGCCATCTTCACGAGCCAGGCGTGGAACATGGCCTTCAGCTTCTACCAGTCGCTGCGCACCGTGCCGGACGAGCTCAACGAGGTTTCGCGCTGCTTCCGTTTCGGCGCCTGGATGCGCTTCTGGCGCGTGGAGGTTCCCTTCGCCATTCCACAGCTCGTCTGGAACATGATGGTCTCGATGTCGGGCGGCTGGTTCTTCGTCGTGGCTTCGGAGGCGATCACGGTCGGCAATGCCACGGTGACGCTGCCCGGCATCGGCTCCTACATCGCGCTCGCGATCGAGCGGCGCGACCTTCTCGCCATCGGCTGGGCCATCGCCACGATGGCGGTCGTGATCCTCGTCTACGACCAGCTACTGTTCCGCCCTCTCGTCGCTTGGGCAGGCCGGTTCCGGTTCCAGCAGGAAGCGGGCATCCGGGAACCTCGGTCCTGGGTCCTCACCATGCTGCGCCGCTCGCGGCTGGTCGGATGGGCGGCCTCACCGCTCGCAGGTCCGCTCCACCGCGCGCAGCTCCCCTGGAAGCCGCCGCGAGAGGTGATGCCGCCCAAGGGAGTACGGAGCGTTCCGTCGCGATGGATGGACGCGGCATGGTTCGCGGCCGTGGCCGTGCTGGCCGGCCTCGCCCTCTGGAAGAGCGCAAGCTTCATCGCTGAGGGCGTTCCGCTGGGCGAACTTCCCGAAGTGCTGCTGCTGGGCCTTGCGACCCTTGCGCGGGTGCTGCTGCTGATCCTCCTTGCCTGCGCGATCTGGCTTCCGGTCGGCGTCTATATCGGACTGCGCCCGGCGCTTTCGCGCGGCATCCAGCCCGTCGCGCAGTTCCTGGCGGCCTTTCCAGCCAACCTGCTCTTCCCGGTCGCAGTCTGGGGGATCGTCACCTTCCGGCTGGATCCGAACATCTGGCTGAGCCCGCTCATGATCCTCGGCACCCAGTGGTACATCCTGTTCAATGTCGTGGCTGGCGCCTCGGCGATCCCCTCCGAACTGCGCGATATCGCCACCAATCTCCAGATCCGGGGCTGGCTCTGGTGGCGCAAGGTCGCGCTCCCCGCGGTTTTCCCCTTCGCCGTCACGGGCGCCATCACGGCGTCGGGCGGCGCCTGGAACGCCAGTGTCGTGGCCGAGGTGGCGAGCTGGGGGAATGAGCGGCTGCAGGCGCGGGGCATCGGCGCCTACATCGCGCGCGCGACAGAGGCCGGCGACTATCACCGCATCGTTCTCGGCATCGCCGTGATGAGCGCCTTCGTCATCATCATCAACCGCGCCTTCTGGCGTCCGCTCTATGGCCATGCGGAGCGCCGGTTCCGGCTCGGCTGAAAGGTGGGTGGACCATGGAAGAAGCCTCGCTCCTCGATATCCACGACGTCCGCAAGGTCTTTCCGAGGCCGGCCGGCGGCGATCTCCTCGTCCTCGACGGCATCGGCCTTACGCTGGAGGAGGGCGAGATCGTCGGGCTGCTCGGCCGCTCGGGCTCGGGCAAGTCGACGCTCCTGCGCCTCATCGCGGGGCTTGCCCCGCCGACCTCGGGATCTGTCCGCTACCTCGGGCGCGAGGTCGAAAGCCCCGCGCCGGGCATCGCCATGGTGTTCCAGGGCTTTGCGCTTTTCCCCTGGCTGACGGTGCTCGAGAACGTCGAGATCGGCCTCGAGGCGTTGCGGCTGCCTGCCGACGAGATCCGCCGCCGCTCGCTCGACGCCATCGACATCATCGGCCTCGACGGCTTCGAGTCGGCCTATCCGAGGGAGCTTTCCGGCGGCATGCGCCAGCGGGTGGGCTTCGCAAGGGCTTTGGTCGTGCATCCGAGCATCATGCTCATGGACGAGCCCTTCTCGGCCCTCGACGTGCTGACGGCCGAGACGCTGCGGACGGATTTCCTCGACCTCTGGGGGGAGGGCCGCCTCCCGATCAAGGGCGTCATGATCGTCACGCACAACATCGAGGAGGCCGTCCTCATGTGCGACCGCGTGCTGGTCTTCTCGAACAATCCCGGGCGCATCGTGAGCGAGGTCGGAATCGAGCTGCCGCAGCCGCGCGATCGCCTCGATCCGACCTTCCGGGAGGTCGTCGAGCGTCTCTATGCGGAAATGATGGCGCGTCCGCCTGGCGCCGCCACGCAGGCGCGCGCCGAGCATCTGCCGGGGCTCGGCATCGGCACGGTGCTGCCGCGCGTCTCGACCAATCTTCTCGCGGGCTTCCTCGAGACGGTCGCGGTGCCCCCCTATGGCGGCAAGGCCGACCTGCCGGTGATCGCCGCCACGCTGCATCTGCAGTCGGACGACCTGTTCCCGGTGGCCGAGACGCTCCAGATGCTGCGCTTCGCGAGCGTCGAGCGCGGCGACATCCGCCTCACAGAGGCTGGCATGGCCTTCGCTTCGGCGGACACCGACGAGCGCAAGCGGCTCTTCGCCCGCCGCCTGCTCGCGCACGTGCCTCTCGCGGCGCATGTGCGGCGCGTGCTGGACGAGCGCGCGAGCCACACCGCGCCGCGCAGCCGCTTCCTCGACGAGCTGGAGGACCACATGTCGGCGGAAGCCGCCGAGCAGACGCTGCGCGCCGTGATCAGCTGGGGCCGCTATGCCGAGGCCTTCGCCTATGACGACCAGGCGCAAACCTTCAGCCTCGAGAATCCCGCCTGAGGCGTCGGGGCAGT
>JBFXDI010000147.1:0-9691 GCA_050181295.1 Parvibaculaceae bacterium | reverse complement strand
TGCCTCCCTCGAGCACCGAGGCGAGCGGCAGCTCCTGTTCGGTCTTCTCAAGGATCTCGCGCGCCTCCTCCGCCACCAGCCGGATGAGGCCGACGGTGAGCGCCCGCCATTCCACCACCACCTCGTCGCCGGGTTGATGCGCCTCTCCGAGCACCTTCGGGTGGCGCGGCATGAGGAGGCCGGAGTCGATGAGGAGCCCGCCATTGCGGTATTCCGCGAGCGGCGTCAGCATCTCCTGCTCGATCACCTCGAGGCCCGCCTCCTGCATCGGCTCGATGAGCGAATAGCAGAGCCACTGCATGAGCTTGTGGAAGGGCACGAGGCCGGCGCCCGGCCCCTTGCCGCCCGCCATGGGGTGATGCCAGGTATCGCCGAGGTTGAGCCCCCCCAGGCGCTGCCGCCCGGGCCATATGGCGCCCACCACCGACTGCATGGTGGCGATGGCCGAGCCGATCGAGGCGGTGCCGGCCTCGCTCTCGCGCCGCACGATGTCGAAGAGCGCGCCGGGCCGGAGCTCCTCCGCCTCGCCCCACAGCCGCTCCTCGATCGAGGCGCCGAGCACGCGCATGAGCTCGGCGCGGGTCGATAGCCCGTTGAGCGGGTTGCCCTCGTCCACCTGGAAAGCCTGCGCGAGCTTCGCCTCGCTCAGCGCCTTGAGGCCCGCGGCGTCGGCGAGCAGCGGGCGCGCCGGGTCGGAGGAGAAGAGGCCGTTGCGGAACGCCTCGAAGCTCGCAAGCGCCAGGCCCTCGGAGCGGCCGACGGTGATGCCGGTCGGCGCGTGATGGTACTGCCAGTCCGGACCCGCGCCGGCGTCGAGCAGGACGCTCGTGATGGCGAGGTCGAAGCGGATGCGCGCCCGCTCCTCCGCGGGAACGTCCAGCGTGTACGCAAGCTCCGCCCAGAGATCGTGACCCTCGACCACGAAATGCCGCCAGCGCGCATGCGGCGGGATCTTCAGATCGGGAAAGCGCTCGCGGGTCACGTCGGCCACGAGCCGCGCCGTGGGACGGATTCTTTCCTCCGCCACCCGGAAATGCGCAAGGTCGCTGCCGAAGCCGGCATTGAGGATATTGTCGGTGCGCTCGACCACGGCCTGCGTGGTCAGCAGCCAGGACGCCTCCTCGACCTCGGTCTCGCGCCCGGACAAGAGGGCGGCCTAATAGTCTTCGAGCCGCCGGCCCTGGGTCTCGTCCAGGGCCTGGGGCGCTGCCGCGTCACCGGAGAAGTATCCGGCCGCCTTCTTGGCGTCCATCTCCACGCGCGCATCCGCCGGGATGCGGTCGTCGGGGATCGGCACGCGTTCCCCGATCTCGATGCCCTGCGCCGCCATGGCGTCGAACTTCATGTTGCTCATGGAGATCCAGCGGTCGATGCGGCGCATGCCGAGCCAGTGGAAGACGTCCGGCATGAGGTCCTGGAAGCGCATGTCCTGGACGCCCGCCACGCATTCGGTGCGCTCGAAATAGGCGGCCGCGCTGTCGCCGGCGGGATTGCGCTTCCTCGCATTGTAGACAAGGAACTTGACCACCTCGCCGAGCGCCCTGCCCTCCTTGCGGTTGTAGACGATGAGGCCTGCGCCGCCGCGCTGCGCCGTCTTCACGCATTCCTCTATGCCGTGCACGAGATAGGGCCGGCAGGTGCAGATGTCGGAGCCGAACACGTCGGAGCCGTTGCACTCGTCATGCACCCGGCAGGCGACCTCGTGCTTTCCGTCCGAGAGCGATGCCGGATCGCCGATCATGTAGAGGGTGATGTTGCCGATGGGCGGCAGGAAGACCTTCAGGTCCGAGCGTGTTACGAGTTCGGGGAACATGTGGCCGGTGTGCTCGAAGAGCGAGCGGCGAAGGTCCGCCTCCTTGATGCCGAGCCGGTGCGCGATGCCGGGCAGATACCACACGGGCTCGATCGCCGCCTTGGTGACGCTGACCTCGCCCGTGGGCATGAGCACCATGCCGTCCGGCACGACATCGCGCCTGGCCATGGCCTCGCGCATCTCGGGCAGCGTGATGCGCGCCTTGGTGACGGCGATGGTGGGGCGGATGTCCATGCCGGCCTTCAACTCTTCCGCGAAGACCTCCGACACGAGATGGCCCCAGGGATCGAGCGACACGATCTTGTCGGCCTCGCCCCACTGCGGGAACGGTCCCCAGGCGACGGCGGGCGAGGTATTGGTGAGATCGGGCCTGTGTATGGGGTCGAGCTTGCCGGCCGCGATGGCAAGCGCCCGGTAGAGCCCGTAGGCGCCCGAATGGACGCCGATGACATTGCGCTGCTCGGGGTTCTGCAGGCTGCCGATGACCGGCCCGCGCTCCTTCGCGCTCGGCGCGCCCCATACGATGCGCGGCGATTTCGCCCCGCCGCGGGGCGGATGCGAGGTGAGCACGATATGCTTCGTTTCCCCCATGGCATCTCCTTACACGGACGGGGATCGGAAGCGCCGCATTGTAGGACCAAATCCGGAATCCGGTCCAGCGGGGCGAGGGCGACGTTCCGGCCATCTCGGCTGGCTTGCCCAATCCTTGCCGGATCACTACTTTCGAGGAAGGTCTAGGAGGCCACGGGAATGCAGTTCGTAGTCTCAGTCCGGCATGACGAGAAGGAAGGCGTCTGGTACGTCCATTCCTCTGATGTGCCGGGCCTAAACGCCGAAGCGCCATCCTTGGACAGCCTGATCGAGATTGTGACCGATCTGGCGCCGGACTTGGTGATGGCGAACCTCGCCGCGCCGGAAGCCGGCAAGCCATCTGACATTTCACTGTGCGTCCAGCACATGGTGACCGCGCGCCGCAGCGCGGCTTGATGGGCGGAAACCTCTACCCTGAACTCGCACGCCTCCTGCGCGAGGCAGGTTGCGAGTTCGTCCGTCAAGGCAAGGGGTCGCACGAAATCTGGTGTAGTCCCCGCACCAAACGCCGCTTCAGCGTACCGAGGAAAACCGTCAAGGTGCATACGGCAAACAGCGTGCTCAAGGACGCCGGCGTGCCTAAGGCTTTCTGACCAAACCGTAACCACTCCAGCTATACGCGGTTGAACGCTCCCGGACGCCGGATTAGGGTCGGCCCCGAGAACAGGCTGGAGGGAATTTCATGTTTTCGTTGCGTCTGATCGCGGCGGGCGGCGTCGCTCTCTGCATGCTGGGGACGCCTGCCATGGCGGCCCAGTGCGGAAACGGGCCGGCGGGCTTTCCGGCCTGGCTCGCGGCCTTCAAGCAGGAGGCCGTCGCTGCCGGCATCTCGCCGCGCGTGGCCTCCTCCGCCCTCGACGGTCTGACCTACGACGCCAAGGTCATCTCGCTCGACCGCAACCAGCGCGTCTTCAAGCAGAGCTTCGAGCAGTTCTCCGGGCGCATGGTGAACAGCCACCGCATCAACAAGGGACGCGCGATGATGAAGGCCCATGCCGGGCTTCTGTCGCGCATCGAGAAGTCCTTCGGCGTGCCGGGCGCCGTGGTGGTGGCGATCTGGGCGCTGGAGACGGATTTCGGCGTGAACAGAGGCAATATGCCGGTCTTCCGCTCGCTCGCGACGCTCTCCTACGACTGCCGCCGCTCGGCGTTCTTCACGGATAATCTCATGGGAGCGCTGAAGGTCGTGCAGCGCGGCGACCTTTCGCCCGCCCAGATGCGCGGCGCCTGGGCGGGAGAACTCGGCCAGACGCAGTTCATGGCTTTGAACTACTACAAATATGCCGTGGACTTTGACGGCAATGGCCACCGCGACCTCCTGCGGAGCGTGCCGGACGTGCTCGCCTCGACCGCCAACTACCTGAAGGGTCACGGCTGGCAGCGGGGCGGCGGCTGGCAACCGGGCCAAGCCAATTTCGGCGCGCTCCTGCAATGGAACAAGAGCCAGGTCTACGCCAAGACCATGGCGCTGCTCGCCACGCGCCTTCAGGGCAATTAGCTAGACGGCAGGCAAGCCCTTGGTCTGCCGATAGTAGGACCAGAGCAGCCGCGCCGCGACCGCCCGCCAGGGCCGCCAGGGCTCGGCGAGGTTCTCCATTTCCCGGTGGGTCGGCCGCACCGAAAGCCCGAGCGCAAGTTTCGCGGCCTCCTGCAGCGCAAGGTCGCCCTTGGGCCAGGCATCGCTCCGCCCGAGGCAGGTAAGCAGGTAGATGTCGGCCGTCCAAGGACCGATGCCCGGGAGCGCCGTCAGGACCGCTGCCGCCTCCTCGTCCGGCAGCGCCTCCAGCGTCTCGAAGTCGAGCGTGCCCTCGGCGGCCGCGCGGGCAAGGGCAAGCAGCGTCCGGATCTTGGCGCCGGAGAGTCCGCAGGCGCGCAGATCCTCCTCGCTCGCCGCGGCCAGCACGCCGGCCCCGAACGTGGCATAGCGCGCCTCGAGCCGCGCCCAGATCGCGGCGCCCGCGGCAAGCGAGATCTGCTGATCCATCACGATGCGGAGCAGCGCCTTGAGCCCCCCTTCCGCCCTGCGGAGCGGAGGGTGCCCGACGGTCTCCGCGATCCTCGCGAGGCGCGGATCGGCCGCTCCCAAGGCTGCAAGGCCCTCGGCGATGTCGGCCTCGCTCCCGATGATCCGCATGACCCGCTCCTTTGACGCCCGAAGAGGCCCGGAATATAGGCATCCCATGCCCTGGCCAACATTCCGTTTTGCGCCCAGTCCCAATGGAGCGCTGCATCTCGGCCACGCCTATTCGGCGCTTTTCACCGATGCTGCGGCCCGAAAGGCCGAAGGCTGGTTTCTCCTGAGGCTCGAGGACATCGACGTCGTGCGCTGCACCGATGCCCTGGTGCGTGATTGCCTGTTCGACCTCGGCTGGCTCGGCCTGTCGTGGGAGGAGCCCGTGCGACGGCAGAGCGCCCATATGGCGGACTACCAGGCAGCGCTTCGACGCCTCGACGCGATGGGACTTCTCTATCCCTGCACCTGCTCGCGCCAGGACATCCTGCGCGCCGCAGGGCCGGATGCCCCTCGCGATCCCGACGGCACGCCGCTCTATCCGGGCACCTGCAAGGGGCGGCGGGAGAGCGAGAGAAAGGCGGTGATCGGCGGTGGCGCGGGCTATGCCCTGCGGCTCGACCTCGAAAAGGCGATGCCCTTCGGGCCCAGCCTCTGGTTCGAGGAGGATGGCGAGGGACCGGACGGCGAGAAGGGTCGGATCGAGGCCGTGCCCCTGCGCTGGGGGGACGTCGTGCTTGCCCGCAAGGACATCGGCACCTCCTATCACATCGCCGTCGTGACCGATGACGCGCTTCAGGGCATCACGCACGTGACGCGCGGCCAGGACCTTTTCCACGCCACCGGCCTCCACCGCCTGCTGCAGGCGCTCCTCAATCTGCCGGAGCCCCGTTACCATCACCATCGGCTGATCGGCGACGAGACGGGCCGCAAGCTCTCCAAGAGCGAGGGGGCGCCCTCCTTACGCTCCCTTCGCGAGCAGGGGTTGACGCCGGCCACGATCCGCAGGGAACTGGGCTTCATCGCCCTGCCCTGATCCCGCCACGGAGCGGCGGGAGGATATCCGCCCGGCCCATGCAACCGATCGCCGGGAACGGCGTTTCCTTGCCTCCCTTGCAGACGCGCTTCATCCGCCATATCCGGTTCAGCCCCATGCCCATCTGCGAAGCCGACCCCTGGCGAATGCAGTATTTCGAGCGGATCCCGTGTCCTGAGCACGTGCGCATCCCGACCGAGGACGCGGATGCCTGGTCCTGGTATCCCGAGCACCGCTGGATCTACGACAAGCTGCAGGTCGCCCTGAGCCAAGGCCTCGAGGCGGCGCCGCATGGGGTGGAGCCTTCCCGCTATCCGGTCTTCTCCAAGCCGATCGTCAACCTCAAAGGCATGGGAGTCGACAGCCGCATCATCGCTTCGCGGGAGGAATTCGCCTGCCATCTGAACGCCGGCCACATGTGGATGGAGCTGCTCGAGGGCGAGCATGTGAGCACCGATTGCGCCGTCGAGGCCGGCCGCCCTGCCTGGTGGCGCCACACCACCGGGGTCCCGACCGAGGAGGGCATGTTCGACCACTGGATGGTCCACGCCGAGGCGCGGCCGCAGCTGGAGAGCTATCTCGGCCAGTGGGTCGCACGTCATTTCGAAGGCTACTCGGGGCTCGTCAACTTCGAGACCATCGGGGAGCGCATCATCGAGGTGCATCTGCGTTTCGCCGACCAGTGGACCGACCTCTATGGGCCGGGCTGGGTGGAGGCGGCGATCCGCCTCTACGAGACGGGCCGCTGGAGCTTCGACGATCGGGGCCGGCAGACAGGCTATTCGGTTGTACTGTTCGGACGGCACGGCCCCGCCTACCGGCATCCCCCGCAAGCGACACAGGCCAATGTGCGCGCCATGGCGAACGTGTCGAGCCTCCAGGTCACCTTCCATGAGGACCGCCCGCCCGAGGCACACGCCATGCCGCCGGGAGGCTTCCGTCTGGCCATCGTGAACGCGACCGACCTGGAGGTCGGCCAGCGGGCCCGGCTGGCGCTCGCCGCCTGCTATCCGGGAGACTGCCTGCTGCCCTTGAGCCCGAACGGCCGCAGGAGAGCTTCGTAGAGATCCGCCATGTGACGATCGCCCGGCTGGCTGGGCTCCGAGCATGAGACGGCGAGCGCCGGCGCATGATGGAAGGGAAGCCTCACCGTTGCCCGCAGGCCGCCGAGCGGGCTGTCGCCCAGGCTGATGTCGCCGCCATGTCCGAGCGCGATGTCGCGCGCGATGGCGAGACCGAGGCCCGTCCCGCCCTCGTCCTGATTGCGGGCGTGATCGAGCCGCACAAACGGGCGGAAGACCGCGTCCCGCTCCGCTTCCGGAATGCCCGGACCATCGTCCTCGACAATGATCGTCAGATAGTCGCTCGAGCGGGCGGCGGTCACCTCAACGCGTGTCGCGAAGCGGGTGGCGTTGGACACGAGGTTTCCGAGGCAGCGGCGGAAGGCGATCGGCTTGACCTTGGCGGTGAGGCCGGGTTCGAACTTCGCCGTGACTACCGCGCCTGAGCGCGCCGCACCGTCTCGCACCGTCTCCAGGAGCTTGCCGATGTCCAGCTCCACAGGCTGTTCGCCGCCGTCCCCCTTCACGAAGGCCATGTAGCCTTCGAGCATCCGCTGCATCTCGCTCACGTCGTCCTTCAGCGCCTTGACCTTCGGGCCTTCCCCGATGAGAGCAAGTTCGAGCTTGAAGCGGGTGAGGATGGTTCGAAGGTCGTGCGAGATGCCAGCGAGCATCACCGTGCGCTGCTCGGCATGCCTCTCGATCCGCTCCTTCATCGCCACGAAGGCCTGCGCCGCCTTCCTGACTTCATCGGCGCCACGCGGCTCGAGCGCCGGGGCGCTGCGGCCGGAATCGAAGTTCTGCGCGGCTTCCGCGAGATCGATGATCGGCCTGATCTGCTTGCGCAGGAAGACGACGGCGATGCCCAGGAGCAGCACCGACGAGCACACCATCGCGATGAGGAAGAAATCCGTCGAGGAGGCCGAGGCCCGCTGCTCCCTGGTGAGGAAGCGGAAGATCAGCCCCTTGTCCACCTCGATGCGCGTGTCGACATAGTCGCTTTGGCCCAGCGTGTCGATCCAGAACGGCTTGCCCGCGAAGCGGTCTACATAGCGGTTGAGGCGCTGGTCGACGATCGAGAAAAAGGGCCTGTCGGGCGGCGGCGGCAGCGTCGTGTTGCGCTGGATCTCAAGCCCGATCTCCAGATATTCGTTGGCGAAGAACTGCAGCTGCCTGAGCGACTCCTCGGTCTTGGGCGAGGATTCGTAGATGGCCACGATGAAGGCCATCTCGCGCGCCACCTGTTTCGAGAGCGTCTTGGTGACGTTGACCCAGTGACGCTCCATGAAGATCACGGTGGTGATGATCGCAAGCAGCACCACCGGCGCGATCAGGATGATGAGCACGCGCTTGTAGAGGCCCGACGGAAGCCAGCGCTCCAGAAAGCGGTTGAAGCGCCAGTAGAGGCTGCGGCGGGGAGGTCGCGCGGCTTCGCGCCCTGCGACGACCGTCATGGCATGTCCTTCCGTTCGGCCAGCGTCAGTCGATATGGAAGATATAGCCCATTCCTCGGACGGTTTGGAGATGAACGGGCTCGGCGGAATCGTCCTCGATCTTGCGCCTGAGACGGTTGATCTGGACGTCGATGGCGCGCGCGCCCTCCGCATCCCCGGAGGCGGCGAGGTCGGCGCGGGTCAGCGTGCGGCCGGCACTCGCCACGAGGGTCCTGAGCAGGTCGCGCTCACGCGTCGTCAGGCGCACGAGCTCACCGTCGCGCCTGAGTTCCCCGCGCCCCGGATGGAAGGTGAAGGTCCCGAAGCTCACTTCCGGCTGGGTTCCGGCCGGCGTCATGCGCCGCTTGAGCAGGTTCTGGATGCGCAGCAGGAGCTCGCGCGGCTCGAACGGTTTTACGAGATAGTCATCGCCCCCTGCCTCGAGCCCCGCGATGCGGTCCTCCGTGTCGGCGAGGGCCGAGAGAAAGAGAACGGGCTCGGCGCGGGCCTCCTTGCGCAGGGATTCAGCGAACCTGATGCCGTTCTCGCCCGGCATCATCACGTCCAGCACGAGGATGTCGAAGGCAAGCCCCCGCATCCGCTCGCGGGCTTCCTCCGCGCTCGCGGCGGACGTCGCGCGATAGCCTTCGCCGGCGAGGTAGCTCGTGAGCAGCTCCCGTATCCGCCGGTCGTCGTCGACGATCAGCACATGCGCTGTCTGGTCGGCCGGACTCATGGAGCGCGCCTCGCCTGCCGCGCCGAAGCCGCATCGAGCAGCGCCAGCACATGCTCCCGGTCCTCCGCATCGATCAGCTTGAAGAGAACCTCCCGGACGTCGTTGCCGCCACCCTGGAGCGCTGCCCGGATGCGCTCCATCTGGGGCGCCATGAGACGCTGATGCAGATCGCCGCCCTGGCGTGTCAGGAACAGGAGCCGCTGGCGCCGGTCGGCCTCGCCCGTGCGCTGTACGATGAAGCCCCGGTCCACCAGCTCCTTCAGCACCCGCGCGAGGCTCTGCTTGGTGATGCGCAGGATGTCGAGGAGCTCCGCCACGCGCATGCCGGGATGCCGCCCGACAAAATGGATGACGCGATGATGCGCCCTGCCGAAGCCGAAAGTTTCGAGAATAACGTCGGGATCGGAGGTGAAGTCGCGATAGGCGAAGAAGATCAGTTCGAGCAGCTCCACAACCTCCCGATCCGCCGGGGCAGCCAGGCTCGTTGCGCGAGAATTTATGTCAGTCATGTTGACATATATAGCACGCGCTGATACGTCTGAGGAAGCTCCATCATACGAGAGAAGCCTCGCGAACCCCGCATCCGGCCGGGCAGCGAGACGGCCGCAAGGGAGGTGGTCATGTCGGTTGTTCCGTTCGATCAGCGCGAAGGTGTCATCTGGTTCAACGGGGAGTTCGTGCCCTGGGCCGATGCACGCGTCCACGTCCTCACCCATGGCCTTCACTACGCTTCCGCGGTGTTCGAGGGCGAACGCGCCTATGGCGGCGAGATCTTCAAGCTGACGGAGCATACCGAGCGGCTCTTCGCCTCCGCCGAAATGCTGGACATGAAGATCCCCTTCACGGTCGAGGAGATCGACGAGGCGTGCCGCCAGACGCTCGCCAAGCAGGGCTATTCCGACGCCTATGTTCGTCCCATCGCGTGGCGCGGCTCGGAGATGATGGGCGTCTCGGCCCAGGCGAACCGCATCAACGTCGCCATTGCCGTGTGGCCGTGGCCCTCCTACTTC
>JBFXDI010000146.1:0-9694 GCA_050181295.1 Parvibaculaceae bacterium | reverse complement strand
GGGAGAGGTCGGAAGCGATCGATCAGATCGCTTCCGGGTGAGGGGCCCCTGCGCTCAGAAACGCGCTAGCAGTCAGGGAGTATTGAAGGGGCCTGCGATGTGGCAAGTCCCTCACCTGCCCTATCGGCATCCTCTCCCGTCCCGGGAGAGGAAAGTGAAGCGCGTCCTTCTCCCGGGACGGGAGAAGGTGCCCTGAAAGGGCGGATGAGGGACTTTTTTGTTCTCACACCATCGGCCGGCGCGGCAGATCAATGGGCAGGAACTCGACGCCCGACTGCTGCACCGGCTGCGGATAGAGCTTCATGAGCTCCATGATCTCGATCGGCATCCCGACCTTGACCGCGAGCCCGAGCGACTTGGCCTCGGCGGCCGTCAACGCATAGTCGTGCGTCCAATGCCCTCCGGCGAGCTTGTCGGCGAGCGCCTCCGCGGCCGCCTGATCGAGACGCGGCGTCATGATCTCGACCGCGCCGCGCTTCACCTGCGCCAGCGCCTTCTCGCTGACATCCGCCAGCACCAGCGTGAGATCCATGACCTCCGCCACCGGCTTCGCGTCGCGCGCCTTGACGATGCTGGCCGCTGGAAAACCCAGGATCTGCGGGTCGATCGGCCCCAGCACCGAGAACTCGCCGAGCACGATTTCGTCCGCCGCGAGCGCGATCAGCGTTCCGCCCGACATCGCATAGACCGGCACGTAGACCGTCACCTTGGCCGGGTGCGCCTCGACCGCGCGCGCGATCTGCATCGCCGCCAGCACCAGCCCGCCCGGCGTGTGCAGCACGAGGTCGATCGGCACCGTGGCGGGCGTCTCCTTGATCGCCGCGATGATGGTCTGCGCGTCCTCGAGATCGATGTGGCGCGCCACCGCGAAGCCGAACAGGCTGCGCCGCTCCTGGCGATGGATCATCGTGATCACGCGCGTGCCGTGCGCCTTCTCGATGGCGCGGATGGCCTGCGCGCGCTTGACCGCGTACCAGCGCCCCATGAGCAGCGGTTGCAGCGCCATGGCGATGAGGACGATCCAGATCAGCGACGAGAAATCGAACGTCATGCGGGCGCCTGAGCGAAGAGCGGAGGCATCCACTCTAGGCGCTGCGGCCCACCCTTTAAAGGGGAACCGTCTTCACGCCCGCCGCATCGAGCGCACGCAGCCGACGCCTCAGCGCGATGACGTAGTAGAGCATGTAGAGATACTGGAACGTCTCCACCACCTCCGCCGGCCGCGTGAAGATCGACGACCCGACCACATCCTTGCCGATATCGTCGACGCCCTTGAAGATGAGGGCGATGACCGCCGCCGGCGCGATGGCGAGCGCGGGCGTCAGCAGCGCCAGAAGCGGCCTGCGGAACGGCCCCGTCCACTGCTGGATGAACGGGATCACGAGGCCGCCGATGAACATGGCGTTGTCGAACAGGAGCTTCGGCCGCTGGTTGAACCAGGCCGAGGTGTTGTGCAGGTTCGTCTCCTGCTGGCGGTTGATCTCGGACCAGTAGGCGGGCGTGTTCCAGTTGAAGAAGTGCTGCCCCCAGCTGTGCTCCTCGCCGGCGATGTAGAGGGCGGCGAGCGCAAAGAACATGACCGCGATCCAGAGCAGCCGCGTGCCCTTCACCACCGGGAAGCGCAGCGTCGCGAAGCAGAGCACCGCCGCCGTGGCGGCCAGGATGAACTGCGTCAGCTCGAGGGCGCCGTAGCCCTCGGGCAGCACGTGGGCCCTGTAGAACTCCGGCGACACCGTATGCGTGACGAGCACGAAGCCCAGCATCGCCAGCGGGATATAGGCCCACCACCACGCGTCGGAACGATCCGGCGCCCAGGCGTGCGCGGGAATGACGTCGAGCGGTTCCGCGAGCGGCTTCTGCCCGCGCAGGGTGTCGAAGGTGGAGGAGGCGGCCATGGCTCGATCCCAGGACATGAGGACGGAGACGCAACGTCATCGCTTCGTCACACATGACAAATTTACGACCATCGGACAACCCCTACACCTAGGTATTCGTTTCCTTTTCCACGGCAGTCACTGCAGGCGCGCAACACCGGCCTCCGCCGCAGCCGCCCAGCGCCTAGGGAAACGACCTTACGAATATGAACTTTTCTTAAGGTCAGGATTATCAGTCACTTCCCCCCTTGCGTCAGGCATCAGCCGAAGTACTTTCCCGCACGCCGAAGGGACCGGGATGCAACACCCGCCACAAGATGACTGCGGCGAGGCTCGCCGTGGGGCGAGAGGGAGGCATTGAGCATGGCGCCGCTGATTGAAGCCAAGGGGCTCGAGAAGACATTCGGCTCCATACGGGCCGTGGACGGAATTTCCCTCGCCGTCGAGAAGGGCGAGGTGCTGGGCTTCCTCGGCCCCAACGGCGCCGGCAAGTCCACCACCATGAAGATGATCACCGGCTTCCTCGAGCTGGATGCCGGGTCGGCCGCCATCTGCGGCATCGACATCACGTCCGATCCGCGCGCCGCCAAGGCCAAGCTTGGCTACCTGCCCGAAGGCGCCCCCGCCTACGGCGACATGACGCCGGCCGCCTTTCTCGCCTTCATCGCCGAGGTCCGCGGCTATGACGCGCACGAGATCAAGGGCCGCGTCGCCGCCGCCGTGTCGCGCGCCGGCCTCGGCGCCGTCGTCGACCAGCGCATCGAGACGCTCTCCAAGGGCTTCAAGCGCCGCGTCGGCATCGCCCAGGCCATCCTGCACGACCCGCCCGTGCTCATCATGGACGAGCCGACCGACGGCCTCGACCCGAACCAGAAGCATCACGTCCGCGAGCTGATCCGCGAGATGCGCCCCCACAAGGCCATCATCGTCTCGACCCACATCCTCGAGGAGGTCGAGGCGGTCTGCACGCGCGCCATCATCATCAACCGTGGCCGCATCGTCGCCGACGGCACGGCCGACGACCTCCTGAGCCGCGCCCGCGCCCACAACTCGGTCTCGATCCGCGTGGCGGAGGCCGACGCCGCACGCGTCGCCAAGGCGCTCTCCGCGCTCGCCGAGGTGGCAGGCGTCGAGACGGCGGAGAAGGCGGACGGCCTGATCCGCCTGCGCGCACTGCCGAAAAGCGCGGCCTCGCCGGCCAAGGCCGTGGGCGACCTCCTGCGCCGCGAGAACCTCACCGTCGAGGAGATGGTCGTCGAGCGCGGCAAGCTCGACGACGTCTTCCGCGAGATCACCATGTCGTCCGGGGCTTGAGGACGAAAAGAGCGACACCATGCTGGATACCATCAAGACCGCCTACGTCATCGCCAAGCGCGAGTTCGCCGCCTACTTCGCGACCCCGCTCGCCGCCGTCTTCCTCACCATCTTCGTCGCCCTCACCGGCGCCTTCGCCTTCTACATCGGCGGCTTCTTCGACCGCGGGCAGGCGAACCTCGATTCCTTCTTCGCCTACCATCCCTGGCTGTATCTCCTGCTCGTGCCCGCCGTCGCCATGCGCCTCTGGGCCGAGGAGAGGAAAAGCGGCACCATCGAGCTCCTGATGACGCTGCCGATCTCCCCCGCCGAGGCCATCCTCGGCAAGTTCTTCGCCGCCTGGGCCTTCATCGGCCTGGCGCTGGTCCTCACCTTCCCCATGTGGATCACCGTCAACGTGCTGGGCGACCCCGACAACGGCGTCATCCTGACGAGCTACCTCGGCAGCTTCCTGATGGCCGGCGCCTTCCTCGCCATCGGCGCCTTCATCTCGGCGCTGACCAAGAACCAGGTCATCGCCTTCATCCTCGCCGCCACCGTGTGCTTCCTTTTCGTGACCAGCGGCATGGAGCTGGTGCAGGCCGCGCTCCGCGCCTGGACGCCGCGCATCGTCGCCGACGCCGTCGCCAGCATGAGCTTCCTCACCCACTACGAGGAGATCACGCGCGGCGTCATCAGCCTCGGCTCGCTTGTCTTCTTCGTCTCCATCATTGCCTTCGCGCTGTTCGCCAATGCGATCGCCGTCGGCCAGAAGAAATCCGCGTGAGGCGCCCCGCATGACAGACTTCGTGTCCCGCCTTGGTGCCTATCTTTCCGAAGCCTTCGCCGGGCTCGTCACGTGGGCCGCGCGTCTCACGCCGGCGCGCCTCGCCTGGAGCGGCCTCGCGCTTGCGGCCGTGACGCTCCTCTCCGTCAACCTCATCGCCTCCGAGACCATGAGCGGCTGGAAGGCCGACCTCACCCAGGACAATCTCTACACCATCTCGCCGGGCTCGGTGACCGTGCTGCGATCGATCGACGAGCCGATCCAGGCGCACCTCTATTTCTCGAAAAAGCTCGGCGAGCTCTCCTCCACCTACAAGAGCTACTTCCAGCGCGTCCGCACCCTGCTCGAGGAGTTCCAGCGCATCTCCGGCGGCATGCTCGAGCTGACCATTCTCGATCCCGAGCCCTTCTCCGACGCCGAGGATCAGGCCGTGGCCGCCGGCTTGAGCGGGCGGCGCATCAACGCCGAGGGCGAGATGGCCTACTTCGGCCTCACCGCCTTGAACTCTACCGACGACCAGCAGGTGATCCCGATCTTCTCGCCGGACCGCGAGAACTTCGTCGAGTACGACATCACCAAGCTCATCCACGCGCTCTCCAACCCGAAGAAGCCGCGCGTCGGCGTCATGACCTCGCTGCCCCTCGACGGCGGCCAGAACCCGATGACGCAGCAGGAGACGCCGCCCTGGGTCGTCATGAGCCAGATCCGCGAGTTCTTCGACGTCGAGACCGTCGACCAGTCGGCGAAGGAGATCCCCTCCCGCATCGACGTGCTGCTCGTCGCCCAGCCGACCCAGCTCACCCCCGAGGCCGCCTACGCCATCGACCAGTATGCGCTGAAGGGCGGCAAGCTCCTCGTGCTCATCGATCCGCTGGGGGAATCGGCGCAGTTCGAGCTCATGCAGAAGCAGGGCGAAGGCCGCGCCGAGCTGGCCAAGCTGCTCAAGACCTGGGGCATCGACTTCGATCCCAAGACGACGGCGGCCGACATCCGCCACGCGCGCCGCGTGCAGTTCGGCCGCGAGGATAGCTCGGTGACGGAGTTCGTGGCCTGGCTCGGGCTCGACAAATCCAACATCGACCAGCGCGACGTGCTGTCGAGCGGCATCGAGTCCCTGAACCTCGCCTCCGCCGGCGTCCTGTCCAACGCCACCGGCGCCACGACCTCTGTGACGCCGATCCTCTCCACCTCGCCCGATGCCATGGTCATCGGCACCGACAAGGTCGGCATGACCGCCGATCCCGTTGCCCTCCTGCGCAACTACGTGCCGGGCGGCACGCCGCTCGTGCTCGCCGCCCGCATTTCCGGCGAGGCCAAGACCACCTTCCCGAACGGCGTGCCGAAGCCGGAGAAGAAGGACGACAAGAAGGACGAGACGCAGAAGGACGAGGCGAAAAAGGACGACGCCGCCAAGCCCGACGCAGCCAAGGACGCCGCGCCGGCAGGCACGCCGCCCCCCGGCCACGTCGCCACGGGCCGCATCAACGCCATCGTGGTCGCCGACACGGACCTCCTCGCCGACCGCTTCTGGGTCGATGCCCGCGAGATGATGGGCCAGCAGTTCGTGATCCCTTCGGCCGGCAACGGGGCCTTCATCGTCGGCGCCCTCGAGAACCTCTCCGGCAGCGACGCCCTCATCGCGCTGCGCGGCCGCGGCATCCGCGAGCGCACCTTCACCCTGGTCGAGGACCTGCGCCGCGACGCCGAGCGCAAGTTCCGCGAGAAGGAGGAGGCGCTGACCGCCAAGCTCAAGTCCGTCGAGCAGGAGCTCGAGAAGCTGCAGGCAACCAGCGCGGCCGCCTCGACCGGCGGCAGCGTCATCGTCTCCGACCAGGAGCGCGAGGCCGTCGAGCGCTTCACGGGCGAGATGCTCGACACGCGCCGCGAGCTGCGCCAGGTGAAGCTCGCGCTCAGCCAGAGCATCAACAATCTCGACGGCTGGCTGCAGTTCGCCAATATCGCCCTTGTCCCGATCCTCATCGTCGTCTTCGGCCTCGCATGGACATACTGGCGCTCGCGCCGCACGGCCGCGAAATCGTGACGCGCCGCGACCTGGAGATTTGAGAGCGATGACACCTAGAGAATTCGCAGCCCTCGCCACCGTCGCGGTGCTCTCCCTGATCACCGCCATCGCCGTCTATTCGGCGCGCGCACCCGGCACGCTCGGGGCGACCGGCACCGGCAAGCTCGTGCCCGGCCTCGCCGCGCGCGCGGGCGAGATCGCCCGCCTCTCCGTCACCCAGGGCGGCCGTCCCCTCGTCATCGAGAAGACGGGCGACACATGGCTCGTGAAAAGCCAGGACGGCTACCCGGCCGAAACCGAGAAGGTGCGCGCGCTCGTCACCTCGCTCGCCGACGCCACCCTGCTCGAGCCGAAGACCCGCGTCTCGACCCGCTACGCCGCGCTCGAGGTCGACGATCCCACCGGCAAGAACTCCAATGCGCGCCTGATCAAGCTCGAGACCGCGGACGGTGCCACCATCGCCGAGGTCATCGCCGGGAAACCGCGCCTCGCGGCGACCGGCGCCGGAGCGAAGGACAAGGGCGGCACCTACGTGCGCCGCCCCGGCGACGAGCAGAGCTGGCTCGCGAGCACGAGCATCACCGGCGGCGCGGCGCTCAAGGACTGGGCCACCGCCCGCGTCTTCGAAAACCCCGCCGACAAGGTGAGGACGCTCACCGTCACCGTCGCCGGCGAGACGCCCTACGAGATCAAGCGCGCCGACGACGGCTCGCACACCCTCGCCGCCATTCCCGCCGGCAAGAAGGTGAAGTACGTCAACATGATCGACAACATCGTCGAGGCGGCGTCCTTCCTCGACTTCGACAACGTGCGCAAGGCCGATGCTTCGACCGCGGGCGAGGCCGGCACCGTCGCCTTCGAGACCGAGAGCGGCTTGAAGATCGCGCTCAAGGTCCGCCGCGACAAGGACGCCGTCTGGATCGCCGTCGATCCGGCGAGCGAGGGCGACGCCAAGACGGCCGCCGACGGCATCCGCACCCGCACCGCCGGCTGGGAGTTCTCGGTCACCCCGTCCAAGGCCGACACCATGCTGAAGAAGCTCGCCGACCTCCTCGAGGACGACACGCCGGCGTCCGCGCCGGGCGCCGAGGGCGCATCGCCGCCGGGCGCGATGCCTCACGGCGCCATGCCCCCTGGAACCATGCCCCCGGATATGCTGCCGCCAGGCGTCATGCCGCCGCCCGAATGACGGCGGCGCCGCTCACTTTGCGGCTTTGGCTCCTCCACGCTCCCACGCCGGCGTGCCGAACCGCTCGACGAGGAAGTCGATGAACACCCGCGACTTGGCGGCGAGGAAGCGGTTCGGCGCATAGAGCGCATGGATCGCCCCGTCCTCGGGCGGGTAGTCGGCGAGCACGACCGCGAGCCGCCCCGCCGCGATGTCGGCGCCGACCAGGAACGTCGGCAGCCGCGCGATGCCGATGCCCTTGATCGCCGCGTCCCGCAGCGTGTCGCCGTTGTTGGAGCTGAGGCACGCCGACACCGGCACCGTCACCGGCACACCGTTCTCGGTCAGCGCCCAGCGCGGAACGGTGATCGAATGCCCGTAGTGCAGGCACTTGTGGTCGATGAGATCGTCCGGCCGCTTGGGCGTGCCGTGCCGCTTGAGGTAGTCCGGGCTCGCCACCACCACGACGCGCACCGTCGAGATGCGCCGCGCGATGAGGCTTGAATCCACCATCGCCCCGATGCGCACAGTGACGTCGACGCCCTCCTCGAGCGGATCGATCATGCGGTCGGTGAGCGTCAGCTCGACCTTGAGCTCCCGGTAGCGGTCCATGAAGTCGGCGATCGCCGACCCGAGATAGAGCGTGCCGAACGACATCGGCGCGTTGATCTTGAGCACGCCCTTGGGCTCGTCGTGGAGCCGCGCGATCTGCGCTTCCATCTCCTCGATCTGGGCCAGGATGGCGAGGCAGCGTTCGTAGTAGGCGAGCCCCGCCTCGGTCGGCGAGACGCGCCGCGTCGTGCGGTCGAGAAGGCGCGCGCCGAGTTCCTGCTCGAGCTGCGTGACGGCCTTGCTGATGGCCGATCGCGTCACCCCGAGCCGGCGCGCCGCCTCCGCGAAGCTTCCGCTCGCGACCACCTTCGTCAGCACCGTCATGGCTTCGAGCTTGTCCACGGGAAAGGCCTGCGCCGCGGTTAGACCATGATCGCTTCGGACCCTATCAGTCCGAAGCGTGAATCATCGGTCTCATCAAAAATCTAGAGCGTGGTTTCGATTCAAGTAAAAACAACCACGCTCTAGATGAGCGCCTTGAAGTTGTTGTAGATCGTGCGCGCCGTTGCGCCATACGTCGGCAGCAGCGCCGCCACGTCGGAGGTGAGCTTCTGCGCGCTTCCCGGCCCGAGCGTCTGCTCGAGCGCACGCTCATACTCGGGGATCGCCACCCAGTTGGGAACTGTCTCCGGCCCCGCCTCCACATGACACTGCAGGCCGTAGGCGCGCGCGCCGTAGCGGAACGCCTGGTACTCGCACGCCTCCGAGCGCGCGAGATGCACCGCCCCATCCGGCAGCGCCTTCACCTCGGCCCCGTGCCACTGCAGCACCTGGATCGGATCAGGCACGCCCGCGAGCAGCGGATCGCGGCGGCCCTCGGCCGTCTGCGTGATGGTGAGCGCGCCGACCTCGGGCCGCGGCCCCGGCCCCACGCGCCCGCCGACCGCATCCGCCAGCAGCTGATGGCCGAGACACATCCCGAGATAAGGCCGTCCCATGTCGGCCACGAAGCGACGGATGGCGGCCTTCTCCGCTTTGAGCCACGGGAACTGGTCCTCCTGCCACGTGTCCTGCGGGCCGCCCATGACCATCATGACGTCGAACGGCTCGAGATCGGGAATGGCTTCGCCCTGGTCGAGCTCGACCGTGTGCCAGGCGAGCCCGTCCTCGCGCAGAAAATCGCGGAACACCCCCGGATGCTCGACATCCACATGCTGCAGAACCAGAACCTTCATGAACTTCTTCCCTTTTTTCATTCCCACCGCGCAGGACACCGAGCTGCGGTCCGTTGCCTATCCATCCGGCTGATGCCCATTCCTTGAGCAGCTTTCCGCGTCCTCGTCGAAGAGGGTCCTCGCTGGGCACCGCCTCCCTGCAAAGCGGCAAAAACCGGAGCCACAACAACGCCCCCACGCGATGTCCTTGTCGGCCACTTTCACGTCTGGCACAATAGTTGCCTCATAAGAAAATACGTCCGTACCAGCACGTACGGCGCAGAACTAGGGGGAAGCAATGACAACGACGACAGTCCAAGATTCACCCGGAAACGGGCTGCATCGGTCCATCGACTGGACCGGCGCGTTCTGGGTTGCGAGCGGCGTGCCCGCTCTGGTTCTCTTCTCGATCGGAGGCATCGCCGGCACGACCGGCAAGGTGGCCTTCCTCGTCTGGATCGTCTCCATGCTGATGGGACTGATCCAGTCCTTCACCTACGCCGAGATGGCGGGGCTCTTTCCCAACAAATCCGGCGGCGCATCGGTGTACGGCGCCGCCGCCTGGGTCCGCTATTCGAAGGTCATCGCCCCGCTCTCGGTGTGGTGCAACTGGATCGCATGGACGCCGGTGCTGTCGCTCGGCTGCTCCATCGCCGCGGCCTACATCTTGAATGCGCTGGCGCCCATCCCGCCCGCGGATGCACCCGACGTCCTGGCGTGGGTGCAGGCCAATGCCGCGAGCGTCACGGCGGATTCCGGGCGTGTCGCCGAATGGCTCGCCGC
>JBFXDI010000145.1:0-9879 GCA_050181295.1 Parvibaculaceae bacterium | reverse complement strand
TGCAGGGCGCGTGCGCCGCGTTGCGTTCGGGGTCGGCCGTGACGCCGAGCCAGGCGAGGTAGTCGCAAATGCGCGCCCGGACCGGTGCGGCATGCTCACCGATGCCGCCCGTGAAGACGACCCCGTCGAGGCCGCCGAGCGCGGTGATGAGCGAGCCCGCATGCCGCGCGACCGAATAGCAGTAGTGCTCGATGGCGAAGCGCGCCTCCTCCCTGTCGCTCGCAAGCAGCGTGCGCATGTCGCCCGAGATGCCGGACAGCCCTTTCAGCCCCGACTGCCGGTAGAGCAGGTCCTCGAGCTCTCCGAGCCCCATGTGCTCGTCGCGGATGAGCGCGATGACGACGCCCGGATCGAGCGCGCCGGTGCGCGTGCCCATGACCAGCCCGTCGGCGGTGGAATAGCCCATGGTGGTGGCGACGCTTCTGCCCTCGAGGATGGCACAGAGGCTGGCGCCGTTGCCGAGATGTGCCGCGAGCAGGCGCTTCGGAAGCGGCGCGCCGGCGATCTTAGGGAGGGCACGCACCACGTGCTCGTAGTTGAGGCCGTGGAAGCCGTAGCGGCGATAGCCCTTGGCGTGGAAGCGGCGCGGCAGCGGAAGCCAGGTCGCGACGTCCGGCTGGCTCGCATGGAAGGCCGTGTCGAAGCAGGCGACCTGCGGCACGCGGGGAGCGATCTCGCGCATGCGCCTGAGCGCCCCCAGCCCGAAGGGGAGATGCACCGGCGCCAGCGCGCGCAGGCCCTCGAGCGCGATCTCCACCTCGTCATTGACAATCGTCGGCGCGATGTAGCGGGAGCCGCCATGCACGATCCGGTGGCCGGTGCCGACGATGCGCCCGAGCCCCTGGCCGCGCAGCCATTCGAGGACCGTCCGCTGCGCCGCCGCATGGTCCGCCCTGCCGTCGACGGCGGGGCAGGGACGGGGCGATCCCGTCCCGTCCTTCGCCTCGAAGCGGGCATCGCCGCCGAGCGCCGAGACCTGCCCGCGCAGGATGGGCTTGAGATCCTCCGCCCCGAAGGCGGCGAACTTCAGCGACGACGATCCCGCATTGAGGACGAGGATGGCGGACAAGGCTTTACCCCTATGCCCTCTGCTCCCTCCCCCTTGATGGGGGAGGGCAGGGTGGGGGTGGTCACGCGCCGGTCACCCCGCCCCCGGCCCCTCCCCCATCGAGGGGAGGGGAGCGTCTTCTACTCTGCCGCGGCCGGGGCCTCGACGTCGGTGTGGCGGTATTTGTCGAGAATGCGCTTCGGATATTTGAGCGCGTCGCGCCGGAAGGGATCGCCGAGCTCCTGCGTCACCAGCACCTCGAGCACGGTCGTCTTGCCCTTCTTCTGCGCCTCGCAGGCGGCCTTGAGCGCACCGCCCACGTCCTTGAGGTTCTCGACCGTGACGCCCTCGGCGCCGAGCGACTTCGCGACGTCCGCCCAGCTCGGGTTTTTCAGGTTCACGCCGAGGAAGCGGGTGCCGTAGAAATCGACCTGGTTCTTCTTCTCCGCGCCCCACTGCTTGTTGTGGAACACGACCGCGGTCACGGGAATGTCCTCGCGCACGCAGGTGAGGATTTCTCCGAAGCTCATGCCCCAGGCGCCGTCGCCCACATAGGCCACCGCCGGCCGCTCGGGCGCGGCCACCTTGGCCCCGATCACGGCGGGCAGCGCATAGCCGCAGTTGCCGAAGCTCATGGCCGCGAACATGGAGTTCGGCCGGTTGAAGCGGAGATAGGAGTTCGACACCGAGCAGATATTGCCGATGTCGGTCGACACCATCGCGTCCGCCGGCATCGCCTTCTCGAGCTCGCGCAGCATCTGGCGTGGATGCATGTAGGGCGAGTCCTTGGAGACCTCGAGGCTCCAGGCGTCCTTCTCGTGCGTCCAGGAGTTGAGCTCGGTCTCCCAGGCGTCCTTCTCGGCCTTGATGGTCTTGAGGCGCTGCTCGGCGTTCTCGCTCGCCGCGAGCTTGCGGTTGGCGAGCCGGTAGGAGAGGGCCTTGGCCGCGCCCTTGGCGTCGCCGACGACCCCGACCGAGATCTGCTTCACGAGGCCGAGCATCCGGTGGTCGGTGTCGACCTGGATGATCTTGGCATTCTTCGGCCAGTAGTCGAGCCCGTGCTGCGGCAGCGTGCCGAAGGGGCCAAGCCGTGTGCCGAGCGCCAGCACCACGTCGGCCTGCGCGATGAGCTTCATGCCGGCCTTCGAGCCCTGGTAGCCGAGCGGGCCCGCCCAGAGCTTGTGGCTGGCAGGGAAGGAGTCGTTGTGGAGGTAGCTGTTCACGACCGGCGCGTTCAACGTCTCGGCGAGCTCGACGCACTCCTTGATGCCGTCCGAGAAGAGGACGCCGCCGCCCGCCACGATGACCGGGAACTTGGCCTTGGCGAGAAGGTCGGCCGCCTCGTCCAGGCTTTCCTCCGCGCCCGGCCCGCGCAGGATGTTCTTCGGTCTGGCGATCGTGACGTCCACTTCGCCGTAGAAGTGGTCGCGCGGGATGTTGAGCTGCGTGGGGCCGCGCTCCGACATCGCCATGTCGAAGCAGCGCGCCGTCATCTCGGCCAGCCGCTGCGGCGAGGTCACGTGCGCCTGGTACTTGGTGATCTTGGAGAAGATCGGAAGCTGCTCGGTCTCCTGGAAGCCGCCGAGGCCTATGGTGCCGGAGCCCGTCTCGGGCGTGATGGCGACGACCGGCGAGTGCGCCCAGTAGGCGGCGGCGATGGCGGTCACGAAGTTGGTGATGCCGGGGCCGTTCTGGGCGATGCAGACGCCGTGGCGGCCGGACGCGCGGGAATAGCCGTCGGCCATGTGGGCCGCGCCCTGCTCGTGCACGGTCGGGATGAAGCGGATGCCGGCGGTCGGGAAGAGGTCGAGGGCGTCCATGTAGGCCGAGCCCACGATGCCGAAGACGGTCTTCACGTCCTGCGCGATCAGCGTCTCGACAAAGGCCTCCGAGGCGGTCATCCGGGTCATCGATCGTGTCTCCTTAATACCCTTCTATCGTCATTGCCGGGCTTGACCCGGCAATCCTTTTAGCCGTCCCACCCCTGGCGATAGCCGGCCCATTGTTCGTCATTGCCGGGCTTGACCCGGCAATCCTCTTCCCTAGCGATTGAGGTCCTCATAAAGGTCCCGCCAATCCGGGTTCATCTCCTCGATCAGCGTGATCTTCCAGTTCCGCGGCCAGCGCTTGATGCTGGTCTCCCTCTGGATCGCGCTTTCGATCTCTTCATGTCTTTCGTACCAGGCGAGCCGCGTCAGGCCGTAACGGTTGGTGAAACTGCTGCCCGTTCCCATCCGATGCTGCCATGCGCGCTTTGCAAGGTCGGCTGTCACTCCAAGGTACAAAATTCCTTGCGGCCGGTTGGTCATGAAGTAGGCCCACCCTCCGCGCATCTCCAGCCTCCCTCAAAGGATGGCCGGGTCAGGCCCGGCCATGACGTGGAAAAGATACGATCGCGCGTTCTCGCAAACTTCGCCCGATCCTTGAACGCCCTCACCCAATCCGTCATCGCCGGGCCTGACCCGGCAATCCTTTCACCGCCAGTCCGTTGCGCTGCGTCGGCCCCCTCACTTCAGCTCCACCTCGATGAAGGCATATTCCCCGCCGCTGGCGTTGATCACGTCGTGCTCCACGCCCTCGTTGCGGAAATAGGGCACGCCCTTCTTCATGTCGGCGAAGTTCTCGCCGTCCTTCGTGACGAGCTTCAGTCTCCCGTCCATGAGGGGCACGACCACGTAGTCGTGCCCGTGCCGGTGCCATCCGGTCGAGGCGCCGTCCTCGAAGCGGTACTCCATCACGATCACGCGGTCGTTCTCGAGGAGCTTCGTGGCTTTTGCCGGTTTCGCCATGATGTTTCCTCTCAGGCCGCGAGCAGCGTGTTGGGATCGACGAAGTCGTAGCCGAGATCCTCGGCCACCGCCTTGTAGGTCACCTTGCCGTCATGCACGTTGAGGCCGTTCCGAAGGTGCGGGTCGGCCAGCAGCGCCTGCCGCCAGCCCTTGTTGGCGAGCGCCAGCACGAAGGGCAGCGTGCAGTTGTTGAGCGCGTGCGCCGAGGTTTTCGGCACCGCGCCCGGCATGTTGGCGACGCAGTAGTGGATCACCTCGTCGACCACGTAGATCGGGTTGTCGTGGGTCGTGGCATGCGAGGTCTCCGCGCAGCCGCCCTGGTCGATGGCGACGTCCACGATGACCGAGCCGGGCTTCATCTTCTTGACGAGCTCGGCGGTGATGAGCTTCGGCGCCGCGGCGCCCGGGATGAGCACGCCGCCGATCACGAGGTCGGCCTCGATGCAGTGCTTCTCGATGGCGTCGCGGGTGGAATAGACGGTGTTGAGCGGCCGGCCGAACTGCTGCCAGAGCGAGCGCAGCACGTCCACATTGCGGTCGATCACCCAGACGTCCGCGCCCATGCCGAGCGCGATGTGGACGGCATGGCGTCCGACCACGCCGCCGCCGATGACCACGACCTTCGCCGGATCGACGCCCGGCACGCCGCCGAGGAGGACGCCGAGGCCGCCATGCGCCTTCTCGAGGAAGTAGGCACCGGCCTGGATCGAGAGCCGGCCCGCGACCTCCGACATGGGCGCGAGCAGCGGCAGGCCGCCGAGCGGGCTCGTCACCGTCTCGTAGGCGATGCAGGTGGCGCCGCTGTCCACCAGATCCTTCGTCTGTGCCGGATCGGGCGCCAGGTGCAGGTAGGTGAAGAGCACCTGGCCCTTGCGCAGCATCTTGCGCTCCACCGCCTGCGGCTCCTTCACCTTCACGATCATCTCCGCCCGCTCGAAGATTTCCTTCGCGGTGGAAACGATCTCCGCGCCCGCCGCGCGATAGGTGTCGTCGGTGATGCCGATGCCGCCGCCGGCGCCGGACTCCACGATCACCTTGTGTCCGTTGGACACGACCTCGCGCACGTTGGTCGGCGTGAGGCCGACCCGATATTCCTGAACCTTGATTTCCTTTGGAACGCCGATCAGCATCATTGCATCGGGGCGCCCGACGCCCCGTCCCTGGTTGCACTCGTCCTTAGCGGGGTGGTTGGTCTTACTGTAGGTCCAGAACCCCTCGAAGGCCCGTGCCAGTCTTAGCACCGGCCCCGTGGAGTGCCTAGCAGGAGCGCTGAACCTCTATCGCCGCCGCCGGTCGTTCAGGAGCATGTAGAAGCCGGCGAAGATGACGAGGCCCCCGCCCAGGATGGTGGAGAGCCCCGGAACGTCGCCGAAGACGACGAGGCCGAACAGCACGGCCCAGAACATCGCCGTGTACTCGAAGGGCGCCACCAGGTTGGCTTCGGCCGAGCGGTAGGCCTGCGTGAAGAGAAGCATGGCGACCGCCGAGAGGAAGCCCACGCCGATCATGAGGCAGAGGTCGGAGCCCGTCGGCGTCACCCACCCGCGCGTCAGGAAGGCGATGCTCGGGTGGATGTCGCTGGTGAGCCCGCCCCATCCGAAGACGAGGCCGAGCGCCAGGCCGACGGCGAGGTAGATCGTGTTCTGGTGGAAGGCGAGCGCCGACGGCTCGGCCCGGAGCCCGATCCGGCGCGTGAAGAGCTGACCGGTGCCGTAGGCCAGCGCGGCATAGAGGGCGATGAGTGCCGCGGGCTCGAACACGCCGCTGCCCGGCCGCACCATGACCATGACGCCGGCGAAGCCCAGTATGATGGCAAGCCACCGGTATCCCGGCACCCGCTCGCCCAGCATCGGTCCGGCAAGGGCGGCCACGATCAGCGGCATGGTGAAGTAGATGGCGACGCTGTTGGCCATCGGCATCGCCGCGATCGAGAGCGTGAAGGCGACATAGCCTGAGGCGAGTATGAGCCCGCGCGTGAGCACCAGCGGCCAGATCGAGATGGGCAGGCGCGCGGGGAGCCGGCGCACCAGCAGGACGCCAAAGAGGATGGGCAGCGCCACGGCGGCCCGCATGACGAGAAGCTGGTGGAAGGGGTAATCGCCGCTCAGCCACTTGTTCGTGGCGTCCATGCCGGAGGAGAGGCCGACGCCAGCCACGATGCTGGCGATGGCGAAGAGGCGGTTGTCCCCTCGCGCCGTGCTGCTTGCTTCCCCGATCGAGGCCATGGCCGATCCATGCCATTGCGCCGCGCGTTCGGCAATCGTGGGATTGACGGTAGTTGAAGGCGTTGCCCCAGCCGCGGAGGTGGTGCGCACATCTATCATCTGCCGTCATTGCCGGGCTTGACCCGGCAATCCTTTTGATCGTGCCGGTTCAACGCTGGCAGGCGCGCTTCTCCGTCACTCAGGCGCTGGCGTGGATTGTCTCGGCGAGGAGCTTCACGCCGGCCTCGATGCGGTTCTCCTCGATCGAGGAGAAGGCGAGGCGGAAGGTGTTGCGGGGCCGCGCCGGCACGCCGAAATGGATGCGGCCCGGCTCGATCAGGATGCCCTTGGCCTTGGCCGTGTCGCTTAAAACTTCGCTATCCAGCGCCTGGGGGCCGGTGACCCAGAAGCTCGTGCCGCCGAAGGTCGGGATGCGTGTCGAATCCGGCAGATATTCTCCGAGCGCCCCCGCCATGATCTCCCAGCGCGCCCGGTAGGCCCGGTGCAGCCGCCGGATCAGCGTGTCGTGGTGCCCCAGCGCGAGGAAGAGGGCGGCCGTCCTCTGGTTGTTGTTGGGCGCATGCCGCACCATCAGCCGCCTGAGCGCGCGGGCCTCCGAGATGAGTTCCTTCGGCCCCACCATGAAGCCGAGCCTAAGCCCCGGGAAAAGCGTCTTTGACAGCGAGCCCACATAGATCACGCGCTCGTCGTCGTCGAGCGACTTCAAGGCCGGGCAGGGCTCGTTCACGTAGTTCGTCTCGAACTCGTAGTCGTCCTCGATGATGACGAAGTTGCGCTCCGCCGCGCGCTTCAGCAACTGCAGCCGCCGCTCCAGCGGCATGGTGACGGTAGTCGGGAACTGGTGGCTCGGCGTGACGAAGACGAGGTCCGGATCGTCGCTCATCTGGGCGAGCGACAGGCCCTTGTCGTCCACAGGCGCGAGCGACACGTGCTCGGTGCGCAAGAGGAGGATGTTGCGCATGTCGGTGAAGCCCGGCTCCTCCATGGCGACGCGTGTGCGGGCATCGACCAGGAGGCTCGCAAGCAGGTAGAGCGCGTTCTGCGCCCCGAGCGTCACCAGCACCTGCTCGTGGCTCGCCATGATGCCGCGCCGGGGCAGGATGCGGCGGCGGATCTGCTCGACCAGCAGCGGATCGTCATGCGCCCAGGTGTCGTTGGTCCAGGCGCCGAGCCACTTCTTGCCGAGCGCCTGGCGCGCGCAGTCGCGCCACTCCGCGAGGGGAAAAAGGTTGTGGTCCACCTGCCCGTAGATGAACGGGTAGGGATAGGACTGCCAGTCGAGCGGCTTGGAGATGTTCTCCTGCCGGCCGGGGCGCTTGCGGAGCCGGCCGGTCCAGTCGGGCGTGGAGAGGGGCTCCTTCGCCGGGCGGGGCGCCGCCGGCGGCGTGCGGGTCGCGAACGCCTTGTCGGCCACGAAATAGCCGGAGCGCTCCCGCGCCGTCAGATAGCCGTCGTCGAGCAGGCTCTGGAAGGCGAGCACCACGGTGTTGCGGGAAACGCCGAGCAGCTTCGCCATCTTACGGGTGGAGGGGATGGGCTCCTCGCGGTCGAGTTGCCCGTCCAGGATCGCCGCCACCAGCGCCTCGCGGATCTGCGCCTGCAGGCTGGCATTCTCGTGCCGCTTGATATGGACCAGCCAGTCTCTCATGGCGCCGTCTCGGCCTCCCTGGCCCGTATGAACGCCCGCCGCTGGACCTAGTATAGGACCAGATTGCTCCGTAGGCTCGCCGAAAGTGCCCGCATCGCGGGAAAAATCGAGCCCCGAGGAGCCCCTGCCATGAACGCGCCCGTCACGCCGCCCGCCCTCAACAGCCTCGAGGCCCACTGGATGCCGTTCACCGGCAACCGCGACTTCAAGGCCTCGCCGCGGCTCGTGGTGAAGAGCGAGGGGCTGCATCTCTGGGACCACAAGGGCGGCCGCATCATCGACGGCTCCTCCGGCCTCTTCTGCGTCGCCGCCGGGCACGGCCGGAAGGAAATCGCGGACGCCGTGCACGCAGCGCTCCTCGCCAACGACTACGTGGCGCCGTTCCAGCTCGGCCAGCCCACCTCCTTCGCGCTCGCCCAGACGGTCGCCAACCTGCTTCCCGATCCGCTCAACCATGTGTTCTTCGTGAACTCGGGCTCGGAATCGATCGATACGGCGCTGAAGATCTGCATGGCCTATCATCGCGCCAGGGGAGAGGGGCAGCGCACCCGTTTCGTTTCCCGCGAGCGCGCCTATCACGGCGTCAACATCGGCGGCGTCTCGCTCTCAGGGATGGTCCGCAACCGTGAAACTTTCTCGGGCGTCATGCCGAACGTCGTGATGCTGCGTCACACCTGGCAGGAGGAGGCTCGCTTCGAGCGCGGCCAGCCGACCAGGGGAGGTGTCGAGCTCGCCAACGATCTCGAGCGCATCGTCCAGACTTTCGGCGCTTCCACCGTCGCGGCCGTGTTCGTGGAGCCGATCGCCGGCTCGACGGGCGTGCTCGTGCCGCCCGTGGGCTATCTGGAGCGGCTGCGCGAGCTCTGCGACAAGCACGGCATATTGCTGGTGTTCGATGAGGTGATCTGCGGCTTCGGCCGGCTGGGCAAGCCCTTCGCCTCCCAGGCCTTCGGCGTCACGCCCGACATCGTCACCATGGCCAAGGCGCTGACCAACGGCTGCCAGCCCATGGGCGCGGTCGCCGTCTCCGACGAGATCTACGACACGATCGTCAACGCCCCGCCGGAGAACGCCATCGAGTTCCTGCACGGCTACACCTATTCCGCGCATCCGGCCGCCTGTGCCGCCGGCATCGCGACCCAGGCCATCTTCGAGCGTGAGAGGCTGTTCGAGAAGGCGGCCGCGCTCTCGGACTACTTCCTCGACGCCATCTGGTCGCTGAAGGATCTCGACATCGTCACCGACATCCGGGGCTATGGCCTGCTCGCGGGCATCGATGTCGCGCCCTCGACCGCGCCCGGCGCCCGCGGCACGGCGGTCCAGAAGAAGCTCTTCTGGGAGGGCCTGCACGTGAAGTTCACGGGCGATGCGGCAATCGTAGCACCCCCCTTCATCGCCGAGCGCTCGCACGTGGACGAGATCGTCTCGATCCTGCGCAAGGTCCTCTCCGAGGAGAAGCGCTGAGCTTTCGCTCTTCTGTCATCCCGGATTGGCCGCAAGGCCAAGTCCGGGATCCGCCATCCGCGGCTCCAGACCATCGGCGAATCCCGGTTGCCGCGGGCGTCCAACCGAGCCTATCCTGAAGCCTCCTCTCCGGGATCAAAAGGGGGTTGCCATGCGCTCGTCTGGTCTGGCTCTTTCCTCGCTCGCCCTTCTCGCCGTCACCGCCCCTGCCGCGCTCGCGCAGGAGCCCTTGAAGCCCGAGGAGATGACGGTCGAGACCATCGCGCCCGGCACGAAGAAGCTCTTCGCCATCGACCTCTCCCTGACCCACGTGGTCGACGGCAAGATCCGCGTCTACGACGCCGAGAGCCTGAAGCGGCTCGGCACCATCGGCTCCGGCTTCCTCGGCATGATGTTCGTGCCGGAGGGCGGCGACCGCCTCTATGTCTCGACGAGCTATGTGGAGAAGCTGAGCCGCGGCAAGCGCTCCGACTGGCTCGAGATCTACGATTCCTCCTCGCTCGCGCTCAAGAACGAGATCGAGATCTCGAACACGCGCGCCCAGGCGCTCAACTACACGTCCCTCATGCAGGCCTCGCATGACCAGCACTGGATGTTCATCCAGAACTCGACGCCCGCCACCTCGATCACCGTCGTCGACCTCGTGAACTCCAAGCAGTCCTCCGAGGTGCCCAATCCCGGCTGCTACGGCATCTTCCCGTCGTC
>JBFXDI010000144.1:0-9936 GCA_050181295.1 Parvibaculaceae bacterium | reverse complement strand
TTGGCATCGAGCAGTTCGAGCTGGGTCACCATCGCGGGGAATCGCAGGACCATTCCCGCATCATCCGCCTCACCTATCACACTATTCCCTACGTGCGGCTGGCGCAGCAGGCCTACAGGGCCTGGAATGTCATTGAGCAGGAGTCGGGCGATCGGATCGTGGTCAAGACCGGCGAGCTCAATTTCTGGCCGCCGGTGACGACGATGGTGGAGCAGGACTTCAGGGACGCCATGACCGCCTGCGACGTGCCCTTCGAGATGCTGGACAGCGCGGAGATCTCGCGCCGCTATCCACAATTCCGGTTCGGCGACGAGATCCACGCCATGTACCAAGCGGATGGCGGCCTCGCGGCGGCCGCCAAGGGCAATGCGGCGCACCAGCAACACGCCCGCATCCATGGCGCGACGCACATCGACAACATGCCGATCCTCGGCATTCGGCAGGCGGGCGCCGAATAAGAGGTGAAGACCGCCGAGAAGACCTACAGGTGCGAGAAGCTCGTGATCGCGGCGGGGCCCTGGACCAACCGAGCGCTCGGCCATTTCGGACTCGAGCTTCCGTTGCGGATCATGAAGGAGCAGGTGAGCTATTTCTCAGGGCCCAACCTGCAGGACTTCCTGCCCGGCCGTTTTCCGGTGTGGATCTGGATGATCGAGGACAACTACTACGGCTTTCCCGTCTACGGCGTGCCGGGCGTCAAGATCGCCAAGGACACATTCACACCGACGGATCCGGACAAGCGGACCTTCGATCCCGATCCCGCCAACGAAGAAGACCTCAGGCAGTTCATGCAAAGGCACATGCCGCGCGCGGCGGGTCCCCTGCTCTACACCAAGACCTGCATCCTGACCCACACGCCGGACGTCGACTTCGTGATCGACCATCTGCCCGGACATCCGAACTGCGTCGTCGCGGTGGGCGCCGCGCATGCCTACAAGTTCGCCTCGGTGATCGGCCAGACGCTGAGCGAGCTCGCGATCGACGGAAGGACCGAAAAAGACATTCACGACTTCCGCTTCGACCGGCCTGCCCTCAAGGTGAAAACGGTCAGCACATCGAGTCGCTAGGCGGCAGCGGCAAAGCGCGAGAAGCGGAAGGGCGAGGCATCCACAATGGCGGGATCGCCAGTAATGAGATTGGCGGCAAGCTTGCCGGCTCCGGGCCCGATCCCGAAGCCGTGGCCGGAAAGTCCGGTTGCCAGGTAAAGGCCGGGGACCGCATCGACGGCGGAAATCACGGGCAACGCGTCGGGTGTCACGTCGATGAAGCCACCCCAGCGACCCATGATCTTCATGTCGCGGAAGAACGGATAGGCGTCGACGAGCTTCTCGGCCGCTTCGTCCAGCACCGGATGCGAGGGTTCGGGGTCCAGCACACGCGCGCGCTCGAAGGGCGTCACCTCGTCGAGCGTCCAGTTGCGCGGGAGCTTCCACTCCTCCATGAAGCGCGAGCCGATGCGGATGCGCAGCCCCTTCGCATTGCTCTTGAGGAGCGGGAGAAAGCGCCGGAACAGCCGGAAACTGTCGGGCACGATGTCGGAGATCGTGGCATCAGCCTGCGAGACGATATAGCCACCGTCCTCGCGCCTGCGAAAGCCGAAACCAGGGCCGGCGAGCGAGACGTCGGGACCGCCCGGCAGCGGGCCGGTGCGCATGACAGAGCCCAGCACTTTGAGCTGCGGGAGATCGATGCCGAGATTGCCGCAGAAAAGCCGCGACCAGACGCCGGTCGCGACCAGCACGGCCTGACAGGCTATGCGGCCGCGCTCCGTCACGACACCGGACGCCCTCCCCGCCTGGCGTTCGATGCCGCGCACGGCGCAAGAGGTCAGGATCGTCGCGCCATGGCATCGGGCGGCCTCGGCGATGGCCGAGGTCGCCTTCTCAGGTTCCGCGCAGCCGTCGCTCGGCGTGTAGAGTGCTCCCTCCCAGGTGCGCGTGCCGCCCGGAACCAGATTCGCGACTTCCGCGCCGCTCAGCATGCGGCTGTCGAGCTGGTACTGGCGGGCCTCCTCGAGCCAGGCCGCGTAGGTCTCGTCGTCGCCGCGGTTGCGTCCGAGCAGATACATGATGCCGGTGGTGCGGAAGCCGGTGTCGATGCCGCCCAGCACATCCGGGTCGCGCCATAGGCGCATGGCCTCGATCATCAGCGGGATTTCGACCGGATCGCGCAGCGTATTGCGGCACCAGCCCCAATTGCGGCTCGACTGCTCGCCGCCGATGACGCCCTTCTCGCAGAGCGCCACAGGAACTCCCTTGCGGGCGAGGAACAACGCGGCCGACGCGCCCGCGATGCCGCCCCCGACAATCACGACATCCACGCGCTCCGGCAGCTTCTCCGCCGACGGCACGGGGTGAATGCGGAGCGCTGGCGCGTGGGAACCCTCAGGCATCAAGGAACCGATGCCTTCAGCCCGCCGGCGTCTTCTGCTTGGGGACGTCTGGAAGTTGAGCCCATTCGTGCCAGGAGCCATCATAGAGCTTCCAGCCGAGATGGCCCGACCGTTCCAGCATGAAGCCCAGAATGGCGGCCGTCACACCGGAGCCGCAGGTGGTGATGACGGACCGTCCAGTATCGACCCCATTCTCTGCGAAAAGGCGCTCGGCGGCCGCTTCATCCACGAAAGAGAAGTTCCGCGCGGGGTCGAAGAACTTCTCCCACGGAATGTTGATGGCGCCGGGCATGTGACCGCTCTCCACGCCGGGATAGCCCGACGGCATCGTGCCGGCGAAGCGCGTCGCGGTGCGGGCATCGACGATGGCCGGGGCGCGCGCGCTGATCGCGGCGAGCACATCCCGCCAGCCCGCGACCATGCCCTCCCGCAGCCTCGGCACGAAGGTTCTCGCGACCGGAGCCGGGCCGTCGCCGGTCTCGACCGGGCGCCCTTCCGCCTTCCACTTGCGCCAGCCGCCGTCGAGGATGCGCACCTTGTCATGTCCGAAGATGCGGAACATCCACCAGAGGCGGGCCGAGACGTAGCCGGCATCATAGACGATGACCAAGCTGTCGTTACCGATGCCGAGCCTTCCCACTTCCACAGCCCATTGAGCGGCGGGCGGCAGCATATTGGCATAGGGCGAATCCGGATCGGAGATGGCCGTCAGGTCAAGGAAGCGCGCGCCCGGAATATGGCCGGAGCGGAAATCATCGACCGCGTGCTTGCCGACTTCCGGCAGGTACCAGGAGCAGTCGAGCACGACGAGGTCCGTATCCTTGAGATGATCCGCCAACCACTCCGTGGTGACCAGCCAGTCGGTCATAGACCCATCCTCAGCTTGCCATCGGAAGCGCCCAGCGCGAGGCGCTGTGCATCTTCCTGAACATGGCCGGCACTTCGGCCGGGGCGACAGCCTCGCCTGCATCGAGCCTGCCGTCGATCTCGTCCACGAGCCGCTTGTGGAACACCTGGCGAAGCGCTCTCGGCAAGGCCTCCGTCGTCTTCACGACAGCATCGTGGAGCTCAGACGGCCAGCGCGCATGGTAGGCATCGCGCGCCTTACCGAAGGAGAAGGCCGGCAGCGGACCTGATCCGCGCTTCTTGCGGATCTCTACCCGCAGGACCTCGGAAGCCGCCTTGTCCACCTTGCCGTACGCGCCGACGACGCCATAATTCTCGCGCGCCGTATCCTCGGAGATGTATCCGTCGAGAACATCATCCCAGACTTTTTGCGCCGACCGCTCCAGCGGATCGCCGAAGCCGCCGCCGCCCTGCGTGCCGATGCGCAGCACCTCGCCCGCATCCATCTCCAGAATGTCGATCTTGCCGATGTCGCGCTCGTGGTTCGAGCCGGGATTGAGCATCGTGTAGCCCGTCGTGCCGGGCATGCCGCCCATGCGGCCTGCGGGCGGGAACAGGTAGCGTTCCATGGCGCGGGACGTGATGGTTGTGTAGGGCGAAAAGGTCTCGAACTCGATGATCGAGCCCGTGCCGCCGCGATACTTGCCGGCGCCACCTGAATCCTCGCGAAGACCGTAGTGCCGGATGAGGATCTGGGGCATCTCGCGCTCCAGGAGCTCGGTCGGCACGTTCTTGAGGAAGTTCAGGATCACCATGGTGCCATCGACGCCATCCTCGACGGGCCGCGCGCCCGAGCCGCCGACGATCGGCTGGATGACACTCACCCGCGTGCCTCCCGTCTCGATGTCCGGCACCGCCACGAGCAGGATCGAGCCCTGGCCGGAGTCGGTCGCAGGCAGCTCATAGGGCACCGCCTGGGCGAGCGCGCCGATGGTGACATCGCAGACCTTGTGAGAGGTCGCGTAGCGGGCGCCATAAGCCGCGCCAGGCTCGGGGTTGATGATGGTGCCCTTGGGGATCTTCACCTTCATCGGCCGCACGAGACCGGCGTTGTAGGCAATATTCGGCTCCTGGGTGCACAGCCAGTTGACCAGACCCGTGATGAGCATCCAGTGGCCGTTCTTGCCATAGGTCGGGATGTTCAGCGCAGCGCGCACCTGCGGCGCGGTGCCGGTGAAGTCGAGCAGCATCTCGCCGTCCTTGATCGTCATGGCGAGGTTGATGCGCACGAGGCCGAGGCCGACCATGTCCGCCTCGATGAAGTCGCTGAAGCGGTAGGTGCCGTTCGGAACGTGCGAGATCACGCGACGGGCCTGTGTCTCGGCATAGTCGAGAACATCATCGATGCCCTTGACGATCCGCTTCGAGCCGAAGCGCTCCAGAAGCTCCTTCACCCGGCGCTCGGCGGTGTTGAGACCGGCGAGGCAGGCCTTCATGTCGCCCCAGTTCTGATCGGCGGTGCGCGTGTTGATGAGGAACATCTTGAGGAAAGTTTCGTCCAGCACGCCCTCTTGGAAGAGCTTCTGCGGCGGGATGCGGATGCCTTCCTGGCAGAGCTCGTAGCTCGAGGGCGCGATGCTGCCCGAGACGCGGCCACCGACGTCCGACATGTGGATGAACGTCCAGGCGTAACAGACGAGCTTGCCCTCGAAGAAGATGGGCTTCCAGAGGAAGACGTCAGAGAGGTGCGTGACCATCCCACCGGTCGCTTCGGGGTCGTTGGTCATGAAGACGTCGCCTTCTCTGACGTCTTCGCCCATGCACTTGATGGCGTCGTCCATGGGCATGCCGATCATCATGAGCACGCCGTAGCGGCGCGACGCGGCGAAGACCTCACCCCTGGGGCTCACAAGAACGGCGCCGTAGTCCTGCGTCTCCTTCACGAAGACGGTGTGGGCGGTGCGGAAGAGCGCCTGAGCCATCTCGTCGACGATGGCCTGAAAGCGGTTGCTGAGGATCTCGAGACCGATCTTGTCATCGATCATGAGAGGCGCTCTCCGACGAGGTTGTGCCAACGGTCGACGCTCACGCAGAAACCCTCCGGGACATAGACCGTGGTGTCATACTGTTCGACCACGGCAGGACCGAGGAACTCGTCTCCGGGCTTGAGGGCCGAGCGCTGGTAGACGGAGGCCTCGACTTCCTTGCGATGCTCGTAGATGCGGCGCTTGCCGACCGGTGTCTCAACAGCCGCTGCGAAAGGCCGGATGCTGTCGAAGTTCGGCTTGCTCGTGACGCCCACGATCTGGACGCGGGCCTCGAGCAGGCGGATCGGCACCGAGCGGTCCGCGAAGCCGTAGACGAGCTGATAGCGTTCGTGAAACCAATGCTGCACCGATTCGACCGTGATCTCTTCGTCCGGGAAGACGACGTTCACCTCGAAGGACTGGCCCGAATAGCAGAGGTCGGCGGATCGGATGAGATAGACCTGCGTCACGTCGACATGCTGGCGCTCGAGCCAATCGCGCGCTTCCTTCTCAAGGGACGCGTAGGTCTCCTGCAGTCCCGCGTCCGTGAAGTCGCGGCTGTCCTGCCAGAGGCTCCGCACAAAGTCGGCCCGGAGATCGGCAACGAGGCAACCCATGGCGCAGAGGAGACCGGGGGTCGGCGGCACGAGCACGCGGCGCATGTTGACCTCGCGCGCCAGCATGAAGACGTGCGTGGGTCCTGCCGCACCATAGGCAAGGAGCGAATATTCCGCCGCGTCCACGCCACGGCGCGCAAGCTGCGGCACGAGCTCGGCATAGATGTTGGCGGTCGCGACCTGAAGAATGGCGTCGGCCGTCTCCTCGACGCTCTTGCCCAGCCGGTCGCCGACGGCCTTGAGCGCTGCCTTGGCCTTCCCTACGTCGAGCTTCATTTCCCCGCCGAGAAGTCCGTCCGGGGAGCAAATGCCGAGCGCGGCATAGGCATCGGTCACGGTCGGCTGCTCGCCGCCGCGGCCGTAGCAGGCGGGTCCCGGCCTTGCGCCGGCGCTCTGTGGGCCGACCTTCAGAACACCCTCGGCATCGAGCCAGGCGATGGAGCCGCCGCCGGCGCCGATGGCCGACACGTCGACCGCCGGCAGGAGCACCGGGAAGTCTCCGACCGTGTTCTCGGTCGAGTATGGCACCTCGCCGTTCACCACCGCCATGTCGACGCTGGTGCCGCCCATGTCGAGGGTCACGAGCTTCTGGTCGCCGATCACGTGGCCGATGAAAGCGGCGCCGATCACGCCCGAGGCGGGGCCTGAAAGCAGTGTCTCGACCGGCCGGTCGG
The DNA here is from genome assembly GCA_050181295.1 of Parvibaculaceae bacterium. GTDB lineage: Bacteria > Pseudomonadota > Alphaproteobacteria > Rhizobiales > Aestuariivirgaceae > JBFXDI01. The sequence goes on along the minus strand of JBFXDI010000144.1, from coordinate 3,380 downwards.
CCGCCGCCTCGACGCTCATCACGCCGCCGTTCGACTTGGTGGAGAAGATGCGGCACTCCATGCCCGCCCCTGCCGCCTTGGTCGCCAGCGTGTCGAAATACTTCCGCATGCGGGCGCCGATGTAACCGTTGATGACGCTCACGAGGCAGCGCTCGTATTCGCGCTGCTGGGGCCAGATGCCGGACGAGGTGATCACGTAGATGCCGGGAAACTTCTCCTCGATCCAGGCCTTGGCCTGGCGCTCATGCTGGTCGTGGCGGTAGGAGTGAAGGAAGCAAATGGCGATATTGGTCACGCCACTCTCGACAAGAGCGGCGGCAGCGGCCTCGACCTCGGCCCGGTCGATAGCCTTCACCACATGGCCGTCCTGAAGCAGCCGCTCCTCCACCTCGGCCACGCGGCGGCGCGGCACAAGCGATTGAGGACGCGGCGCAAAGAGATCGTTGGCCTTCGGCAGACGCAGGCGACGCAGCTCGAGGATATCACGGAAGCCCCTGGTGGTGATCAGCCCGACTTCGGCACCGTTGCGCTCCAGAAGCGTGTTCACGCCGAGCGTGGTGCCGTGCGAGAAATAGGCGATCCTCGCGGGATCGATACCGTGCCGGTCCTTCAGGCTCTGCAGGCCGGCGATGATGGCGTTCTCCGGCGCGTCCCTCGTGGAGGCAACCTTGAGCGCCACCAGGCGACCCGTCGTCTCCTCCATGAGGAGCACGTCGGTGAACGTGCCGCCGATATCGACGCCCAACCTGTAGCGAGAGGAGATCTGGTCCATGCTTCGAATGAGTCTCTTTCGATCCCTAGAGGACGGATGCGCCCGCCTGCAAGACTGAGATTTCGAACCAGCCTGCCGAGTTGCTCCTGCTCCTACCGCATGGACGCGGGCTCGAAGGAACGCCTCATACCTGACCTTGAGTTCCATCATTTATGACGCAGTTACACTATACAGAAATGGCGACGCTCCACAAGTGGACCTCCGGCCTTGTGTGATGTATGGTGAGACGCCTTCCCGACATTTGGAACAGAGGTCATGTTTGAAACGACGGCTAAATGACGCTTATCACTCAAGGCGAGCATGAAACGGCGGTACTTGGGAAAGACGGGACTAAAGATCGGCCCCCTCGCCTTCGGCGGCACGGTGCTAGGCTGGCTCGTCGACGAACCCAAGTCGTTCGCCCTTCTGGACTCCTTCGTTGCTTCCGGGTTCAACCTCATCGACACCGCCGACAGCTATTATGTGTGGGCGTCCGGTCTCAAAGGCGGGGAATCCGAAACGATCATCGGCAACTGGCTCAAGCGGCGCGGCCGGCGCGACGACGTGGTGATCGCGACCAAGGTCGGCGAGCCCATGGGGCCAGGACGCCAAGGGCTTTCGCGGGTCCATATCCTGCGTTCGGCAGAGGAATCGCTTGTCCGGCTGCAAACCGACTACATCGATCTCTACCAGTCCCACATCGATGACCTCAACACGCCGCTCGAGGAGACGCTGGAGGCGCATCGCCTGCTCGTTGAATCTGGCAAGGCGCGGGCGATCGGCGCATCGAACCACACGGCCGGGCGTTTGACGCAGGCGCTCGGGACAAGCGACCGGCTCGGCGCCCCTCGCTACCAGACGCTCCAGACGCTCTACAATCTTTGCGATCGCGCCGATTTCGAGGAGGAGCTTGCGCCGCTTTGCGCACGGGAGGGCCTTGGCGTGCTGGTCTACCGGCCGCTGGCGCGAGGTTTCCTGTCCGGAAAGTACCGGTCACCCGATGACGCTCGACACCACAGGCGCGGTGAAGGCGTGGCGCAATATCTCAACGCGCGGGGCTTCCGGATCGTCGATACGCTGCTCGAGGTCGCCTCTTCCCGGGACATCCCGCCGGCCGAAGCCGCCATCGCCTGGGTCATGTCGCGTCCTCAAGTGACCGCTGCGATCGCCGGGCTGACCAGCGTTCCCCAGGTCGAGAAGCTGGCGCGTGCCTTTCACCTTGAACTCGACGAAGAGTCCCTCGCGCGCCTGAACCGTGCGTCGTTGCCAGATTGACGTTGCAAATGATGGCCGAACGTCTCAAATCTTGGTGCAACAAGAAAACGAGGAAACGACAACACCGGGGCATGGATTGAACATGGATACGACAGTCGTGAAGGGATTGAAGGTTCTGGAAGCGCTCGCGTTCAGCGACGGCGCCTGCGCCTTGACCGACATGGCGAGAACCTGCGGCCTCTCCAAGAGCAATGCCCACCGTCTACTCCGGACATTGGAGGAATGCGGCTATGTCCGCAGGGATCCGCGGACGCGGACCTATGAATCGACATTGCGCCTTTGGGAGCTGGGAACGCGGGTCTTCAACCGCCTCGACCTGCGGGTTATCGCCGTTCCGCATCTGCGCGAGCTCGCGCGCAGCACCAAGGAATCGGTGCATCTGTCGGTCTTCGACAACGACGAAGTGCTCTATGTCGACAAGGTCGACAGCGTGCACGCCGTCAGGGCCTATGTCGGTGTGGGCGATCGCGGCCCGCTCCATTGCACGGCGACGGGAAAGGCCATGCTCGCCGGGATGCCCGACGACGTAGTCGAGCGTGTCTGCGCGCAGCTCAAGCGCTACACATCCAACACGGCAGCTGCTCCACGCAAGCTGAAAGCGGACCTCGAGTTGATCCGCGAACAGGGCTACGCGATCACCTCCGGCGAGTGGCGCGCCGGGGTGCTGGGCATCGCCGCGGCCATCCGAAGTCCCTCCGGCATCATCGTGGGCGGCATCGGCATTGCCGGCCCCGAGGAACGCATGCGGCAGGCCAATACGGAAAAACAAATCGCCGCCGTGCTGCATGCGGCGGAGCGGATCTCGAAGGATCTCGGCTTCAGCCAAGCCTCGTCTGACGCGGAAACCGAAAGGCCGGTTCCCACGCGCGCGGCAAGCAAGCCGAAGCGGATAGCGCCCCGACGGCAGGTGGCTTGACGGGCGGCGAGGCCGCGCCGGACGCATGACTTGAACGGAGAAGCAAAAGAATGCAGCAGAAGCCGCGTCGCAACAGCCAGCCAGGATTTTCCACCCGGGCCATCCATCTCGGCTACGACCCCGCCACCGAGAAAGGCGCCCTGACGCCCCCCATCTTCATGACATCCACCTATGCATTCGAGACGGCGGAAGCGGGCTCGGAAATGTTCCGCGGCGAGCGGCCCGGCTACATCTACGGGCGCACCCGCAATCCCACCCAGGCGATCCTCGAGGAGCGCATGGCAAGCCTCGAAGGCGCCGAAACCGGGATGACGACCGCCTCCGGCATGGCAGCGCTTTCCGCGACCATGCTGACGCTCGTCAGCACCGGCGAGGAAGTGCTCATCGACCACACGCTCTATGGCAACTCCTTCGCCTATTTCACGCACGGCCTCACGC
>JBFXDI010000143.1:0-9943 GCA_050181295.1 Parvibaculaceae bacterium | reverse complement strand
GGGCAGAAAGCCCGGCATTCTCGGCATCGGAGTGTAGCGCAGCCTGGTAGCGCACCTGCTTCGGGAGCAGGGGGTCGGGAGTTCGAATCTCCCCACTCCGACCATCACCCGCCTTCCCCTCTCCTCCCCCAGCGCGCTGCGACAAGGACAATCCGTCCGACCATTCCAGCCGCCGAAATTGCGCCACACGACACCGCCAAGGCCTCTGCCGCCGGAAGGGGAAATGCACTAGATCACGATCCATCCGGTTTGAATCAACCCGGATGGATGAACGTGATCTATTCCAATAAGTTGAGCATGATCTTGCAGGAAAAGTGCTTCACACTTTTCCGGATCATGCTCTAACACGGACCAGAGAGGCTCGCGCACGCGGTCGGAAAAGTGCTTCCCACCTTTCGACCTCATGCTCTAGGCTCCGCCGTGCGTCAATTTCGAGGGGTTAAAGTCCGTGGACGATCGATTGGGCTCCAAATCGCGTGTTTCCCTTGCAGGCCTGGAGCTCGAGGCCGCCCACCTGAACCTCAACGAAGCGCGCCTCTACGAAGAGGCGCTGGAGCGGCGCGAGGGCATCGTCGCCGCCAAAGGGCCGCTTGCCGTCACCACCGGGCACCACACTGGCCGCTCGGCGCAGGACAAGTTCTTCGTGCGCGACGCCGAGACCGAGGCCACCATCTGGTGGGACAACAACAAGTCGATCACGCCGGAGCAATTCGCCGCACTCAAGGCCGACTTCCAGACGCATGCGAAGGGCCGCGAGCTTTTCGTGCAAGACCTCTTCGGCGGCGCCGATCCGGCGCATCGCATCTCCGTGCGGGTGGTGACGGAGCTCGCCTGGCACGCCCTCTTCATCCGCCATCTGCTGCGGCGGCCCACGGCGGAGGAGCTCCAGGCCTTCAAGGCCGGCCTCACCATCGTCAACCTGCCGAGCTTCCGCGCCGATCCCAAACGCCATGGTGGGCGCTCCGAGACGATCATCGCCATCAGCCTCGCCGAGCGGCTGGTGCTGATCGGCGGCTCCGCCTATGCGGGCGAGACGAAGAAGTCCGTCTTCGGAACACTCAACTACTATCTGCCGGCCAAGGGCGTGCTCCCCATGCACTGCTCGGCCAATGCCGGCCATGACGGCTCCTCGGCGCTCTTCTTCGGCCTCTCCGGCACGGGCAAGACCACACTCTCCTCCGAGCCGGACCGGGTGCTGATCGGAGACGACGAGCACGGCTGGTCGGAGGACGGCATCTTCAACTTCGAGGGCGGCTGCTACGCCAAGACCATCCGCCTCTCGGCAGAGGCGGAGCCCGAGATCTACTCCACCACCCAGCGCTGGGGATCGGTGCTCGAGAACGTGGTCGTGGATCCCGAGACCCGCGAGCCTGACTTCGACGATGCCGCGCTCACCGAGAACGGCCGCGTCGCCTATCCGATCGACTTCATACCCAACGCCTCGGCGACCGGGATCGCGCCGCATCCGAAGAACCTCATCATGCTGACGGCCGATGCCTTCGGCGTCCTGCCGCCCATCGCCAAGCTCACGCCGGCGCAGGCCATGTACCACTTCCTCTCTGGCTACACCGCCAAGGTCGCAGGCACCGAGAAGGGCGTGGCCGGCACGCAGGCCACCTTCTCCACCTGCTTCGGCGCGCCCTTCATGCCGCGCCACCCGAGCGTCTACGGCAACCTCCTCAAGGAGAAGATCGCCCGCCACGACGTCGCCTGCTGGCTCGTGAACACGGGCTGGACGGGCGGAGCCTATGGCACGGGCTCGCGCATGCCGATCGCTGTGACGCGGGCGCTGCTCTCGGCGGCACTCGACGGCAGCCTCGCCGGCGCGCCGATGCGGCGGGACCCCAAGTTCGGCTTCGAGGTGCCGACGGCGGTGAAGGGGGTCGATCCCAAGATCCTCAATCCGCGCGAGACCTGGGCCGACCCGCGCGCCTATGACGAGCAGGCCGCGAAGCTCGTCGACATGTTCGTCAAGAACTTCTCCAAGTTCGAAGCGCATGTGGATGCGGACGTGAAGGCGGCAGCACCCGCCTTCAAGGCCGCGGCGGAATAGCGCTCCCTCCTCCACCAGCATCTCTCCCCTCGACACCCGCGCGACACGACGCGACGGAATGACGGCGCTCGCGCGTCTTTCAGGGTGTCAGGGCTTTGGGCCCGAGGGGCAACCTACAGAACCTAGGAGTGCATGATGAAGTTGCTTGTCGCAGCGCTGCTGGCATCAGGTCTGATGCTTTCCACCGCCCAGGCGGCGCCTTTCGCGCCGGCCAAGGGCATCGGCCAACCCATCCCTTCGCTCACGACGGAAGTCGCGCAGAAGAAGGTCGTGAAGAAGCGAGTCGTCAAGAGGGACGGCCACAAGACCGTGGTGAAGAAGAAGTTCGTCAACCGTGACCGGCACCGCTACCGGGCGGGCCATCGCTATGCCCATGCTCCGCGCGGCTGGCACCGCCACCACGCGCGTCCTTCCTACTGGCAGACGCGCGGCTGCATCATGGTCGGTCCGCTCTGGTTCTGCCCGTAAGGCGCAAACGCCTGCCACGTTTTCTTCCCAGGGCCGGTTCTTCCGGCCCTGTTTTTTTGGAAAGCGCCATGTGGCGCATGTCATTGACCAGACCTCCGAGGGCGGCCCTTCGAACATGAACCGCCGGTAACTTTCGCGGTCAGGGAGGGTTCAGCGGAGAAACTCTAGAAAGGGTGCCATCAACGGCGTCGGGGGCGAGAGAGAAAAACCCCGCACCCGAGAGCCTCGAAACTCAAACCCAATCCCTAGAGGAGACGCTTCCATGATCCGCAACACCGTCCTCGGCCTCGCCGCCGCCGCCACCCTGGCGCTGACCGCTTCGGCCGCTTCCGCCGGTGGCTATGGCTACGGCCACGGCTACAACCACTACAACAGCTACAACAGCTACTCGAGCTACAGCTGCCAGCGCATCTTCGTCGGCTACCGTTCGGTCTGGACCTACTACGGCTACGTCCAGAAGCCGATCTACAAGAAGGTCTGCGGCTACGGCTACTGAGGTCTGACACTGGAAGGCCGGTTTCCGGGCGCCTGCGAGGCGTGAAGTCCTGAAACCGGCCTCCCCTTCGGCCCTCTGCCAGTGCCTGACCATTCCGTCCGGGTGGGCTCCCGCCCCGTCCCGCACCTGCCCCCCGCGACCCCGCCCGGACGCTCCGACCGGCCCTGATGAACCCCTCCATCAGGGCCGGTCCCCTTTTTGAGTCTATACCTGACAGGCTGTCGTCAGTTGCCCGCGTCCATATGGACAGGTCGGAAGGTCTGGCCTACGCCAGCCCGCAACTGCGATATGCGACGCCCAAGGCCGTGTGAAGCCATGGAAGCCTGATGGGGTCAAGGAATGAGAGACAAGGTGCGCGATCTGTTCGACCGTTGGGAGCGCGTCTGGCACGAAAACCGATACGATCTCGTCCCTGGCTGCCTCGGTGCGAACTACATCCGGCACGACGAAAACGGCGATCGAACCGTAACGCGAGAAGCCTACGAGGCGGAGTTGGCGACGATTCACAAGAACCGACCAGGCATCCGGGTCGCAGTTTATGACCATTCATTCACGGCGGACCGAGCGTGGTTCCGGTTCTCATTCCAGTGGCCCGATCCAAAGACCGGAGAGAAGCAGAGCCGAGCGGGGATGCAAAGTTACCGCATTGATGAGGATGGCAAGCTGGCGGAAACGTGGATCACTATGCTTGGCCTTGGCACGACGTGGCCAGATCAGCCTCAGGCAAGCTGGACCCGCCGATAGCCAAATCAAACGAGACTACCCATGCCCTGCTTCACTCTATTCGACACCGCCCTCGGACGCTTCGGCATCGCCTGGAGCGACCGCGGCCTTCTCGCTGTCCAGCTTCCAGAAACGGATGACGTTTCCACCGAGGCTGCCCTGCGCAAACGCGTGCCCGACCTCAGCGAGGAGACGCCGCCTCCCCTAGTCGCCATGGCAATCGGCGGCATCCAGGCGCTCTGCGAGGGCGCGCACTCCGATTTCGCCGACACACAGCTCGACCTCGACGGCGTGTCCGACTTCGACCGGCAGGTCTATGCCATCGCCCTTGAGATTCCGCCGGGGAAAACCATGACCTATGGCGAGATCGCGCGGCGGCTCGGGGATGTGGCCCTTTCGCGCGACGTGGGACAGGCGCTCGGGCGCAACCCCATTCCCGTGATCGTGCCCTGCCACCGGGTGGTGGGCGCCGGCGGCCGCCTCGTGGGTTTCTCGGCCCCCGGCGGCGTCGCCACCAAGCACCGGCTGCTCGCCATCGAGGGCGCCTTCAGGGATGCGCCGATGCTGTTCGGCGATCTGCCGGTGGTGGAGCCCCGTCAGGGCTCCGCGCGCATGAAGGGCGAATAGCCCTCGACGCCCGGCTTCAGCCGTCCTTCCTCGTTCCAGTCCGCCCAGCCGTTGAAGGGCAGCGCCGGCCGCTCGGCAAGATTTTCCAGCATCTTCCCGTAGTCGGCGAGATAGCCCCGGAGCCGGGCCGCCGCCACGCTCTCCTCGGAATATTTGAGGCCGCCCTCGACACCGAACGCCACGAAGGGCTCGAGCACCGTGAAGCCCAGATAGTGGAGCGTGAAGTTGAGCGGCCAGAGCAGGTGCTGGATGTCGCCGTTGCGGCCGTTGTAGCGGAAGGTCGCCTCCGGCCCGCCCGTCGTTACCACCTGCATGGCGCGGCGGTCCCGGAACTTGCCCGCGTCGTAGCGCATGCGGCTCGTATAGGCGCGCCCATAGACGAAGACGCGGTCGAGCCAGCCCTTGAGGATGGCGGGAGGCATGTACCACCACATGGGATACTGCAGGATCAGGAGGTCGGCCTCTTCGACCGCCTCCAGATGCGCCTTCACATCCGACGGCAGGGTGCCGGTATCGGCGGCATGTCGCTGCTCGGCCTGGGCATCGAACCGCGAGCTGTCCTTGCGGTTGGGGAAGTGCCGTCCTTCCTCCAGGGGATCGAAACCCAGGCGGTAGAGGTCGAGCACCTCGGCCGAATGGCCGGGCGCCAGGGAGAGCGCGCGGCGGGCAACGTCGGCCATCTGCGCGTTGAAGGAATTCTCTTCCGGGTGGGCGAGGATGATGAGGCTGCGCAAGCTTCTGAAACTCCGTCGTTTGTGGCGACCGATCAACGGGAGTTGACCGGTATCGGCAACCCTTGTCCGCATCGCCATGTTATAGGCAAGAGGCAACTGGCTATTTCAGCAGCAGAGGCGCCATGCATTTTCTGAGCCGCCGCGACATCCTCGCCCTCATGGGAGCCGGCACAGCCGTGGCGGCATGGCCCGGCGCGGCATGGACCGCCACGGCGCCGCTGACGCGCGCCATTCCCTCGACGGGAGAGAAGCTGCCGGCGGTCGGGCTCGGCACCTGGATCACCTTCAATGTCGGCGACGACACGCAGGCGCGCGATGCCTGCGCCAACGTCATGGCGGCTTTCTTCGCGGGCGGCGGGCGCATGATCGATTCCTCGCCCATGTACGGTTCCTCTCAGCCGGTGGTCGGGTACGGGCTGAAGAAGCTCGGCCATCCGGAAACGCTTTTCTCGGCCGATAAGGTCTGGACATGGTCCGGCGGAAACGGCCCGGAGCAGATCGAGACGACGCGGCGGTACTGGGGCGTGCCACGGCTCGACCTCGTGCAGGTTCATAACCTGCTTGCCTGGGAGGCGCATCTCGACACGCTCGCGGCCATGAAGGCGGAAGGGAAGATCCGCTACGTGGGCATCACCACGTCCGAGGGACGCAGGCACGACCTCTTCGAGCAGGTGATGCGCGAGCGGCCGCTCGACTTCATCCAGGTGAGCTACAACGCGCTCGACCGCGAGGTGGAGGAGCGCATCCTGCCGCTGGCGCAGGAGAAAGGCATCGCGGTCATCGTCAACCGTCCCTTCCGGCAGGGCGTGCTGACGTTGGCGCTCGAGCGCCATCCGCTTCCCGGCTGGGCATCGGAGATCGGGTGCCGGAGCTGGGCGCAGGCGCTCCTCAAGTTCATCCTCGCGCATCCGGCCGTCACCTGCGCCATCCCAGCCACGACGAAGGTCGAGCATGTGCGCGAGAATCTCGAAGCGGCCAGCGATCCGCTGCCGGACGCCGCGCTGCGGGCCCGAATGGTCGCCGACATCGAAAGCCTCTGATGGCGGACTGGCTGAGCTACACGCTGTCGGATTTTTTGCTCTTCTCCAGCAGCACCTATTACCGGCTGTTCGGGCTCTACAATTCCGATCTGTGGCCAGCGCACCTCATCGTCGTGGCGCTGTCGCTCGTGTTTCTCTGGCTCATCTTGCGAGGCGGCGAGAAGAGCGGCAGGTGGGCCTGTGCGCTTCTGGCGGCGGCCTGGGCCTGGACCGGCTGGGCGTTCGTCTGGGAACGCTATGCGACCATCAACTGGGCCGCTGCCTATGTCGCACCGCTCTTCGCGGTCGAGGCGGCGCTCCTGCTGTGGCTCGCCCTCAAACATCCGTTCTTGCCCGGTGCGCGGGATGCCGCCGGCCAGGCGGGGCTTGCCCTTCTGGCCTTTGCCGTTCTGCTGCAGCCTTTCGTCAGGATAGCGCTCGGGCGGCCGTGGACCGAGGCCGAGCTTTTCGGGCTTGCCCCCGATCCGACCGTGGTCGGAACGCTCGGCGCGGCCCTCATGCTGAACTCACGCACGTCGTTGGTTCTCATACCGATCCCGCTCCTCTGGTGCATGCTGAGCGGCGCGACGCTCTGGACCATGGGCGCGCCGGAAGCCTGGGTAATGCTGGCCGCGGCCGCGCTCGCGCTGCTCCTCACCGTCCGGCGCTCAATCGGGAGCCGCTCCTCCGCGGCCGAAATCGCGCTGCAGGAGCGCGACGAGCGAGCAGGCCGCCAATAATCCGACGGATACCCAGAGACCGGCCGCGAGGCCGCCGATCAGATCGGTGATATGGCCCGTCGCCACCGGACCCAGCACCTGCCCGAGCCCGAAGGCGGTCGTCATGGCTCCGATGGCGCCCGGTAGCTGGGCCGCCGGATAGTTGTTGCGCACGAAGGCGGTGGTGCTCGCCACCACGCTGGTGAGCGCGCCGCCGAAGACGAAGGCCGAGACCAGAAGCACGGGCGTCGCGATGGAAAGGAGCGGCAGCGCGGACGACACAACGGTGGCCGCGGCGAGCGCCGCGAAGGCCAGGCCGCCCCGGTAGCGCGCGATGACGGGCGAGAAAACCCAGGGCGAGAGCATCGCGCCGATGCCGATGGTGGACCAGAAAAACGACTGGAGGAGCGCGCTGCCGCCGCTCGTCTGCACCCAGGCGATCATGAACGTCGTGTAGCCGATATAGCCCGCGCCGAAGACGAGATAGGCCGAAAGCAGCGCCAGCATGGGCGTGAGCGGCGTTCGTCCCCGCTGCGTCGCGCGGGTGGCCTCGACCGATTCGCCCCGCGCGAGCAGCAACGCGACGGTGAAGACGAGCGCCACCGCCGCCATCGCGAGCCAGGCCGACTCCCATGAGCCCGGCCCCAGATGATCGAGCAGCAGCGGGACGATGAGCCCGGTCGTGAAGATGCCGATGCCGGGCCCGATATAGAAGAGCGACAACAGGAAAGACCCCCGCCGCGCGTGCCTGGAGGCGATCGCCGCCGCCATCACGCCGCCCGCCACGAAGCCGAAGGCCGCGCCCACGCCGCCGAGGAAGCGCGCGATGCTGAGGAGCGTGAAATCGGCCGTGAGGCCCGAGAGCGCCAGCGCGATGATGCAGGTCACTGCTCCGGCCATGAGGGTCCGGAAGCTGCCGAGCATCCGCACCATCAGCGCGGCGCTGAAGGCGCCGATCAGATAGCCGGCGGCGTTGGCGGTGTTCATGAAGCCGGCGTCGGCATAGCTCCAGCCGAGGCTCTGGCGCATGTCGGGGAGAACCAGCGCATAGCCAAAGCGGGCGACGCCGAGGCCGATGGCGCCCGCAAGCCCCAGCACCACCGAGAGACGGAGGTCGCGGGCGATGGAAGGCTCGCTCATCGCCAGTTCCGGGCGCGCGCCACGGCCGCGGCGAAGCGCTGCATCCGGGCGCCGCGGTCGACGGGCGATGGCTCGTGGACAACAGCGGGGCTTTCCAGCGATGGCGGAGTGAGCCCCGCGCCGAGCGCCGCGAGCTGCGCCGTGCCGAGCGCCGTCAGCTCCGGCATGGTCGCGACCGAGACGGTGCGGCCAAGGGTGTCGGCGAGGAAGCGGCAGAAATAGCGGTTGCGCGAAAGGCCGCCGTCGATCGAGATCGAGGGGCCGAGGCCCACGGTGCGGTCGAGCGCGGCCACCACCTCGGTCGTCCTGAGCGCCACGCCCTCGAGCACGGCGCGCACCAGATCGGAGCGCGGGGTATCGAGCGACATGCCGATCCAGAGCGCGTCGGCCGACCTGTCCCAATGCGGACAGGCGAGGCCCGACAGCGCCGGCACGAAGCAGAGGCCGCGCTCGATCGCGGGCGGCCCCTCGAAGTTCTCGATCTCCGCGAAGTCGCCGAAGAGTCCGAGACCGCGCGCCCAGTCGAGCGCCGAGGAGGCGTTGTAGACGCCGCCGTCCACGGCATATTGAGCCGGGTCCTCTCCGATCCTCCAGGCGAGCGTCGGCACAAGCCCCTCCGGGTTGTCCATGACGGGCTTGTCGCCTGTGAGCGCCAGCGCAAAGGCGCCGGTGCCGAACGTGATCTTCGCATCGCCCGCCGCCCGGCATCCGTGCCCGTAGAGTGCTGCCTGCTGGTCGACGACGGCGGCGGTGAGCGGGCCGTGAGCGGTATCTCCATAGTGCGCGACGTTCGGGCGGATGGGCGGCAGCGCCTCGATCGGCACGCGGAAGAGCCGGCAGAGCTCCTCGTCCCAGGCGCCGGTCTTCAGATCCATGAGCGAGGTGCGCGACGCCGTCGCGGCATCCGTCGCGGCGTGGCCGGTGAGATGCTGGAGGAAGAACGCATCGGTCGTTCCGAGCCTGAGTTTGCCTTTCGCCGCGAGGGCCTTTGCCTCGGGAACGGTCTCGAGAATCCAGGCGAGCTTGGAGGCGGAGAAATAGGGGTCGAGCGGCAGCCCGGCCCTGGCTTTCGTCAGCGCTTCGGACCCTTCCGCCTTCAGAGCCCCGATCCGGTCCTGCGTGCGGCTGTCCTGCCAGACGATGACCGGCGACAGGGGCTCGCCGGTATCGGCATGCCAGGCGAGGCAGCTCTCGCCCTGATTGTCGAGGCCAATGGCATCGACGGAGCCGGCGGCTTCGACGGCCGCCCGCACGTTCGCGAGAAGCTCCAGCGGATCGTGCTCCACCCAGCCCGGAGCGGGAAAGATCTGCCGGTGCTCGGCGGCATGAACGACCTCGGCGCCCGACCCCGTCAGCACAAGGGCGCGGGTGCTGGTCGTGCCCTGGTCGACGGCGAGGATGCGCAAGGATCAGTCCCTGAAGTCTATCTTGAGAAGCCCGATGCGGAGAAGAGCATAGAGGATGGCGAGGAACAGGAAGACCCCGAAATTGAGGAGCGCCGCAAGCGCATAAAGCTCCTCCGAAACACCGTGCCGAAGCTCGCCCCAGGCGAGCGTCGGCAACGTCGGGACGGCGCCGAGATTGTAGAAGGAGATCTCGAGATTGTTGAAGGACAAGAGGAAGGAGACGATGAAGGCTCCAAGGATCGCCGGCCAGATGAGCGGCAGGGTCACGCTCCAGAACGTCCGGAGCGGCCTCGCGCCGAATACCATGGCGGCCTCGTCCAGCCTCCAGTCGTAGCGGGCGAGCTGCGCCAGCACAACAAGGAAGGCGAAAGCGGTGGCATAGGTCGCATTGGCGAGGATCGCGGAGGCGAGATTGCCAGGCAGGCCCAGGATCGAGCGGTTGAACATGAGGCTCGATATGCCGATCAGGATATGGGCGATGAAGAGCGGCGCGAGATAGATGCCTGCCACGATGGCCCGCTCGCGCACCCGGTAGCGCAGCACCGCGATGGCGCCGGC
>JBFXDI010000142.1:0-9958 GCA_050181295.1 Parvibaculaceae bacterium | reverse complement strand
GCGCTCGACTTCGATTCCACGGAACGGCTGTTCCGCAAGATGCGTCAGCTCAAGCAGGCCGGCGCAAGCATCCTCATCGTGACGCACCGCATCGCCGAACTGGTGCGCATCGCCGATCGGGCCACCGTTCTGCGCGACGGGGTTGACGTCGGATGCCTCGAGAAGGAGGAGATCACGGAAGCCCGCATCCTGGAGCTCATCGCGGGGCCGGAGCGGGAACGCTCCGAGCACGGCCAGTCCATTCCCGAACGCCAGGGACCGGCTCAGCTCCTGCGCGTCACGGACGGTCGCGTCTGGACCGATTCCGGAGCGATCACCTTCAACCTCCACCCCGGTGAAATTGTCGGCATCACGGGCCTGGACGGCCAGGGACAGGCCGATTTCGTGCGCTGCCTCGCGGGCATTCAGCGGCTCGTCTCGGGCCGCGTGTCGATCGTGCACGAGAAGGCCGCGAGCGAGGTGTCCGATCTGCGGTCGGCACGCGAGAACAACATCAGCTATGTGAGCGGAGACCGGAAGAGGGAAGGGATCTTCGCCAACCTCAGCATCTTCGAGAACCTGCTCATCCCGGTCTATCAGGAGTACCGGCTGGGCGGCATCCTCAACCTCATCAACCGGACCAAGCTCGCGCCGATCTTCGAATGGGAGTCGAGCAAGCTTGCGGTCAAGATGGGGGATCGCGACAACGCCATCACCTCGCTTTCGGGCGGGAACCAGCAGAAGGTCCTGATCGCGCGCTCCTTCGCGGAGAAGCCGCTTGTCCTGGTGCTGAACGATCCGGCGCGCGGCATCGACATCGGCGCCCAGCTCGACCTCTACCGCAACCTCCGGGAGTTCGCCGCGCGCGGCAACGCCGTGGTGTTCCTGTCGAGCGAGCTCGAGGAGTTTCTCAACCTCTGCACCCGCGTACACGTGTTCCGCAACGGCACCATCTCGGCGGAGTTCGAGCCACCTTACGACGGGCACGTGCTGCTCAACGCCATGTTCGGGCGCAAGGCCACCGCGAGACTTCCGGGCGAGGCCGCCAACCAGAATGTGGAGCCGGATGTCGTGCCGGCGCTTCGGGCGGCCGGTGGAGGCTTCGAGGGGGGCCGCCCCATGCCGAGGGCCGTCTCGACTTCGCCTCGCCGGGAGCCATCTGTCTCGACAGGAGGTCCCTTCCTCCTGACCGCGCCGGACATCCCTTCGAACTCGGTGATTCCCGAACGCTTCGTGGAAGAGAGCCGTCTGTCGCCGCGGCTTGTGTGGTCGGGCGCGCCGGAGGGCACCCGGAGCTTCGCGCTCTCCATCACCGATCCGGATCTGCCGGAAGAGTTCAATTTCCCACGCTACTTCGCGCACTGGATGGTGCACGACATTCCGGCGACGGCGCGCGAGCTGCCGGAAGGCGCAAGTGGCGGACCGCTTCTGCCGCATGGCGCCCTGGAGCTGAACAGCGACTTCGTGACCTTCGGCATTCCGGGCTTCGGCCGCGGCTATGGCGGGCCCTGGCCGCCCGACCAGCAGCACCGCTACGTGTTCACGCTTCGGGCCCTCAAGGTCGAGCGTCTCGGCCTGCCGCCCGGTGCCGATTTCAACGCCTTTGCCTCGGCGGTCCTGCCTGTGACGATCGACTCGACGTCGTTCATCGCCTTCTATGGTCCCGCCAGGAAGCCGCTGCCTAGCCAGGACCCATCACCGCCTTTCTCGAAATGACAGGAGGATCGCATGAGTAGATTTGGGAGCAGGAAGAGCTTCGACGTGGAATGGGTCGAGCGCTGGGCCCGCAAGGTCAACGAAGACCGCATCCTGCCGGTGACCGGGCGCTTCTTCACCAGCCGCTTCGTGCTCGGCGTCGACGAGACCGAATTCCTGATCGACGTCTACAAGGGCAAGATCCAGCGCATCTCGGAAGGGCTGGCGCCGAGCGACATGGGCTACGACTTCGCCTTGAAGGCGCCGGCGAGCGCCTGGTCGAAGTTCGCGCAGCCCGTGCCGCCGCCCATGTTCAACGACATCTGGGCCATGGCCCATCCGCTCCACAAGCAGCTCACCATCGAGGGAAACACCTTGCCCTTCTGGCAGCATATGCGGGCGCTGACCCGCATGTTGGCCCTCATGCGGCAGGTCTGAGAACCGGCAGACAAGGAGACAGAAAGATGAACCAGCACGATCCGATTGTCGGCCGCTATGTGTACGTCCAGTGCGAGGGCAAGACCTACCGGACCTACTACGAGGAGAATGGCGAGGGCGTTCCGCTCGTATGCCTGCACACCGCTGGGGCGGACGCGCGCCAATACCGTCACCAGCTCTGCGATCCTGATTTCACGCAGAATTTCCGTGTCATCGCTTTCGACCTGCCCTGGCACGGCAAGTCCATTCCGCCCTCCGACTTTCACCTGATGGAGGAGGAGTACAAGCTCACCACACGCTTCTACTGCGAGTTCATCGTCGCCTTCTGCCGTGCGCTCGACCTCAAGAAGCCGGTGATCATGGGCCAGTCCATGGGCGGCAATGTCTGCCTCTGGCTCGCGCTCAAGCACGAGAATGAGTTCTCGGCCTTCATCGCGCTCGAAGGCTGCGATTATTCGCCCGGCTGGTGGATCGATCCGCTCCATCACCCACAGATTCATGGCGGCGACGCCATCTCGACCTGCATGCTGGGCCTCATGTCGCCGGAGTCTCCGATCGACTATGTGCACGAGACGGCCTGGTACTATGCGCAGGGCGGGCCGGGCGTCTTCAAGGGCGATCTCTACTTCTACAGCGTCGATTCCGACATCCGCGAGCACGTGCACAAGATCTCCGGCAAGGTCCCGATCTACTTTCTCACCGGCGACTACGACTTCGCCTGCACGCCCGAGATGACGGAGCGCACAGCCGAGAAGGTGAAGAACTCCGAGTGCATCATCTTCAGCGGAGGCCATTTCCCGACGGCGGAAGATCCGGTGAAGTTCAAGTCCATTGTGACCCCGGTGCTGAGGAAGATCCTGAGCGCCGATCCTGACCGGCGGAGCCACGGATCAGGCCTCGAGGCCCGTTCCGGCGGTGAGTTGCGCTCGGCGGGCAGGAGCGAACGCCCTGGCGATGGCCGGCGCGTGATCGACCTTTGAGCGGCTAGGGATCCCATCCCAGCGCGGGGGAGGCGCCGAGAGCAACGAGATGTCGGAACAGAGAGGCTCGCAGAACACCTATCTGCTGGTGCCGATCCTGCTGATCGCCGTGCTGCTCAGCACCGCGGTGATCCGCGGGCCGAGCCTCGTTTCCCTCTCGGGCTTCGGCAGTGCCATCATCGTCTCGGCGCCCCTCATCATGGCGACCTACGCGCTGATGGCCCTGGCCGTTGCCGGGCGCGGGACGGTGGACCTCGCCGTCGGCCCGCTGCTTGCCTTCATCAACGTGTCGATTGTCAAGCTGAACGGCCTCGAACTCGTGACCTCGCCGATCGGCGTCTTCCTCCTGGCGCTCGGCATAGGTGTCGCCTACCAGGTCCTCTTCGCCATCATCATCATCTGGGTCAGGGTGCAGCCGATCATCGTGGCCCTCAGCGGCTTCCTGGCGCTGACGGGCATCAACCTCGTCATCTTGCCGCGGCCCGGTGGCGTGGCGCCCGACTGGATGGCCTCATGGGGGCTCGGCAACACGATCTTCTCGCCCATACTTCTCATCATCCTGATCGCGACCGGCGGCTGGCTGCTCTTCACGCTCAGCTCCTTCTACGCGAACCTTCGCATGATGGGCTATGACGAGCGGGCGGCCTATACGAGCGGTGTCCGCGTCAACATCGTGCGTCTCGGCGCGCATGTGATCTCGGGGCTCTTCGTCGGACTCGGCGCCATCTGCTACACGGCGCTCATCTCCTCGGGGGATCCGACCCAGGGCACGACCATGACGCTCACCGCCGTCACGGCGCTGGTTCTGGGCGGCGTCAGTCTCGCCGGCGGCCGGGGCGGCGTCACCGGCGCGCTCCTCGGAGCCATCAACCTCTTCCTCATCGGCTACGTGCTCGCGACCTTCAACTTCGGTGCGGTGCAGGCCTTCGTGACGCAGCTCTTCTACGGGCTGATCCTGGTCCTCTCGCTGCTTCTGACGCTGCTGGTGCCGGTGATCAGCCGCTACGTCCATTTCGTCTCGCCCTACGCCGCCTTCATCGTGCTCGCCGCGATCGTCGTCGGCATCATGCTGCAGGTCAGCACCTACGGCACCTATGTCGCGCCGGACGCCGCGGCGACGAGCGCGCCACCGTCGGATCTGTTCAGCCGCTATCTGCTGCTGCCCACTACGAACCCGACGACGGTCGGACTTCTTGTCCTCAGTCCGCTGCAGAAGATGCTGTTCGGTGCAGCGGCCGTCCTGGCGCTCATCACCTTCACGATCCGCATGATCGTGGCCGAGGCCGTCTCGGTCCGCCTCGGCACCTTCCTCTATGTCTTCGTCTCGGCGCTCATCCTGCTGCTCTTCCTCGTGGGGGTGGAAGAGGGCAACACCACGCCCGCGACGCCGCAACCTCCGATCCATGGTGAGCAGCCATGAGCGAGCTTCTGGACAGGGAGCGACTGTCACCCTTCATCCCGAGGTCGTCCTTCCTCATCTGGCTGAACCTTGCCGTCACGCTCATCATAGCGGGCATCGGCTTCGGGCTGGGCTTCGCGCAGGGCCTGAGCGCACAGCTCGTCATCCTCTGCACGGTGATCTCGGTTGCCGTGCTCTTCTGGTTCCTCAACTACATCGCCGTCATCTTCGAATCCCGACGCGCGCGTATCCTCGAAGAGGAATCCGAGGAGCTGAAGCCCGCGGTCGGGCCGCGCGGCCTCTGGACCGGCAACCGCGCGCTCATCGTGTCGATGGCGCTGCTGCTTATCGCCTATCTGCTGATGACGGCGACCGTTCCCGCGTTCCGCACCATCGGCAACCTCATCGCCTTCCTTCTCCTCGAGGCGATCCTGCTCTTCGCTTTCAAGGTCAGCCGCGTCTTCGCGCACGGGCAGAGCGCCTTCATCGGCCTCATCGTGCTCCTCGCCCTCATCGTCATCAGCTCGTTCACGATCAAGGGCTTCCTCTCGGGGGCGAACATCAAGGCCATCCTGCTCTTCGCCGCCTTCCTCGGCATCGCCTGCGTCGGGCAAACGCTTGTCGCGCTGCTTGGAGGCCTCGACCTCTCCATTCCCTTCGTGATCGGCGCCTCGAACATCGGCCTTCTCTATCTGATCGGGCTCGGCGTCCCGCCCTGGCTCGCCTTCGCCATGGTGCTGGTGATCGGCGGCGGCATCGGCCTCCTCAACGGGGTGCTGTCCTATCGTCTCCAGGGGCAGGCGCTGATCCTGACGCTCGGAATGGGATTTGCGGTGGCGGGACTCGTGCAGATCCTCACCAGCATCGGCTCCTCCTTCAGCGGCAACGTCTTCGGCCAGGTGCCGCCGTGGCTTCAGAACCTTGCGGCAATGAACGGCTCGACCTTCGGCCTTCCCGTTCCGCCGACCATCTTCCTCTGGATCATCATCGCGATCGTCGTCATCGTCGGGCTGCGCTACTCGGCCTATGGCCGCTACATCTATGCGCTCGGCGGCAACCGCCGCTCCGCCAAGCTGATCGGCATCTCCGAGTTCAAGTACTGGACGCTCGCCTACATCATCAGCGGCTTCTTCGCGGCGCTGACCGGCTCGCTGCTGCTCGGTTGGAGCGGCGGCGGCTTTATCGGCGTCGGCGATCCCTACCTCTTCACCACGCTCGCAGCGGTCGTTATCGGCGGCACATCGCTCATGGGAGGCTATGGCGGCTACGGCTTCACCGTCATCGGCGTGCTGGTGCTCCAGGTGCTGAGCTCGTTCCTGATCGGCATCGGCCTCAAATACGAGTGGCAGCAGTTCATCTTCGGTCTCCTGATCCTGCCGATGGTCGCGCTCTACGGCCGCGCTCCGCATATCAGGTCGCAAGTATAGGAGAAGCGCATGTTCGGGACCCTTTTCCAGTCGAGCGACCTGGTGGCCACCTCTTTCGGTGTCGCCACCATCGCGACCTTCGCGACCGCGGCGCTGGCGCTCCTCGGGTTGAGCTGGGTTTCCGAACGGTGGCGTGTTCCCGTGGCGCTGTCGGGCGTCGCGCTGCTCGCCTCGGGCTTCCACTATCTCGATGCGTCGAAAATCTGGTTTGCGACCCAGCAGATGACCGCAGCACCGCGCTATGTCGGTTGGTTCATCGTGCATCCGCTGCAGGTCGCCTCCGTCTTCTTCTTCGCGCGCATCGCGGGTGCAGTCCCGGTCGGGGTCTTCTGGCGCATCACCGCGGCCGCAATCCTCATGGTGCTCGCCCGCTACCTCGGCGATGCGCGCATCTTCAACCCGACGCTCGGTGTCCTGCTCTCGATGGCCTTCTGGCTCTATATTCTGGGCGAGATGTATTTCGGCGCCATGAGCGAGGCCGTCCGCAAGGCGTCGCGGCCGATCCGGCTCGGCTATTTCTGGATACGGCTGATCCTGACCATCGGCTGGGCGATCTATCCCATCCTGCACTTTGTCGACACGGTCATCGGCGTCGGGCACGCCCGCAGCATCATCGTGCTCTACACCCTCGCTGACCTCGTCAACCTCATCACCGTCTCCATGATCGTCCTTACCGTCGGCGGCAAGGAACGGTTCTAGGCCAAGGCTTCCTGAAAGCGGAGGAACCGCAATGAATGGCGCAGATGCAATAGCAGTCGTGATCCTGCTGACGATCCTCATCGCGATCGGCGTCTATCTCCTGCACTGGCTCTACAGGCACTCGTCCAAGGACCAGTCCTTCGTGCGGACCGGCCTCGGAGGCGAGAAGGTCGTCATGGGAGGCGGCGCGCTCATCATCCCGATCGTCCACAACATCACGCGCGTGAACATGAACGCGGTGCCGGTAGAAATCCGGCGAACCGGCGAGCAGTCCCTCATCACCAGGAACAAGATGCGCGTCGACGTGATCGCGGAGTTTCTGGTGCGTGTGGTGCCGACGCGGGACGGGGTGTCCATTGCAGCCCGCACCTTGGGCGAGCGCACGCAGGATCCGATAGCGCTGAAGGAGATCGTCCAGGGCCGCTTCATCGACGCCATGTCGGCCGTCGCCGCCACCATGACGATGGAGGAGATCCACACCAATCGGGCCAGGTTCATGGGGGAGGCGGCGGAAATCGCCGGCCGCACGCTCGGCTCGAACGGTCTCGAGCTCGAGAATGCCTCTCTCACGAGCCTCAATCAGAGCGACATTTCCGTCTTCAATCCCGCCAATGCTTTCGACGCCGAGGGCCTGACCCAGCTCACCGAGCAGATCGAGGAGCGGCGCAAGGTCCGCAACCAGATCGAGAACGACGCCCGCATCAACATCAAGCTCAAGGACTACGAGACCGAACAGCGGGCGCTTGAGATCGACCGGGACCTCGAATATGCGCGCATCGAGCAGTCGCGTGCCATCGAGATCCGGAAGGCGGCGCAGCAGGCGGAGATCGAGGAGGAGCGCTCCAACTCCACCATCAGCATCCAGAACGCCAAGGTGCGAGCCGAGCAGGAGGCCGAGCGTATCCGCATCGCAAGGGACCGGCTGGTCGAGGCCGAGCGGATCAACACGACGAACGAGATCAGGGCGCTCGAGATCGAGCGCCAGAAGCAGACGGAGCTCGTGGAGATCAGCTCCCGCAAGGCGCTCGAGACGCAGCGCATCCTCGATCGCCAGGCGATCGAGGCCGAGCGCATCGAGAACGAGCGAAAGATCAAGGAGGCCGAGATCCGCTCGCGGCAAAACATCTCGATCACCGAGAGCGCCGCCATGGCGGAGGCCGACCGCGCGAAGCTCGAAAGGGAGAAGGAGGTCGAATCGAGCCGCATAGAGACGAGCAAGGCGATTGAGATCCTGTCGGTCGAGCGAGACAAGGAAATCCGCATCAGCAACGAACTTGCCGATGCGGAGGAGGAGAAGGCGCGCATCCTCAAGCGCTACAACATCGATCTCGAAAGGCTGCGCAAGGACGAGGAGATCGTCCATCTCGAGATTGCCAAGAACCAGAAGATCAAGATGGCCGAGACCGAGGCCTTCCGGGCGATCGAGGATGCATCCATCGCCGCCAACCGGGAGGTGGAGGAGCTGCGCATCGCGGCGCGGAAGTACGTGGACCGCTTCGAGATCGAGCAGCGCAAGGAGGTCGAGATCGTCGACAAGGAGCGGCTGATCGCGGTCATCAACAAGTCCATCGAGGAAGCCTACGCCAAGACGGAAGCGGCGGAAGCCTGGAAGGCGCACGCGGCCGTCGAGGAGCAGATCACGAGCGTCAAGGAGGAGGAGGTCGCGAGCCGCATGAAGCGGATCGAGCTCATCCAGTCCTCGTCGCGGACGGAGCGCGACGCGCAGCGCGTGGTCGCGGCCGCCAAGGCGGACAGGGAAGCGGCGGAAATGCATGCGCTCGCCGATATCGCGGCCGCCAACGCGGCGGAGGTTCGCTATGCCAAGGACGCCGAGGGGCAGCGGCTCCTCAACGATTCGGAGAACATGCGGTCGGAGGCCAGCCGCCGCAGCGCGATCTACGAGAACCTCGTGCGCAACCTGCCGAACATCATCCGCGAAACCGTCAAGCCCATGGAGAACATCGAGTCGATCAAGATCCTCCAGGTGGACGGCCTGCCCGGCCTCAACAGCCCGTCCGAGGTCGCGGCCGGGGAAGTTGGTGGTGGAGGCGGCGGAGGCGGGGGCAACATGACCGATCGCGTCGTGAACTCGGCCATGAAGTATCGCACGCAGGTGGCCTTCGTTGACGGGTTGATGAAGGACCTTGGCCTGCCGATCGAGAACCTCGGAAGCGCCGGCGGCATGTCGTTCCGCAACTTTCCCGCGCCCGACAAGCCCGCGAAGGACGACGACTGATGTGGTGTTTCCGCCCTGGGGACGCTGAATGACGGAGCCGTCGCCGAGAATGCAGGCGATTGATCGCCATGCGCTGGTGATGACGATCTGGCTGTCGTTCGGCCTCGTCGCGGCGAGCCTGTTCGAATACGGCTTCGGCGCCGGGGGCGTCTTCTTTGTCCTTGCCGGCTTCGTGGTCGTGCTCGCCGCCTTCGCCGGGCATGTGATCGTGAACGTGGTGCATCGAACCACGTTCACGCCGCGTGAGCTGGCTCTCGGCCTCGTGATCTACGCGGCGGCGCTCGTCAGCTTCGGGCTTGCGACGCTCCTTGCGCCAGGATTCGCGGCAAGGAATTTCCTGCCGCTCAGCCTCGGGTTTCTCGCCCTTTTCGCCGTCGTCGTCTTCTACATGGTGACGCATTTCGGCGTCAGGCGCGTGTTCGACGCCTTCGACGTGATCCGGGACTTCAGGCCGCAAGGCTCCGCAGAGCCTCCTTCGCGGGACGGAGGATCGCGATGACGATCCTACTAATGACCGTGGCGGGGCTTTTCTTCGTCTACGCCATCTATATCTCCGCGCTCGCCGAGCGAGCCGAGACGCGGCCGCAGAATTTCCTCGACGCCGGCCTGGGGATCTCCTCCTGGAGCTATATCTTCGCCAGCGTCGGCATCGTGGTCTCGGGGCTCAATCTTCACGACCACGTGCTGCTCATCTCGCGCTACGGCTTGCAGGCGAGCCACGCCGCGATCGGCCTCGTGCTGGCCGCTCTCTGCGGCGCCCTTGTTCAGAAGCGCCTGTGGCTTGCCTCGCGGATCACCGGCCTCCGCACCGTGGGCGAGATCATGGGTGAGTATTTCGGCAGCGTCACCATCCGCATTTATCTGCTCGTCGTCCTGTTCCTGTTCTCGGTGCCGTTTGCTGCCTACTGCCTCGCCGAAATCGGCGCGCTCGTCGCCGTGGCGACCGCCGGCGAGCTTCCATCGAGCCTCGTGATCTGGATGGTGGCCTTCTTTCTCTTCCTGCATTCGGTGATCGGCGGATGGCGGGGCGTTGTCTATGTCGCCGCGGTGCAAGGGTTCCTGGTGCTGACGCTGATGGTCTTCGCGGGGGGATTCGCGAGCGCGG
>JBFXDI010000141.1:0-10021 GCA_050181295.1 Parvibaculaceae bacterium | reverse complement strand
TGCTCGGGTCATGCCCGAGCATGTCACAGTATGGTGTATGCGCCAGCCGAAGGATGCGCCCGTCGTAGGATGCGCCTGTCGGAGATTGGTCGTGGAAGATCTCGCTTCCTTCCGTCACCCTCGGGCTTGACCCGAGGGTCCATGCGGCCCCGGGCTCCGCGATCGCCCGGGAAAAGCTGCTGAAGCGGTGGAACCGCGCCTGGAAGATCTGGCTGATCGAGCAGGCCAATCCAACATGGGACGACCTGTTCGGCAATCTCGCGAGCTGAGCCATGGATGCTCGGGTCAAGCCCGAGCATGACACCGTATGGTGAATGCGCCCGTCGAAGGATGCGCCCGCCGGAGCATGGACGAGGCCGATCTCGCATCCTTCCGTCACCCTCGGGCTTGACCCGAGGGTCCATGCGGCCCCGGGCTCGGCGATCGCCCGGCCGCGCGCCAGCGGCACGCCCATGGATGCTCGGGTCAAGCCCGAGCATGACAGCGTATGGTGAATGCGCCTGTCGAAGGATGAGCCCATCGAAGGATGAGCCCGCCTCGATGCCCTCACACCCAGGGCGAGTTGGTGTTGGTCTTGCCGAAGGTCCGTCCCTCGGCATAGCGAGAGAAGCGGAAGGGCTCGAGCGCCGCGACCTTCGCGCCGGTCGCGAGATGCTGCGCCACCAGCTTGCCGACGCCGGTGAATTTATAGCCGTGGTTGCTGTCGGCGATCATGTAGAGGTTCGGCAGCATCCAGTCGTAGATCGGCAGGTTGTCCGGGGTGAAGGCGCCGATCCCGCCGCTCGGCCGGTCGACATAGTTCGCCCGCGCATGGGCAAGGCGCGTCATGCGGCTCGCCATGCAGGCCGCGAAATAGTCCCGGAATTCCGGCCCCGGCTGATAGCCGGCATTGGCGGGGCCGTAGGGCTCGAGCGCCGCGACCGGCCCGAGCTTCACCGGCACGCTGCCGCCCTGCAGTCCCGGCCGGCGGGTGCGCTCCGCCGCATATTTCCAGTAGGCGTAGGTGAAGTCGCCGAGGCGCCTGCCGGTCTTCGGGTCCTCGACCGGCGTGTTCATCAGCTCCATCTTGAAGATCGGCGGGTCGCGGCCTTCGGGCGTGAGATAGGGCCCGTCCAGATAGACCTCGCCCTCGACGAGCCGCCAGTAGGTCCACATATCGACGCCGGGCCTGAGGGTGCCGTCCGCATAGCGGAGGTCGAGCGTCATCGGCAGACCGAGCATCCGCCAATGCGCGCCGATCCAGGGACCGGGCGCGAGGATCACGGCATCGGCCGCGATCGCGCCCCGGTCCGTGAGCACGTGCCGGACCCTGCCGTTCGCCAGGTCGTAGCCGGTGACGGTCACGCCCGAAAGAATGCGCACGCCATGCTCCGCGCATTTCTCGGCGAAGCCGCGCATCGCCTGCCGCGTGCCGGAATAGCCTGACATCTTCTCGTGCAGCGCGACATCGATGCCCTTCGTGTCGAGATCGGGCCAGAGCGAACGCAGGAAGCGATGCGCCTCGCCGCCGACATAGAGGTCGGAGCGGTAGCCATGCTCGTTCTGGCTCTTGTGGACCCGCTCATAGTCCGGAAGCTGGTTGGTCTCGCCGCAGGAGACATAGCCCACCTGCTGGAAGCCGAAGCCGACCCGGTCATAGGTCCAGACGTCGAAGCTCTCGCGGATCAGCGGATGCATGGCGGGCGTCATGTAGAAGCCGCGGGAAAGCCCGCAGGCGATGCCCGACGCACCGCCGCCCGGCCCCGTCCTGTCGATCACCAGCACGTCCGCGCCCGATCCCGCGCCGCGCGCCTCGAGCGCCATGGCGAGATGCCAGGCCGTGGAGAGCCCGTTCACCCCGGCGCCGACGACGAGATAGGTGGTGGAGGACGGGATCGTCTCAGGAGCAGCGGCGGTCATCGGCGGGGTCTCGGGGGCTGTTGCGGGACGGCCCATGTCAGCGTCGCGCGGAGTCGAGCGCGCCGCGCCATGCGACGGACGCTGTCTTTCTCCCGACTCCGGCCTTCGCCCGACCCCGGGTTCGGACGCGCCCCGCGGTCGGGCAACCCCTCTTCCTTCGACCTTCAAGAGATTCCTCATGGTGAGCCTGTCGAACCATGAGGCCGGCGGAGCCGGGAGCGGCCGTCGCAGGGCTCATCCGGCACCGGCGGATGCGAAGGCGCGGGATGCAATGGCGGGTTGCAACCGGGGCAGGCGCCTTCTAATCATGGCGGCAGGGGCATCCGGGGCGCGCGGCGGCGTGCCTGGAAAAGCGGGGCAGGCTCACGGAATGACACCCGAGCAATTCATCGCCAAATGGCGAGCCTCGTCGGTCAAGGAGTCGGCGGGGTCGCAGGAGCATTTCATCGATCTCTGCCGGCTGCTGGGCGAGCCGACGCCGGTCGAGGCCGACCCTTCGGGCGAGAGCTACGCCTTCGAGGCCGGCGCCACCAAGACGACCGGCCGGGAAGGCTGGGCCGATGTCTGGAAGCGCGGCTGCTTCGCCTGGGAATACAAGGGCAAGGGCCGCGACCTGCAGGCGGCCTATGCGCAGCTCCAGCAATATGCCGTCGCGCTCGAAAACCCGCCGCTCCTCGTCGTCTCCGACATGGAGCGGATTCTGGTCCATACCAACTGGACCAACACGGTCAGGCATACCTACGAGTTTTCGCTCGAGGATCTCGGCAATGCCCGCCGCCGCGATCTGCTGAAGGCCGTCTTCTCCGAGCCGGACCGGCTGAAGCCCGGCCGCACCCGGCAGAGCCTGACCGAGGAAGCCGCCACGGAGTTCGCCGATCTCGCCCGCCGGCTGCGCGAGCAGGGGCAGGAGCCGCAGCGGGTCGCGCATTTCGTCAACCGTCTCGTCTTCTGCATGTTCGCCGAGGACGAAGGGCTGCTGCCGCGCGAGATGTTCTCGCGCATGCTGGCCCAGGCGCAGGAGGACCCCGGCCAGTTCCAGGCCATGGCCTCGGCGCTCTTCGCCGCCATGAGCACCGGCGGCCTCGTCGGTTTCGAGCGCGTGCAGCATTTCAACGGCGGGCTCTTCGACGGCGCGGAGGCGCTCCCGCTCGACCGCATCGCCATCGAGCAATGCCTCCGCGCGGCGAGGCTCGACTGGTCGGAGATCGACGTGTCGATCTTCGGCACGCTCTTCGAGCGCGGGCTCGACCCCGACAAGCGCAGCCAGCTCGGCGCGCACTACACCGACCGCGAGAAGATCATGATGATCGTCGAGCCGGTCGTCATCCGGCCGCTGCTGCGCGAATGGGACGCGGTTCGCGCCACGATCCGCGAGACGCTCGCCAAACGGGATGCGACGAAGGACCGTGCGCAGCGGACGAGGCTTCAGAACGAGGCGGGCCGGCAGCGCCAGAAATTCCTGGAGCGGTTGCGCGACTACCGCGTTCTCGATCCGGCCTGCGGCTCGGGCAATTTTCTCTATCTCGCGCTCCACGCTCTCAAGGACATCGAGCACCGCGTCAACATCGAATCCGAGGCGATGGGCTTGCAGCGGACGTTTCCAATGGTCGGGCCCGAGGCGGTGCACGGCATCGAGATCAACCCCTACGCCGCCGAGCTTGCCCGCGCCACGATCTGGATCGGCGAGCTGCAATGGATGCGGCGCAACGGCTTCGCCGTGACCGGCGATCCGATCCTGCGGCCGCTCGAGACCGTCGAATGCCGCGATGCGATCCTGAACCCGGACGGCACCGAGGCCGAATGGCCGAAGGTGGATGCGACCATCGGCAACCCGCCGTTTCTCGGCGGGAAGAGAATGCGCGATAGCCTCGGCGACGAGTATGTCGAACGGTTGTTCGTCGCCTACAAGGATCGCGTGCCGGCCGAGGCCGATCTCGTTTGCTACTGGTTCGCGAAGGCGCGGGGGGCGCTACTGGCCGAGCGCGCAGGCCGGGTCGGGCTCGTCGCCACCAACTCGATCCGCGGCGGGGCCAATCGGGACGTGCTGGAGAGGCTCGCGCCCGACCTCGCCATCTTCGAAGCCTGGAGCGATGAGCCGTGGGTCGTTGACGGCGCCGCCGTCCGCGTGTCGATCGTTTGTTTCGCTAAGCCTGAGGGCGAAACCTCGCCGCGGCTCGACGGTGAGTCTGTAGCCGCGATCCATCCTGATCTGACAGGCGGCAGCGTGAACCTGACCATGGCCCGCAGGCTCGTGGAGAATCGCGCCGTTGCCTTCATGGGAGATACCAAAGGCGGCGCGTTCGACATTCCTGGCGATCTTGCTCGCGAATGGCTGCTGCTGCCGGTCAATCCGAACGGGCGCACCAACTCCGACGTGCTGCGGCCTTGGATGAATGGCATGGATGTCACGCGCCGACCGGCCGGTAAATGGATTATCGATTTCGGCTGGACGATGAATGAAGCAGAAGCTGCTCTTTATGAAGCACCGTTTCACTACGTGTTGAAAGTTGTACGACCGGAACGAGAGGCAGAACAGCGCGAAGAGTATCGTATCTACTGGTGGCGCCACGTTCGGCCTCGCCAAGCCATGCGCTCGGCATTGTCCGAGGTCGGGCGCTTTATCGTCACAGCGCGTGTTTCGAAGCATCGCCTCTTCATCTGGATGCCGGGAATAGTTCTTGCAGATAGCGCTACCATCGCGATCGCCCGCGACGACGACACGAGTTTCGGCATCCTCCATTCGCGCTTTCACGAATCCTGGACTCTGCGCCTTTGCACATGGCTCGGGGTCGGTAACGATCCGCGCTACACGCCCTCGACCACCTTCGAGACCTTCCCCTTCCCCGAAGGGCTGACGCCGAACATCCCGGCGGCGGACTATGCCGGCGATCCGCGCGCGATCGCGATCGCCGAGGCCGCGCGCAAGCTCGACGAGCTGCGGCAGGCTTGGCTCAACCCGTCCGATCTGGTGGAGCGCGTGCCGGAGGTCGTGCCGGGCTTCCCGGACCGCATCGTCGCGAAGGACGCGAAGGCGGCGGCGATCCTGAAGAAGCGGACCCTGACCAATCTCTACAACGAGCGGCCGGCCTGGCTCGATCATGCGCATCGCGATCTCGACGCGGCCGTGGCCGCCGCCTATGGCTGGCCGGCCGATATCGGCGAGGAGGACGCGCTTGCGCGGCTCTTCGCCCTCAATCAGGCGCGCGCATCCGTTCCGTGAATGAGGGGACGGACTCATCCTTCGACAAGCTCAGGATGAGGACTCTTTTCCTCATGGTGAGCCTGTCGAACCATGAGCCTGTCGAACCATGCGGCTCGCCGCAAGCAAGGCTCAGGCGAAGAGGCGGAACGCCGCGGCGTGGGCGAGCGCCTCGGTCTGGGCGAGTTCCTTCACCGCCGCGATGTCGGGCGCCATCTCGCGATCCTCGTCCCAGAAGGCGGCCCGCTCGCGGACGAGCGCGATGACATGCTCGAGCGCCGGGCTCGATTTGAGCGGCCGGCGCAGATCGACGCCCTGCGCCGCCGCCAGCAGCTCGATCGCGAGGATGCCGGCGAGATTGTCGGCGATATCGTGCAGCCGCCGCGCCGCCCAGGCCGCCATGCTGACATGGTCCTCCTGGTTGGCCGAGGTCGGCAGGCTGTCCACGCTCGCCGGATGGGCGAGGCCCTTGTTCTCCGAGGCGAGCGCCGCCGCCGTCACATGGGCGATCATGAAGCCCGAATTCAGCCCCGGCTCCGGCACGAGGAAGGCCGGCAGCTCGCTCATCCGCGCGTCGGTCAGGAGCGCGATGCGCCGCTCCGAGAGCGCGCCGATCTCGGCGAGCGCGATCGCCGCCGCGTCCGCCGCCATCGCCACCGGCTCGGCATGGAAATTGCCGCCGGAGAGAATCTCGTTGGTCTCGGGGAAGACCAGCGGATTGTCGGAGGCCGCGTTCGCCTCGCGCTCGACGATTCCGGCGGCGAAGCGCAGCATGTCGAGCGCCGCCCCCATCACCTGCGGCTGGCAGCGCAGGCTGTAGGGGTCCTGCACCCGCTCGCATTCGAGATGGGATTTGCGGATCTCGCTGCCCTCGAGCAGCCGGCGGTAGATCGCCGCGGCCTCGATCTGGCCCGGTTGGCCGCGCGCCGCCTGGATGCGCGCATCGAACGGCGTGTCGCTGCCGGCGGCGGCATCGACCGCGAGCGCGCCGGCGACGAGCGCCGCGCCGAAGAGGTCCTCCGCCTTCATGAGCGCGCGGGCGGCGAGCGCAGTCGAGACCTGCGTGCCGTTGAGGAGCGCCAGCCCCTCCTTCGCCTCGAGCTGCATCGGGGCGAGCCCGACCCGGTCGAGCGCCACGCCGGCCGGCATCGCCACGCCCTCGAGGCGGATCTGGCCGATCCCGAGCAGCACGCCCGAGAGATGGGCGAGCGGCGCCAGATCGCCGGAGGCGCCGACCGAGCCCTTGGCGGGAATGCAGGGATAGGCGCCGGCATTGACCAGCCGCAGCAGCGCCTCGATGACCTCGCGCCTTATGCCGGAATGGCCGCGGGCGAGGCCGTTCGCCTTCAGGATGAGGACGAGCCGGACGACATCGTCCGGCAGCAGCGGGCCGGTCCCGGCGGCGTGGCTCAATACCAGCCGGCGCTGCAGCTCGGCGAGCTCGCCGTCGGCGATGCGCGTGCGGGCGAGGCTGCCGAAGCCCGTATTGACGCCATAGACCGTGCGATGCTCGCGCAGCACCGCGCGCACCGTCTCGACCGACCGGTCGATGGCGGGACCGGAGGCCGCGTCGAGCGCGATATCGCCCCCGGGCGGCAGGACCTTGAGGGCCGCGAGCGTGAGATGGCCGGGGCGGAGCGTGAGAGCGGGCATGGGATCGTTCCGTTCGACAGCGAGACGCCGCAGAAGCGAGGCGTCCCTCAAGAGGATGCGGCCCCCAAAAGGGATACACCCCTGAGAGATAGCATCCCGCTTCCGGCCGCCATAGCCACAACCGCACGGGATCGGCCCTGCGTCCCGATCCCTCCCCTTTTCGCGGCGCCGCGGCCGGGGAATCCCGCGCGCCACGCTCCGCCGGCCCGCCACGATCCGCCGGCCCGCCACGCTCCGCCGGACCGGCGGCGGCGCTTCATCCACGAGGCTTGCGGGTCCTGCGTCGCTGGGTCACAAATCGATGTCGCGGCGCCGGCAATTCATGTCGCGCGCGCGAGGGTGCAACTATCGGATTTCACTAGCTTTCGCTGGCGGGACGCGGCAGCAATGCGCCGATCGCCGAAGGCGCGGTCCCGAAGGGAGCCATCATGGCCGAAGACGAACTCGACCTTAACTCGCTCGATGACGAGGAACTCGTCCAGCAGATGCAGGACGACCTCTATGACGGGATGAAGGAGGAGATCGAGCAGGGCGTGAACATCCTGCTCGGCCGGAAATGGACGCCCTACGACGTGCTGACCAAGGCGCTGGTCGAGGGCATGCGGATCGTCGGCATCGATTTCCGCGACGGCATCCTGTTCGTGCCGGAAGTGCTGCTCGCCGCCAACGCCATGAAGGCCGGCATGTTCATCCTCCGGCCGCTGCTTGCCGAAACCGGCGCGCCGAAGATCGGCAAGATGGTGATCGGCACCGTCAAGGGCGACATCCACGACATCGGCAAGAACCTCGTCGCGATGATGATGGAAGGCGCCGGGTTCGAGGTGATCAATATCGGGATCAACAACCCGGTCGAGAACTATCTGCAGGCGATCGAGGAGCACAAGCCGGACATCCTCGGCATGTCGGCGCTGCTCACCACGACCATGCCCTACATGAAGGTCGTGATCGACACGCTGGTCGAGAAGGGCATCCGCAACGACTACATCGTGCTGGTCGGCGGCGCGCCCCTGAACGAGGCCTTCGCGCAATGGATCGGCGCCGACGCCTATTGCCGCGACGCCGCCGTCGCCGTCGAGACGGCGAAGGCGCTCATCGCCAAGCGCCAGGGCTCGGCCTTCGCCGCCAAGCGCGCCTGACTCCGGGCTCTCTCCCCCTCCTCGGGCCCTCAACCTCCCCCGTCATGTTCGGGCTTGACCCGAACATCCACGGCGGACGCAAGTTCCGGCGATCGCGAACGGAAAGAGCGGCGCCGTTCGCCTCGGCGCAATGGACCCTCGGGTCGAGCCCTACGGCATTCACACATCTTTTGAGCCGACTTGCGTTCGAGATCACCGTGTGAGTCCCTTGGCAGACGACTTTGCCGTGGGGGTAAGCGATGACGGAAGCGATGTTGGGCCGGTTTAGCGACCGCCGCCTGGAAAAAGGGGGGTCTTTTTGCACGAACGGCTCGTGGCGTTGGGCGGGCGGGGTATCAAGGTGCGGCGGCTCGGCCAGAATCGCGCGGGCGAGATCAGAATCACGCGGTTTCTGCGCAATCGGGCGGTGAGCATCGAAGAGATGGTCGAGACGGCGGTGGCGCGCACCGGGAGGCGCGTCGCCGGGCTCCATGTGCTGGCCATCCAGGACACCACCACGGTTCGCGCTGAGGAGGCGGGTCGCTGCATTGCTCTGCATCCCGTGATTGCGGTCGATGCGATCGAAGGCGCGCTCTTGGGGCTTGCCGATGCCCGGTTCTTTCTGCGCCCCGGCGGCAGCCGCGCTCAACGCAAACATAAGGGCTTTGCCGAGAAGGAGGGTCGCCGCTGGCTTGCGGGTATGGAGCGCGCGGCCGATCTTGCGAGTTCTGGGGCGGCATGTATCACCGTCATTGCCGATCGCGAAGGCGATATCTACGAAGATTTTGCCTTGAAGCCGATGGGGGTCGAGGTCCTGATCCGAGCCGGTCAGGATCGTTTGCTCACAGAGGGATCGCGGCTCTTCGAGCGCGCCGCAAGGCTTCCCGAGGCCGCGCGGACCGGCGTCGAGCTGCCAGCTGCCCCCGGTCGTCCCGCCCGCAGGGCAACGATCGCCTTGCGTTTCTGCGAGGTCGAGATCGCTCGTCCGGTCAGCCGAAAGGGACGCACGGAACTGGCTGCGCTGCCGCCTTCCGTCAAGCTCAGTCTTGTCGAGGCGCGGGAAGTCGATCCGCCGGAGGGTGCGCCAATCGCACATTGGCGCCTGCTGACCACCCATAAAGTGGCCGATGCCGCCGACGCGCGCCGAATCGTCGGCTTCTACCGGCAACGCTGGATCATCGAGCAGTTGTTCCGCACGCTCAAGACAAAGGGCTTCGATGTCGAAGCCTTGCGACTTCGCGAAGGCGGCCCGTTCGAGAAGCTGGTCATGGCCAGCCTGATTGCCGCCGTTACCGTGCTGCAGCTCGTGCGCGAGCGCGATGGTGCCGCCAAACGCCCGCTCGAGGATGCCCTCGACAGGGATCAGCAAGAGGCCCTCGAAGCAGTCTCGGCGAACCTCGAAGGCAAGACGGTGCGCCAGAAAAACCCCCATCCCAGAGGATCGCTCGCCTTCGCCGCCTGGGTCTTCGCACGGCTCGGCGGCTGGACCGGTTACTACGGCAAGCCCGGTCCCATCGTCATGCTCCACGGCCTCGTTCAGTTCCACGCCATCAAGCACGGGTGGACCCTGCGAAATGTGTGAATCTCGTAGGGTCGAGCCCGAGGGTGACGTCAGCCAGGGCGGGGCTGGCCTCCTCGGGCCCTCAACCTCCCCCCGTCATGTTCGGGCTTGACCCGAACATCCACGGCGGACGCAAGTTCCGGCGATCGCGAACGGAAAGCGGCGCCGTTCGCCTCGGCGCAATGGACCCTCGGGTCGAGCCCGAGGGTGACGTCAGTCAGGGCGGGGCTGACCTCCTCGGGCCCTCAACCTCCCCCCGTCATGTTCGGGCTTGACCCGAACATCCACGACGGACGCAAGTTCCGGCGATCGCGAACGGAAAGCGGCGCCGTTCGCGTCGGCGGCCGCTACCGGATCATCGCCTGGAGCTGCGCCTTGTCGAGGCCGGATTTCTTCCAGAATTTCTGCGTGTGGGCGAGGCGCGTGAACACGTCCTCATAGCCGACCTGCCGGCCGCTCTTGTCCGTGTAGAGGAGCGCACCGCGCGTCACGAAGAAGGTGATCATCCCCGCCTCCGGATCGGCGACGAGCGTGTGCATCTCGCCCGGCGGCTCGAAGATGAAGGTGCCGGTCTTCGCCACCCAGTCATGCTCG
>JBFXDI010000140.1:0-10066 GCA_050181295.1 Parvibaculaceae bacterium | reverse complement strand
GTGGAACGGGAGCCGTCTTCGAAACCCTGCAAGCTTCCCTCGGTTCGGCATTCGATCTTGTGCATGCAGGTGCGCATGCCTTGTTCGGCGGCGGAATGGCAGAAGCACAGGGTGGGAATTTCTGGGATGGCTTTATCACCTCCGGCATCGGGGCTTTGGCCGGCTCGCTCTCTCAGAATTCGCCGCTAGGAGCTATAGATGGGCCCGGAGGAAGTGCAGCTCGGTCGATATTTTCAGGCGCAGCGGGCGGCACGGCCTCGCTTCTTACTGGCGGAAAGTTCCTCAACGGCTTCGTCACCGCCGCATTTGCCCATATGTGGAATGCAGAACTGCACATGAAATTAGATCAGTCAAAAGTCACGACCCTGTATTGTGATGATTGCATAGGGTCCATCCGCACTTGGCACGTATTCACCGGAGACGGTCGATGCACAAATGACCCCGCCTGTGTAGCTGATGTCAACGCCGGACCCATCCCACCCGGGGAGTATCACATTGTGGCGCGCCAATCTGGCGGCACACTTGGGGGTATTCGTGATTGGTTCCGTAGTTGGTATAATGATCGCCGAGAATGGTTCTCTCTGATCTCGACCAAAACCAATTCAGATTCACTTATAATCAATGGTGTCCAGAGGGGCGGTTTTCGATTACATCCAGGGGGGTTAGTGAGGGCTGTGTTACCGTATGCACGGGATTTGACCAGTTGAGGCAGGAACTTCTTGCAGGAGGAGCCCATCCTGTTCCGGGAACAAATCTCATGTCGTACGGCACTCTTAGAGTACAACTCCCTCAATCGCGCCCAAGATGATTGGTACAGGTGAATCAAAATCGCTATGAAAGCTAATAAAAATAGAATTTTACCTTCCTTTATTATTATCTTTCTATGCCTTATAGGGCTGTCTCCTCTTGCTTTATTGTCCCCTTCACCGACGGTACCAGTTGGGGATGCAATTGATTACGGGCTTTATGCCACAATATCAGTTGTGTTCATATCGTTGGCATTAGGTATTGTATCAATGTTTATCTCAGATTTTAAGCGGAAAAAAATTACATCAGCTATGGCACTGTTCTCATTGTTCAGCATATTCTCTTTTATTATCGCGGGAACTGTAACAGGAGAAATATTATATACTCCTGATCGGATGTCTTATCTCTCAGATATACTCGGTTTTCATGGAGAATTTCGAAGTGATGCCAATTTTCTTCAGCGATGGGGATGGTTGTTGATAGGAACAGGGGCCTTGTATTTGACTACAAAAAAGATTGTAAAGCACTGGACCGTCTCAAATTAGATTTTTTTCCAGGGAGCGTTCTATGTTTTTTTCGCTCAGAATAATAATACTGGCAGGTAAGAACGCCACCTATTGCTACGACCAGAACGGCAATATGCTGTCGGGCGACGGGCGCGCCATCGCCTATTCGCCCTTCGACATGCCGGTGAGCATCGCCCGGCCTTCCTCTGGCATCCGCCGAGATTGTTGGGGTGCGTAAGCGCGGCGAAGGAGCGCCCGCAAGGAGCAAGCTCCGACGAGAAACGGGTGACTACGAACCCATCCGAAAGAGAGATAGAAAATCTATGGCGGAGGGAGTGGGATTCGAACCCACGTTACGGTTGCCCGTAAACACGCTTTCCAAGCGTGCGCCTTCAGCCACTCGGCCATCCCTCCGTCAGGCGTCCTCCGGGGCATCTGAGGGCAGTGGGTAGAGCCGCCATCCGAAAAAGCCAGCCGCCGGAATCCGTTGCACCCGTTTCTTGCCGCATCGATTCAAGCGCGACGGTCGAAAGGGTGCGAAGGCGGCGCGACTATAGCGATCGCAAACCCTTGCGCAAGCGGCGTTCCTCCCCATTGCGCGCAAGGCTCGCCGGGCCCACATTTGCCTTGGCCCTCGAGAAATTCCCGGAGTTCCCCTAATGAACCTCTTCCGCCGCAAGCCCGCAGACGTCCCGACCAAGGACAGCGCTCTTCCCGGCCGCTCCAATCCCATCCCGACCGCGGAGCACCATTTCGTCAGCCGCCGGTCGCTGAAAGGCCCCTATCCGGACGGCTACGAGACCGCCTATTTCGCGCTCGGCTGCTACTGGGGCGCGGAGCGCGCCTTCTGGCAGGTGCCGGGCGTCTGGGTCACGGCCGTCGGCAACATGGGCGGGCTCACGCCCAATCCGACCTATGAGGAAGTCTGCTCTGGCCTCACGGGGCACACCGAGACGGTCATGGTCGTCTTCGACCTGCGCATGGTGAGTTACGAGGAGCTGCTCAAGGTCTTCTTCGAGGCCCATGACCCGACCCAGGGCATGCGGCAGGGCAACGACATCGGCACCCAGTACCGCTCTGCCATCTTCACGACGAGCCCCTCGCAGCACGCGGCGGCCGAGACCGCCAAGGCCCGCTACCAGTCCGCGCTTGCGGCGAAGGGCTACGGACCCGTCACCACCGAGATCGCCGAGGCGCCGCAGTTCTATTTCGCCGAGGACTATCACCAGCAGTATCTCGCCAAGAACCCGCGCGGCTATTGCGGCCTCGGAGGAACCGGCGTGTCCTGCCCCATCGGCGCGGGCGTCGTGGCGGCCTGAGTTCAGGCGGACGGAATGAGACCCACGGCGTTCAATGCCTCCGCTTGGCGCCCAGCCACCTCCGCGATCGAGAAATCCTCGATCGCGGCGTTGAACAACCGGTAGAAGTTGAGCTCGGCCTTGAGGTGGATGAAGACGCCGCCCAGGCCGATCGCCGCCCGGTCCATGAACACGAACTCGGGCGGCACCTTCACGGGCCCCTTCTGCTTCAGCGCCTGATGGACGGCGAAAGCCTGCTTGCGGCCATATTCGGCCGGGCTCACGCCTTCGGCGATCGCCATGGTCCGGTCGGTCATCAGGGGCCCGTAGATGAAGCGCGCCCAGATATTCAGGATGTCGATCAGCTCGTTGGTGAGCCCGGTGAAGCCCCAGGTCTCGTAGGCATGGATCATGCGGGCGCGGTCGTCCTCCATGAGGCCCCGATAGAGGTCGATCACGCCCCCTGCGAAGCGCGGCGGGAAGATGCGGATGCAACCATAGTCGAGCAGGTTGAGGCCCTTCGCCTCTCCGGTGCCATCGAGCCAGGCGGAATAGTTGCCGAGATGTGGGTCGCCGTGGATGACGGCATGGCTGCAGAAGGGCCGCCACCATGCCTGGAAGAGGCAGCGGGCGAGCAGATTGCGGGTGTCTTGGGGATGCTCCTTGAACTCCAGAAGCTTGCGGCCCTCGAGCCAGGACATGGTGAGGAGGCGGCGGGTGGAAAGCTCCGTCTCGACCTCAGGCACCCGGATCTCGGGGAAGGGGGACAGCATGCGGCGGTAGAGGAGGATGTGGCGCGCCTCGCGCTCGTAGTCGAGTTCCTCTCTGAGTCTTGCGCCGATCTCCTCGGCGATCCCGCTCGTGTCGATGGCGCTGTCCATCCGCCGGTGGATCGAGAAGAGGAGGCCGAGCTGCTTCAGGTCCGCCTCGACGGCCGATTCCATGTCCGCGTACTGGAGCTTGCAGGCGAGCGGCCGGCCGTCGAGCGAGGTGGCCCGATGCACCTGCCCGAGCGACGCGGCGGCGGCGGCCTCGCGGCCGAAGTCGCGGAAGCGTGTCTGCCAGTCGGGTCCGAGCTCGGCGGCCATGCGACGGCGCACGAAGGGCCAGCCCATGGGCGGGGCGTGCGACTGGAGCTGCTGCAGCTCGCGCGCATAGTCCGCCGGCAGCGCGTCGGGGATGGTCGCCATCATCTGGGCGACCTTCATGAGCGGGCCTTTGAGCCCGCCCAGCGCCTCGCGGAAGAGCCTCGCCTCCGTCGCGTAGTCGCGCTCGGAGGAAAGAAGACGGCCCGCCGCGACCCGCGCCGTGGCCGTGCCGACCCCGGCGCCCACCCGGGCGTAGCGCCGGACGCGGCCGGTCAGGCTGTTCCTCTCACCGTCCTTGCGGCGCTCAGGCATCTAGGGCTTCGAGCTCGTCGATGAAGCCCGAGACCACGGAGAGACCCTTCTGCCAGAATGCCGGATCGGAGGCGTCGAGACCGAAGGGCTTCAGCAACTCCGAGTGATGCTTCGAGCCGCCGGCCTCGAGCATGGCGAAGTACTTCTCCGCAAAGCCCGTCTCGGCCTCCTGGTAGCGCGCATAGAGGGAGTTCACCAGGCAGTCTCCGAAGGCATAGGCGTAGACATAGAAGGGGGCGTGGATGAAGTGCGGGATATAGGCCCAGAAGGTCTCGTATCCGGACTTCAGGTCGATCGCCGGCCCGAGGCTCTCCTGCTGCACCTCGAGCCAGATTTCGCCCAGCCGGTCGGAGGTTATCTCGCCTTCCTTGCGCTCGGTGTGAACCTTGCGCTCGAAAGAGTAGAAGGCGATCTGGCGCACCACCGTGTTCAGCATGTCCTCGACCTTGGACGCCAGCAGCGCCTTGCGCTTGCGCGGGTCGGTCGTGGCCTTGAGGAAGGCCTGGAAGGTCAGCATCTCGCCGAACACGGACGCCGTCTCGGCAAGTGTCAGCGGCGTCCCCGCCATGAGCGCGCCCTGCCTTGCCGCCAGCACCTGGTGCACGCCGTGGCCGAGTTCGTGGGCGAGCGTCATCACGTCCCGCGTCTTGCCGAGGTAGTTGAGCAGCACGTAAGGGTGGGCGGAGGGGACGGTCGGGTGCGAGAAGGCGCCCGGCTGCTTGCCCGGCCGCACCGGCGCATCGATCCAGCGCTCGTCGAAGAAGCGCCGGGCGATGTCGGCCATGCGCGGCGCGAAGCCGCCATAGGCGGACAGCACCATCGACTTCGCCTCCTCCCAGGGCACCTCGCGGGTGTCCTCGTCGGGGAGCGGCGCGTTCCGGTCCCAGTGCGCGAGCTTCTCCTTGCCCAGCCACTTCGCCTTCATGGCGTAGTAACGGTGCGAAAGCTTCGGATAGGCGGCATGGACCGCCTTCACCAGTGCGTCCACGACCTCATGCTCGACCCGGTTGCCGAGATGGCGCGCATCCGCGACGTCCTTGAATCTGTGCCAGCGGTCGGAGATCTCCTTGTCCTTGGCGAGCGTGTTGGTGATGTGGGCGAAGAGGCGGATGTTCTGCCCTAGCGTCTCGGCGATGGCCTCCGCGCCGGCCCTGCGCTTGGCCTCTTCCGGCTCGGTCATCACCTTCAGGGCGGGCTCCAACGGAAGCTCCTCGCCGTCGACCTTGAACTTCAGCGACGCCATGGTCTCGTCGAAGAGCCGGTTCCAGGCCGACCAGCCGGTCAGCGACTTTTCGTGAAAGAGCTCCTCCAGCTTGTCGTCGAGCTGGTGCGGCTTCTCTTTCCGCAGGTCGGTGAACCAGGGGCGATAGCGGGCGAGGTCAGGCGCCTGCAGCGCCTTCTCGATCGTGGCGTCGTCGAGCCGGTTCAGCTCGAGCTCGAAGAAGAGGAGGCCCGTGGAGATGTCCGTCAGCTTCTGCTGCACGTCGCCGTAGAACTTGCCGCGCTTCGGATCGGTCGTGTCACCGACGTAGTAGAGGCTGGCATAGGATCCGATCCGGCCCAGGAGGTCGCTCAGATCCTCATAGGCCTTGACCGCCTCGGCGAGCGCGCCTCGTTCGGCTGCGTCCTTCAGCTTTCCCCGCCAAGTCTCGGTGAAGACGGCCGCTTCCCCGGCTCCGCGCTCGAGGTCGGCCTTCAGGGCGGTGGAGTCGGGACCGGAATAGAGGTCGCCGAGGTTCCATTCCGGCAGGGCGCCGAGCTTCTCAGATGCTTTCATGGGGCTTCCTTCGAACTTTGCCGCTTCCATATGGCGGAGGATGCCCCGCACGGCAACCGCGAGGTGTCCCAAAGCCGTCAAGCCCTTAAGGCCCTCTTTACCCTTGGCTGCGACATTGCTGACCATCGCGGAAGATGAGGCGCTTGCGGCCGGGCCATGCGCCCCGAGCAAGGATTTTTTGGAGTTAGTCGGCCGAGCATGGCGAACCGAATTCTCATTGTCGAAGACGAACCGGCCCAACGCCGAATTCTCGAGGAAACGATAAAGCGGTTCGGCTTCGAGACCATCGTGGCGGAAAGCGGCGATGCGGGGCTGGAGAAGCTGTCCGGACAGCCCGGCTCCACGATCGGGCTTATCGTCCTCGATCTCCTGATGCCCGGCATGGACGGCCTGGAATTCCTGGAGCGCATGGCCGCTATCCGCGGCGATGTGCCGGTGATCGTCCAGACGGCGCAGGGCTCGATCGAGACGGTCGTGAAGGCCATGCGGGCAGGAGCCGACGACTTCGTCGTCAAGCCGGTCAATCCGGAACGGCTCAGGGTCTCGATCCAGAACCTGCTCAAGGTCAACGCGCTCACCGAGGAAGTGAAGCG
Source organism: Parvibaculaceae bacterium (assembly GCA_050181295.1). Classification (GTDB taxonomy): domain Bacteria; phylum Pseudomonadota; class Alphaproteobacteria; order Rhizobiales; family Aestuariivirgaceae; genus JBFXDI01. The sequence goes on along the minus strand of JBFXDI010000140.1, from coordinate 3,745 downwards.
GCTGAAGCAGAAGGTGGGCGGTGCGCTCGTCTTCGACGACCTCATCGTCTCGAGCCTCGCCATGGCCAACGTCATCCGTCTCGGCAGGCGAGGGGCCCAGTCCACGATCCCGATCCTCATCGAGGGCGAATCCGGCGTCGGCAAGGAGATGATCGCGCGCGCCATCCAGGGCGAAAGCGACCGGCGCGGCAAATCCTTCGTGGCCGTGAACTGCGGCGCGCTGCCCGAGAACCTAGTCGAGAGCATTCTCTTCGGGCACGAGAAGGGCTCTTTTACCGGCGCCACCAACAAGCACATCGGAAAGTTCCAGGAAGCCGACGGCGGCACCCTGTTCCTCGACGAGGTCGCCGAGCTTTCCCTCGACATGCAGGTGAAGCTGCTCCGCGCCATACAGGAGGGCGAGATCGATCCGGTCGGCTCGCGCCGGCCGATCAAGGTCAACATACGCCTTGTCTCCGCCACCAACCGCAACATGATCGAGATGGTGAAGGCCGGTCAGTTCCGGGAAGATCTCTATTACCGGCTGAACGTTTTCCCGATTCTCGTGCCGCCGCTGCGCGAGCGCTCCGAGGACATTCCCGATCTGGTGGAGCATTTCATCACGCGCTTCGCCGCCGAGGAGGGCCGCAAGATCCGCGGCATCGATGCCCTGGCGGTCGAAATGCTCAAGGCCTATGCCTGGCCGGGCAACGTCCGCCAGCTCGAGAACACGGTCTTCCGCGCCATCGTGCTGTGCGAAGGCGATATTCTGACAGTCGACGATTTCCCCCAGATCGCCGCGCTGGTCGAAGGCTACGAAGCCAAGGTGCCGCCCGCGCCGCAGCTCAAGCCCAAACCCGCCGCGCCCAGCGGACAGGCCGCCATCATCGGCGGGATCGCGGCGCCTGCGGCCTCCGGCACAGTCAGCGATGGCGTTGCGCTCGGCATCCCGGCCGTCACCACCGGCGGCCATATCCGCACGCTCGAGGAGGTGGAGGCGGACATGATCCGGCTCGCGCTTCACCGGTATCGCGGACAGATGTCGGAAGTTGCCCGGAAGCTCGGTATCGGGCGCTCGACCCTTTACCGCAAGATGCGGGACCTCGGCATGGAGGCCAAGGCCTGAGGAAAGGCCCCGCTGCCGTCTCTGGCACCTCCCCCTGCGGAAGCATCAACAAATCGTGGGCTCATTGCGTGGGAACCGGCCGACGGGATAAGTGCTTGCAGAGGTGTGGAGCGAGTTGTTCGGGTTCGATAGCGAAGGCGCGAATGCGCCGACGGAAAAGTGGATATAGACTCGTCTTGGACATGCGTTAGGCTGGGGTTGTTATGCGGAAGCGAATCCTGAGGCGTACTCTCGAGGCGACGCTGCTGGCCGGGGTGGTCGTTCTGCCTCCCTTGTGGGCGGCAGCAGCCCATGCCGACAACGCCGGTGATCCGACCGACAGACGGCGCGGAAACTGGTCCTCCCGCTTCGACCCCTCCAGCCAATGGTTCCGCCCCGACAACCGGCGGGCACAACCCCGGCGTCAGGTCCAGCCACCCTTCGGCTGGTGGTGGCAGGAAGAGCAGACGTCCGGCTGGGGCGACGGCAACCGTCCGAACATGCAGGCGACCGACCGCTACGACCCGGAACCGGAGGTCGTGCAGGGTGCGCCGATCTACGATTACAAGCCCGATCCGCTCGTGGCGCTTGGCGACAAGAATCTCAAATGGACCGACCAGACGGCCGTATCGCTGGAGCAAGGCGACAGCCTCGTCTCGAAGGAACGTGTCACTGCCGCCCTGCCGCGCGATCCCATGGCCTGGAAGATCTTCGAGGAGTTGCGGGACCAGACGAGCAGCGTCCGCGTGACGGAAGCCCAGCGCAAGGCGGTCGTTGCTTTCTACGCGCAGCGGAACTTCAAGCCGCTTTGGTCGACCGACGGAGCCGCCACCGAGCGCAGTCGCGCGGTGCTCGCGCTGATGGCGAAGGCAGGCGAGGAGGGGCTCGACTCGTCGGACTACCTTCCTCCCGTCATGAGCGGCTTCTCGGATGATCCGGCGAGCGTTGCCGGCGGCGAGCAGGGGCTGGCGCAGTTCGATCTCGGGTTGACGGCCTCAACGCTGCGCTACGCGATGCAGGCTTCGGGCGGCCGGATCGTCCCCAACCGGCTCAGCGGCTATCATGATCTCAAGCCGCCGACTGTCGCGCCGGCGGACGCGTTGCAGCATCTGGCGGAGGACGAAAAGCCCGAAACTTATCTCGCCGGGCTCAATCCCACGCTTCCGGCCTATGCGGCCCTCAAGCAGGAACTGGCCAAGCTCGAGCAGGGCGAGGCCGTGGTGACCTTCCAGCCGATCGCTATGGGAGCGACGCTGCGGCCCGGCGAGCTGGATGAGCGTATTCCGGACATCCGTGCGCGCCTTTTGCAGCTCGGTCAGCTCACGAGCCTTGCGCCAGAGCCTGTCTCGGTCGCACCCGTCGGCAACGAGGCGGAGCAGGGCGAGCCGTTGTTCGGGTCGGCCCAGCTTGACGGCGCCATCGAGGCCGAGCCCGCGATCGCCGGGGATGGATCGCTTCTCTACGACGAGACGCTCGAAGCGGCCGTTCGCTCCTTCCAGGGTTCGATGGGCTTGCGGCCCGACGGGCTGATCGGATCCCGCACGATCGCGGCGTTGAACGGCGACAGCGGCAAGCAGATCAGGCGGCGCGAACGGATCATCCTCAGCATGGAGCGCCTGCGCTGGCTGCCGCGCAGCCTCGGCGCCAGGCATGTCTTCGTGAACCAGGCGGCATTCACCGCATCCGTGATCGAGAACGGGCACCCGGTCTGGACCACCAAGGTGATTGTCGGCAAGCCGAACACGCAGACGGCCGTGTTCAGCGATGAGATCGAGACGGTCGAGTTCAACCCCTACTGGGGCGTGCCGGGATCGATCATCCTGCACGAGATGCTGCCGCGTCTGAAGAACGACCCGAGCTACCTCGACAGGGAGGGATATGAGGTCGTGAATTCCCGCGGGGCGGTCGTCAGCTCGTCCAGCGTCGACTGGTGGAGCGTCAGCAAGGCCAATATCCCGATCGGCGTCCGGCAGCCGCCGGGCTCGCAGAACGCCTTGGGCGAGGTGAAGTTCCTCTTCCCCAATTCGCATGCGATTTACATGCACGACACCCCGACCAAGCCATTGTTCTCAAAGGATATGCGTGCCTTCAGCCATGGCTGCGTGCGCGTGGAGAACCCGCGCCATTTCGCCGAGCTCTTGCTGGGGTGGGACCAGGAGCAGATCGCTGCCGAGATTTCCACGGGGCGGAATCATCCCGTCAAGCTCGACCGCAAGGTGCCGGTCCATCTCGCCTATTTCACCGCCTGGCCAGACAGCAACGGGACCATCCATTACTACGACGACGTCTACAGCCGCGATGACCAGCTAGAGCGCGCTCTGGGGACGAGCCGGGTCGCAATGCGGTAACCTTGGAATTTTGTCCTAGGACACCTGACCCCCGGAGTTGCATAAAAATCTTTGGATTCCGGTAGCTTATGGGCTTTGCGGTCGATAACGGCCGCAGGACATGGCGGCTGCCGTCCGATGCCGTGGCGCAAGTCCAGAAGAGGACGCCCCGCCGACATCTTCCGTTCTCGGAATCGACGAAATCCCTCGGCTTAATGCCGCGTTAAACATGTAGCGCCATGCTGGGGTTAACGGGGACTGCCCAATACCCGCCGCATTGTTATGGACAGGTGCGACATCGGACTTGCGGGAAACCCGGCGTGGGGGAATTCTT
>JBFXDI010000139.1:0-10310 GCA_050181295.1 Parvibaculaceae bacterium | reverse complement strand
AGCACCAGATGGAAATGCGTGAAAGTGTGCTCGACCGTGCCGGGGAGCTTTCGCCAGCGCGCCGCGACGGGCGCCTCGCCTGAAGGATCGGCCGGCAGTTTTCCAGCCCAGGCGGTCGAGGGCACCTCCAGCATGCCGCCGAGCAGCCCGCGTTCGGGCCGCCGTCGGAGGAGCACCACGCCGTCCCGGCGTTCGATCCAGAAGGCGACGCCGCGCCTCGTCGGGCGCGCCTTCTTCTCCGCTTTGCGCGGCAGCGCTTCCGCGATGCCGAGGCGGCGGCCCTCGCACTCCTCCGTCCACGGACAGATGAGGCACTGCGGCTTCCGTGGCGTGCAGACGGTGGCGCCGAGGTCCATGAGCGCCTGCGCGAAATCACCCGGCCGATCCTCCGGTACGAGCGGCTCGAGCAAAGCCGTGATCTCCGCCTTGGCTTTCGGCATCGGCGTGTCGATGGCGAAGAGCCTCGCGATGACGCGCTCCGCATTGGCGTCGGCCGCTGCCGCGCGTTCGCCGAAGGCGATGGCCGCGATGGCGCCGGCGGTATAGGCGCCGATGCCCGGAAGCGTTCTCAGCGCTGCCGAGGTCGACGGAAACCGGCCTTGATGCGTCCCGGCGACGACCTTCGCGCAAGCGTGGAGATTGCGGGCCCGCGCGTAGTAGCCGAGCCCCGCCCAGGCCGCGAGCACCTGATCGAGCGGCGCGGCCGCCAGCGCCTCGACTGTCGGCCAGCGGAGCGTGAAGTCGCGGAAGTAGCGCCCGACGGCGGCGACCGTCGTCTGCTGCAGCATGATCTCCGACAGCCAGACGCGGTAGGGGTCGGCGGCCTCGCCGGGCGCCGAGCGCCACGGCAGCACCCGCCGGTGCCGGTCGTACCAGGCGAGAAGCGTGCCGGCGAGCGGCGAGCCCTCAATCGGACGGGCAGTGAAGGCCGCGCTCGTCACACCTGTCCGTCCGCCGCTATAATGGCCGCATGGAAAGGCTCGACCGGCAGTTCAGGACGCTGACCAAGGCCTGCTTCGCGCGCCACGGACAGGGCTATGCGGACCTGCTCGGCGCCTGGGCGATGATCGTCGGGGATGACCTCGCCGCGATCGCCCGGCCGGAGCGGCTGCGCTGGCCGCAGCGGCAGGCGGAGGAAGGCCGCGGCGGCGCGGTCCTTATCCTGCGCGTGGCGGAAGGCCGGGCGCTCGAGGTGCAGCACGAGGTTTCCCGGATCCTCGAGCGCATCAACGGCTTCTTCGGCTACGAGGCGGTGAGGGGCCTTAAAATCCTGCAGGGACCGCTCGGAGGCGAAAGCCGGGGCCGTACCGCGCTGCCCGAGCCTTCCCCGGCGGCGCGGGAGAAGGTCGAGGCGCGCCTTCTCGAGGTCGAGGATGCGCGACTGAAGGACGCGCTGCGACGGCTGGGGCATGCCGTTTCCGTCTCGAACACGAGGCGGTGAAGTCCGCTTCGCCGTCTTGGCGGCATCCGGAACATCTGGTAGGTGGAGCCCATGAAGAACCCCAGCCGCCGTTTCGTCCTCTATGCCGGCGCCGCCGTCGCGGCCGCGGCCGGCGTTGCCGCCTGGTCGGGCCTCCTGACCTTCGGCTCCAATTCCACCAAGGCGCCGCAGTTCGGCGACGCGCTCGCCGCGGCGACCGACCTCTCGACGCTGCCGGACGCGCCGAAGATCGGCGACCGGTTTCTCGGCAAGGCCGATGCCAAGGTGACGGTGATCGAGTACGCCTCGGCCACCTGTCCGCACTGCGCCCAGTTCCACAAGGACACCTTTCCGATCCTGAAGTCGGAATATATCGACACCGGCAAGATCCGCTTCGTCTTCCGGGAGTTTCCCTTCGATGATCTTGCGCTCGCCGCCTTCATGCTGGCGCGCTGCGCACCGGAGGACAAGTATTTTCCCGTCATCGACATGCTGTTCGAGAAGCAGGAGACCTGGACGCGCAGCAATCCAAAGGAGGAGCTGTTCAAGATCGCGCAGCTTGCGGGCTTCAGCCGCGACAGCTTCGAGGCCTGCCTCAAGAACGAGGAGATCGCCCGCGGCATCATCGAGATCCGCAACAAGGCGAACGAGAGCTACGGCGTCGACTCCACGCCGACCTTCTTCATCGACGGCAAGGAGGTCGACGGCAGCCAGCCGGTGGACGAGTTCCGCAAGGCGATCGACGCGGCGGTCACAGCCGCCGGCTGAGCGGCGACGCTCTGTCTCCCATAGTCATTGCCGGGCTTGTCCCGGCAATCGTTTTGGCCCCTCACTGCAAGGAAAAGGATGGCCGGCTCGAGGCCGGCCATGACGCCTTGGTGGGTTTCGCCCGAGCTCTCCTCCCGCCCCGGTTGACAAGCCGGGGGCGCCGCCGCTTAGCTTGTCCTCAAAGCAGAAGACGTCCCGGCGTGCCTTGAGCGAGGCGCAACGAGGGCGGAAAAACCAGGGAGGACCGTCTCATGCGGAAGATGCTTCTTGGCGTCGTGGCTCTGGCCATGCTGGCCATGGCCGTGCCGGCGGGCGCCGCCGACTACAAGGTGCTGGCGCCCGCGGCGCCCGGCGGCGGCTGGGACCAGACGGCGCGCTCCATGCAGACGGCGCTCCAGGATGAGGGCATCTCGGCGAGCGTCCAGGTCATCAACGTGGCGGGCGCCGGCGGCACCATCGGGCTCGCGCAGTTCGTGAACCAGTCGAGCGGCGACCCGACGCAGCTCATCGTCGGCGGCTATGTCATGGTGGGCGCCATCCTCACCAATGCCTCGCCGGTGACGCTCGACCAGGTGACGCCGATCGCCAGGCTCACCGGCGAGTACGAGACGATCGTCGTGCCGGCCGCCTCCGACATCCAGACGATGGCGGACCTCGTGGCGAAGCTCAAGGCCGATCCGGGCTCCGTCTCCTGGGCGGGAGGCTCGGCGGGCGGCACCGACCACATCACCGCCGGCCTCATCGCCAAGGCGGTCGGCGTCGATCCGACCAAGGTCAACTACATCGCCTTCTCGGGCGGCGGCGAGGCGCTGGCCGCCATCCTCGGCAACCAGGTGACGGTCGGCATCTCGGGCTATGGCGAGTTCGATGCCCAGATCAAGGCCGGAGCGCTGAGAGCCATCGGCATATCGAGCGAAGCGCGCGTGGCGGGGATCGACGTGCCGACCTTCAAGGAAGGCGGCGTCGATGTCGTGATCCAGAACTGGCGCATGGTGGCGGCGGCGCCAGGCATCAGCGAGGAACAGCGGACGGCGATCCTCGCCGATATCGACAAGATGGTGCAGTCGAAGAGCTGGAAGGGCATCCTCGCGGACAAGGGCTGGGCCGACACCTACCTCGCGGGCGACGCCTTCAAGGCGCAGCTCGCCAAGGACACCGAATCGACGGCAGCGATCCTGAAAGAGATCGGCCTCGTGAAATGAGTGTGGTGAAATGAGTTTTGGGGAGCCGGGCGGGGAGGCGCGCGGTCCGGACCGGGCGGCGCTCGTCATCGCGCTCGTCCTGGCGCTCTTCGCGGGCGGCATCGCCTTGAGCACCGCCTATGCAGGGGGCGTTGCCGCCTACACCTCGATCGGCCCGAAGACGGTGCCCTATATCGTCGCCGCCTGCCTCTTCGGGCTCGCGATCTGGACGGCGGTCGAAGCCTGGCGCGGCGACTTCCCCGTGCGCGAGCCCCAGAACATCGCGCCCATGGCGTGGATCGTGGGCGGCCTTGCCATCCAGTTGCTGCTGATCAAGGTCGCCGGCTTCTCGATCGCGACGGGCCTTCTCTTCGCGGCCACCGCCTATGCCTTCGGCCAGAAGCGGCTCTGGCTCACGGTGCCGTTCGGCATCGTGTTCTCGCTCGCGGTCTGGTTCGTCTTCGCCAGGGGCCTGCAGCTCTCGCTGCCGGCGGGCCCGCTGGAGAATCTCTTCTAAGCGCACGGAAGGAGCGGGGGATGAGCACCTTCGAGCTGCTCGGCCAAGGGCTCATGGTGGCGCTCCAGTGGCACAACCTGCTCTATGCGCTGATCGGTGTCACGCTCGGAACGGCGGTCGGCGTCCTTCCAGGCATCGGCCCGGCGCTCACCGTGGCGCTGCTGCTCCCCGTCACCTACAAGCTCGATCCCGCGGGCTCGCTCATCATGTTCGCCGGTATCTATTACGGCGGCATGTATGGCGGATCGACCACCTCGATCCTCCTCAACACGCCGGGCGAGAGCGCCTCGATCGTGACGGCGCTCGAGGGCAACAAGATGGCCCGCGCGGGCCGCGGGGGTCCGGCGCTCGCGACCGCCGCCATCGGCTCCTTCCTGGCGGGCCTCCTCGCCACGCTCGGCCTCGCCTTCGTCGCGCCCTGGATCGTCAAGTTCGCGCTCTCCTTCGGGCCGTCGGAATATTTCGCGCTGATGCTGCTCGCTTTCATGACCGTCTCGGCGGCCTTCGGCGATTCGACGCTTCGGGGACTGACCTCACTCTTCATCGGACTGGCGCTCGGCCTCGTCGGCATCGACCAGCTCACCGGCCAGACGCGCCTCGCCATGGGCACGCCCAACCTCTTCGACGGCATCCAGGTGACGACGCTGGCGGTGGCGCTCTTCGCGGTGGGGGAGACCCTGGCGGTGGTCTCGAGCCGCTCAGGCCTCGAGGAGAAGGTCGAGCCGATCCGGGGCTCGGTCTGGATGACGGCCAGGGACTGGGCGAGGTCGTGGAAGCCGTGGCTCAGGGGAACCGCCATCGGCTTTCCGATCGGCGCCATGCCGGCGGGCGGCGCGGACGTGTCGAGCTTCCTGTCCTATGCGGCGGAGAGGCAGTTCACGAAGCACCCGGAAGAGTTCGGCAAGGGCGCCATCGAGGGCGTGGCGGGTCCTGAGGCTGCCAACAACGCGTCCGCCGCCGGCACGCTGGTGCCGCTCCTCACCCTCGGGCTTCCGACCACGGCGACGGCCGCTATCATGCTGGCGGGCTTCCAGCAGTTCGGCCTGCAGCCGGGACCGCTGCTCTTCGCCACCAACCCGACGCTCGTCTGGGGGCTGATCGCAAGCCTGTTGGTCGCGAATCTCATGCTCCTGGTCCTCAACCTGCCGCTCATCGGCCTCTGGGTGCGGCTCCTCACCATCCCGAGGCCCTGGCTCTATGCCGGCATTCTGGTCTTTGCCACGCTGGGCACCATCGGGGCGAGCGCCTCGACCTTCATGCTGGGGCCATGGCCCACCTCCTTCGAGCTGGGGCTGCTGCTGCTCTTCGGCATCCTCGGCTACCTCCTGCGCCGCTTCGGCTACCCGATCGCCCCGGTGGTGGTGGGGCTCATTCTCGGGCCCATGGCGGAGAAGAGCCTGCGGCAGGCGCTGCAGATCAGCCAGGGGGACCCGAGCGTGCTCCTTCACTCCTGGATATCGGTGGTGCTGATCCTCGCCGCCGTGGCGGCCGTGGTGGTGCCGCTCGTTCTCAGGGCGCGAGGGCGGGGAAGAATGCTCGCGCAGATTGCGGCCGATACCGACTGACGGCCGGAAACGCCAGCGGCGGCGGTTGTGCTTGGCCGCCGATGCGGCCATGATTCGCCGGAGCGAGGGTGATTCGGGCTTTGACCGGCGGACCGCCCGCCGGTAACGGGACATCAAGCGGCATAAGCAGGATTGAACGGGCATGCGGTTTTCGCGGCTCAGGCTGTCGGGATTCAAGTCGTTCGTGGAGCCGACCGAACTCGTCATCGAGCCGGGGCTGACGGGCGTTGTCGGCCCCAATGGCTGCGGCAAGTCGAACCTGCTTGAGGCGCTGCGCTGGGTCATGGGCGAAAGCTCGACCAAGAGCATGCGCGCCTCCGGCATGGACGACGTCATCTTCTCAGGCACCAGCGGCAGGCCCGCCCGCAACATGGCCGAGGTGACGCTCACCCTCGACAATGGCGGGCGCACGGCGCCGCTCCCGTTCAACGAGGCCGACACCATCGAGGTCAGCCGCCGCATCGAGCGCGAGGCGGGCTCGGCCTACCGCATCAACGGCGCCGACAGCCGCGCCCGCGACGTGCAGCTCCTTTTCGCCGACGCCTCGACCGGCGCCCGCTCGCCGGCGCTGGTGCGTCAGGGCCAGATCGGCGAGCTCATCAACTCGAAGCCGCAGGCGCGCCGCCGCATCCTCGAGGAGGCGGCCGGCATCACCGGCCTCCACACCCGCCGCCACGAGGCGGAGCTCAAGCTCAACGCGGCGGAAGCGAACCTGGCGCGGCTCGAGGACGTGATCGGCCAGCTCGACCAGCAGCTCCAGGCGCTCAAACGCCAGGCCCGCCAGGCCACCCGCTACAAGCAGCTTTCGGCGGATATCCGCAGATTGGAGGCGGCCCAGCTTCTCGTCGCCTGGCGCGACGCCGAAGCCCAGGTGCGCGACGACGAGAAGAAGCTCGAGGCAGCGACATTGGCGCTGGCGGAGGCGACGCGTGAGGCCTCCGAGCACGAGCGGGCGCGCGAGGCGGCTTCCGAGGCACTGCCGCCCTTGCGCGAGGCGGAAGCCGTCCGCTCCGCGGTGCTGCAGCGCCTGACGCACGAGCGCGACGGGCTCGATCGCGAGGTGGCCGAGGCGGAAGCCCGCAAGGGCGAGATCGAGAAGCGGCTGCACCAGATCCTTCAGGACCTGTCGCGCGAGCACGATCTCCTGAACGACGCCCGTTCCGTCACGGAAAAACTCGCGGCCGAGGAGGAGAGCCTCAACCGCGAGCAGGAGGGCCAGGCCGAGGCGAGGGTCGAGGCGGCGCGCGCCATGCAGGCCGCCGCCGATGCGCTGGCCGACGCGCAGGAGAAGGCCGATCACCTGCACAGCCGGTTCTCCCGCCTCACCGCCGAGCGCGGATCGCTGGAGCGCGTGCTCACCGAGGCCCGTCAACGGGCCGAGCGGCTCGATGCGGAGCTTGATGGCCTCAAGGGCAAGCATGCGGCGCTGACGGCGCGCGCTGGCGCCGAGAGCGACGGAGAGGCGTTGGCGGAGGCCGTGCAGGCGGCGGCCGAGCGCCTGCGGAGGCTCGAGGGCGAGGCCGCGGAAGCCGAATCGGAAGCGCTGGGGAAACGCCGGCAGGAAGCCGAGCAGCGCCAGGCGCACGAGGAGGCGCGCCGTGCCGCCGACCGGCTGATGACGGAAGTCCGCACGCTCTCCAAGCTCCTGGCGGCAGCGACCGGCGACCTGTGGCCGAAGCTCGTGGACGCGATCGAGATCGCGCCGGGCCTCGAAGCCGCGATCGCCGCAGCGCTCGGCGACGACATCGACGCGCCGGTGGACGAGAGCGCACCGCTCCATTGGCGCGCGCTGCCTGAGATCGAGGACATGGCCCCGCTGCCCGAGGGCGCAACACCGCTCACTGGGTTCGCAAGCGCGCCGGCCGCGCTCTCCCGCCGGCTGGCCGCCACGGGCCTCGTGGACCGCGCCGAGGGCAAGCGGCTGCAGCCGCTGCTCAGGCCCGGCCAGCGGCTCGTCAGCCGCGAGGGCGACCTCTGGCGCTGGGACGGATTCTCCGCCGCGGCCGATGCCCCGACGGCGGCCGCCATGCGGCTCGCCGAGCGCAACCGCCTGGGCTCGCTGGAGGTCGAGGCGGAGGCAGCACAGCGGCAGGCGGATGGGCTGCGCCAGAGTTTCGAGACCCAGAGACAGGCCGCCGAAGCGGCCGCCGCTGCCGAGCGCCGGAAGCGCCAGGACGCGCGGGAGGCTTCCGTCTCCCTCGACCAGGCGCGGGGCAGGCTCGCGGCGCATGAGCGGGCGCTCGCCGAGCATCGGCGCGAGCTCGGCGTGCTGGCGGAAGCGAGCCGGCGGGTGGAAGAGGCGGCGGGCGAGGCCCGCGAGGCCGCGACAGGCACCGAAGCGAAACTTGGCGGCCTGGAGCTGCCGGACACGCTCGAGGCGGAGCTCGACGGCCTGAGGAACGCCGCCGCCGGCTGCCGCACGGCCTATAACGAGGCGCGCGCGCTGCACGATGGCATCGAGGGCGAGGCGCGCCGCCGCGAAGGCCGCCTGAAGGCGATAGGGGCCGAGCGCGCGCAATGGGACGAGCGCACGGCGCGCGCCGAACGACAGGTGGGCGAGCTCGATCGCCGGGCCGGCGAGGCGCGCACGCAGCTTTCGGAGCTGGCGGAACTTCCCGCCCGCTTCGAGGAGCGCCGCGTCAAGCTCATGAGCATGCTGGCCGAGGCCGAGGCTGCGCGGAAGGAGGCAGCCGACGCGCTGCAGACGGGTGAAAACGCGCTCCGTGCCGGCGAGGCGGCGCACAAGGCCGCCCAGCAGCATCTGGGCGAGACGCGGGAAGAGCACGCCCGGCAGGGTGCCCGCGCCGAGTCGGCGCGCGAGCGGCTGGCCGCCGCCACGCAGCGGATTGCCGAGACCATGCAGTGCCCGCCCGGCCGCATTGCCGAGATCGCGGGGCTGGACGAGGCGAAGATCCCCGAGGACGTGGACGGCAAGCTGCAGCAGCTCAAGGATGCGCGCGAGCGGCTGGGGCCGGTCAATCTCCGCGCCGAGGAGGAGGCCGAGGCGGTCGGCACCGAGCACGGCCGGCTCGTCACGGAGCGCGACGACGTGGTGGGCGCCATCCACAAGCTGAGAGGCGCCATCGGCAGCCTCAACCGCGAGGGCCGCGAGCGGCTGCTCGAGGCCTTCGGCACGGTCAACGCCCACTTCGGAAGCCTCTTCACGACCCTCTTCCAGGGCGGCAAGGCGGAGCTCAAGCTGATCGAGTCCGACGATCCGCTGGAGGCGGGCCTCGAGCTCGTGGCGCATCCGCCGGGCAAGCGGCCGCAGGTGCTCTCGCTGCTCTCGGGCGGCGAGCAGGCGCTCACCGCCATGGCCTTGATCTTCGCCGTGTTCCTCACCAACCCCTCGCCCATTTGCGTGCTGGACGAGGTGGACGCGCCGCTCGACGACTACAATGTGGAGCGCTTCTGCAATCTCCTGGACGCGATGCTTCAGCGCTCCGAGACGCGCTTCCTCATCATCACGCACAATCCGATCACCATGGCGCGCATGAACCGGCTGTTCGGCGTCACCATGGCCGAGCGCGGCGTGTCGCAGCTCGTGTCCGTCGACCTCGGCACCGCCACCAGGCTCCGCGAGGCGAGCTGAGCCAAAGAAGGGCGGCACCTCGCCGCCCCATTCATCGCGTGAAAGGTGCGCGAGCCGCACCCCTCCCCTAGAGGGGGAGGTGTGCCCACATGGACGTCGGCTGAGGCTACTCGGTATCGGGGTCCAGAAGCCGGTGCAGGTGGACGATGAAGTAGCGCGTCTCGGCCTGGTCGATGGTCTCGCGCGCCTTCCTCTCCCAGGCCCTGTGGGCGGTGGCGTAGTTGGGGAAGATGCCGACCACGTCGAGCTTGTCGAGGTCCTTGAAGCGGATGCGGCTCAGGTCCGAGAGCTCGCCTCCGAAGACGAGATGCAGAAGCTGCTTCGGCTCGCTCTCCGTCTTCCCCTTGTCCGCCATTCTCTCCTCCGCCTCAGCTGCGTGAATGGGCGCCGGCCTGCGCTTTCAGCTCTTCGAAGAGCTTGGCGCCCGATGCCAGAAAACCGTTCTGCCGCGTCTCGGGTCGGTTGAAGCGCAAGGTCGCTCCGTCGAGGTCGCTCACGCGGCCACCCGCTTCATGGACGATGAGATCGCCGGCGGCAAGGTCCCAGTCGCTCTTCAGGCCCAGCCCGAAGGTGGCATCCTCCTTGCCGCATGCGACGGCGCAAAGACGAAGCGCGATCGAGGCCGTCATGGCGGTGCGGACCGGCGGCCAGGGCTTTTCCCAGATGTCGAGCTTGAGCACGCGCGGCTTGACGACCAGCGAGGCGCCTTCGAGCCGTGTGCGTCGGGAGGCGTGGATCGGCCGGCCGTTGAGCCGCGCGCCCGCGCCCCGCTCGGCCGCGAAATATTCGCCGCTGGCGGGCTTGAGGATGCCGGCGGCGACGGGGCGTGCGCCCTCCACCAGCGCCACCGCGATGCACCAGCCCTCATCGCCCGCGAGGAAGGCGCTCGTGCCGTCGATCGGGTCGATGATCCAGATCCGCTCGCGCTCCAGGCGCTCAGGGCCGTCGACCGTCTCCTCGGAAAGCCAGCCATAGTCCGGGAAGGCGTTGCGGAGCTTCTCCTCCAGCAATTGGTTGACGGCGAGATCGGCGTCGCTCACGGGCGTGCCGTCGGGCTTCCTCCAGTTGCGGCTGGTGGCCTGGCTGGCATCGAGCGCAAGCCTGCCGGCCGCGCGCACCGCCGCCTCGATCGCCGCGGCCTCGCGCCCGACCGCCGGCGTTCTCGCGGCTGCCTCAGACGCCGGCAATGGTCATCTCCCCGACGAGCGTGGTGGGGGCGTTGGTCGCGCCTCGAAACTCGAGGTCGGAGGCGGGCTCGAGCGCGCGG
>JBFXDI010000138.1:0-10313 GCA_050181295.1 Parvibaculaceae bacterium | reverse complement strand
CCCCGCCGCCTCCGGAACCAACAGGCTAAAGGTGTGAAAAGGCAGGACAGTCCTCGGTTCCTCGCAGAACCCCTTGCTTTTTGCGGCATCTTTCCCTGAGCATTCCCGGCGGCAGTAGCGAGTGCGGCTGTTTCAACCCAAATTTCGAAAGGATATCGGGGAATGAACAAGAACGAACTGATCGCCGCGGTGGCGGCCGATGCCAATCTCTCAAAGAACGATGCGGGCGAGGCGGTCGAGGCGGTTCTGAACAACATCACCAAGTCGCTGAAGAAAGGCGACGAGGTGCGGCTGATCGGCTTTGGCACCTTCACCGTGAGCAAGCGGGCGGCGAGCGAGGGGCGCGATCCGCGCACCGGCCAGCCGATGAAGATCCCTGCCTCCAAGAACGCCCGCTTCAAGGCCGGCAAGGCTCTGAAAGACGCCGTCAACAGATAGTCCGTCGCCGACAAGGCGATGGTCCGCTCCCCCGCGGAAAGCGCCACGGGGGAGATCGGGGGGTGCGGGGCGCCTGGCTGCCTTGCGATGCTCTTGCCGCCCCGGTATTGAGGGGCAAGGGCGGTTAGCTCAGCTGGTAGAGCACCTCGTTTACACCGAGGGGGTCGGCGGTTCGAGCCCGTCACCGCCCACCACCCGCTGGCATAGTGCCGGCATGCGCAATTCCTTAACCAACACGCCAAGCCGGGCGCGGCCTTGACAGGCCGTTAAATTCCGCTCGGATACCGTCTGGACGCTCGGATATGAGCGCTCTGGTGTGGGGTTTGTTGGTGTCATGCGTATCGGTCCGAAGCTTCTCATCTCCCTCCCGATCCTTGCCTTGCCCTGGCTCTTCCCCCTGGCACCGGTTCAGGCGCAGGACTTCGGCCCGGCTGAAGCGACCGAGCATCTGGCGAAGGCGCGGGCGCTCGACGCGAAGTGCCGCTATCTCAGCGAAGCCGACCACGACGAGCTTTCCGACTATGTCGCGAAGGCCGAGATCGTGGTCGCCAATGACCAGGGCGTCGAGGCGGCCTCGAGCGCGGTGCGGATGGGGAAGCTCACGGGCGAGCAGATGAACTGCGCCCCCGAAAGCGAGGAGATGGTCCGCGCGACATATGCCGCGGGAAAACAGGCCATGGAGGCCGCCAAAGCCGCTCCCGCGAAGGAGGAGCCCAAGCCGAAGCGTAACCAGGCGCAGATCCTCGGCGCCATGAGCGATGACCAGATGGAGATGCGATCGCCTGCCGATCCTGCCCGCTCGGAAAGCTCGCTCGCCCGCTATCGCAACGAAGCCACCGCCTACTATCTCGAACTGCGCTGCCGTTCGCTCTCATCCCGCGAGGTCCGCGACTTCTGGCGGCGGATCGTCTCGCGGCACGAGGCAATGATCTCGGCCTATGGTCGCGCGCCGGTCGTGCGCGCGCGGGTCGAGGCCGAGCGGATGGCTGGCCGCCGCCCCTGCATAGGCAGCGGATCCTTCATCGAGAGCGCCTACGCCAACATGCGCTGACCGGCTGCGACCGGCGCGCCTGCGGCGCTTCGCAGGGTTGCGCATGCTCCAAGCCTGATCTAGGCGAGGCGGCATGTCGGAAGCCTCGTTTGCAGCCGTTTCCCGCCCGCTGAGCGCCAGTCGTGCCGTTATTGTCTGGCTCTATGCCATGGCGGCGCTCGTCTTTGCCATGGTGATCGTGGGCGGAGCCACGCGGCTGACGGAGTCGGGGCTGTCGATCACCGAATGGCAGCCGCTGCTCGGCGCCATCCCTCCGCTCGATGAAAGCCACTGGCTCGAGGCCTTCGAGAAGTACAAGGCCATCCCCCAGTACCAGTTCCTGAACAGCGGCATGTCGCTGGAGGAGTTCAAGATCATCTACTGGTGGGAATGGTCGCACCGGTTCCTCGGCCGCTTCATCGGCGTGGCGTACCTGCTGCCACTCGTCACCTTCTGGTTCCTGAGCGCCGTTCCGCGCCCGCTCCTGCCGCGGCTTCTCGCCATCTTTGCGCTCGGCGGCGCGCAAGGGGCGCTCGGCTGGTTCATGGTCATGAGCGGCCTTTCCGAAAGGGTGGATGTGAGCCCCTATCGCCTCGCCGCCCACCTGACGCTCGCGGCGCTCATCTTCGCGGCGATCCTCTGGGTGGCCTTCGGCCTCAACGGGCAGGGCCGCGCGCTGGGCCGCCGTGCGGTTCCGGCGCTGGTTCTTGTCGGACTGGTCTTTCTCCAGATCTTTGCCGGCGGGCTGGTCGCCGGGCTGGACGCAGGCATGGGCTACAACACCTGGCCGCTCATGGACGGGGCACTCATTCCGTCAGGCCTCGGCGCCATGGAGCCATGGTGGCGGAACCTGTTCGAGAACGCGTTGACGGCCCAGTTCGACCACCGCGTTCTCGCCTACGTTCTGCTGGCCGCCGCGGCGGTCAACGCGCTGACATGCGCGCCGTCCCCGCGGCGCTCGGCGGTGCTGCTGCTCGGTGCGATCCTGCTCCAGGCGACAGTCGGCGTCTGGACGCTTCTGGCGCAGGTTCAGATCCACGTCGCGCTTACCCATCAGGGCGGCGCCATGCTGGTTCTGGCTGCCGCCCTCTGGCACCTGCACAGGGCCGCGACGGGTAAGCGGTCGCCTGCCGTGGATCTTTCCCGCCAGCCTCAGCCCATCGCCTGATCGAGGTCGGCGATGATGTCGGCGACGTCCTCGAGCCCGATCGAGAGCCGCACGACGTCCGTTCCCGCGCCCGCGAGCTTGAGCTGCTCGGGGGCGAGCTGGCTGTGCGTGGTCGAGGCCGGATGGATGATAAGGGAGCGCGTATCGCCGACATTGGCGAGATGCGAGAACATCTTGACGTTGGAAACGGTCTTGATGCCGGCGTCGTAGCCGCCCTTGAGCCCGAACGTGAAGACCGCGCCGGCGCCCTTCGGGCAATACTTCTTGTGCAGGGCATGGTGGGCGTCTCCCTTGAGACCCGCATACTGCACCCAGGACACGCGCCCGTCTCCGCTCAGCCATTCGGCCACCTTGAGGGCGTTGTCGGAGTGGCGCTGCATTCGGAGGCTCAGCGTCTCCATGCCGGTGAGGATGAGGAAGGCGTTCATGGGCGCGATCGCCGGGCCGAAGTCGCGCAGGCCCAGAACCCGCGCGGCGATGGCGAAGGCGATGTTTCCGAACGTCTCGTAGAGC
Source organism: Parvibaculaceae bacterium (assembly GCA_050181295.1). Lineage (GTDB taxonomy): Bacteria > Pseudomonadota > Alphaproteobacteria > Rhizobiales > Aestuariivirgaceae > JBFXDI01. The sequence goes on along the minus strand of JBFXDI010000138.1, from coordinate 7,164 downwards.
CGCATGCCGTTGTAGGAGGGGTTCGGCTCGGAGAGGAGGGGGAACTTGTCGCCCTTGCCCCAGTCGAAGTTGCCGCCGTCCACGATGGCGCCGCCGATCGAGTTGCCGTGCCCGCCCATGAACTTGGTCAGCGAATAGACGACGATGTTGGCGCCGTGCTCGAAGGGCTTGCAGAGATAGGGCGTCGCGAAGGTGTTGTCGACGATGAGCGGCACGCCGGCCTTCTGCGCCACCTTGGCGATGGCCGCCATGTCGGTGATGCGGCCGCCGGGATTGGCGATTGACTCCACGAAAATGGCCTTGGTCTTACTCGAAACGGCACGCTCGAAGCTGGCGGGGTCGTTGGCATCCGCCCACACCACCTGCCAGCCGAACGACTTGAAGGCATGGTTGAACTGGTTGATCGAGCCGCCATAGAGCTGGCGCGCCGCAACGAACTCGTCGCCGGGCTTCATCAGCGTCTGAAAGATGAGGAATTGGGCGCCGTGGCCGGAGGCGACCGCCAGCGCCGCCGTGCCGCCGTCGAGCGCCGCGATCTTCGATTCCAGCACCGCCTGGGTGGGGTTCATGATGCGGGTGTAGATGTTGCCAAAGGCCCGGAGCGCGAAGAGGTCGGAGGCGTGCTGGACGTCCTCGAACACATAGGAGGTGGTCTGGTAGATCGGCGTGGCGCGGGCGCCCGTGGCAGGGTCGGGCTGCGCGCCGGCGTGAATGGCCAGGGTGTCGAAGCCGTAAGTCTGGTCGCTCATCTAGATCGCTCCTGTGTTCCGGTGCGGGCTTCATAGCGCGGCAGGAAGTAACGCACAATCGTTCGGCATTCCGAACGGTCTCCTGTGGAGCGTCGGCCGATGGCGCTTGTCGCAGGGCGCCGGCCGGCTGCATAAACCTTCCGATGCTGGACTCGGTTCTTATTGCCAATCGGGGCGAGATAGCCTGCCGCGTGGCCCGCACCGCGCGCCGCCTCGGGATGCGCGTCATCGCGGTGTTTTCCGAGGCGGATGCGCACGCTCTGCACGTCCGGATGGCGGACGAGGCGCATCTCATCGGCCCCGCGCCGGCACGCGAAAGCTATCTCAGGGCCGAGAGGGTGATTGCGGCCGCTAAGGCGTCGGGCGCGGCCTGCATCCATCCAGGCTACGGCTTTCTCTCCGAGAACGATGCTTTCGCCGAGGCCTGCGCGGCGGCCGGCATCGTCTTCGTCGGCCCCCCGCCTTCGGCGATCCGCGCCATGGGCCTCAAGGACGCGGCGAAGTCGCTGATGGCGAAGGCCGGCGTGCGGGTGGTGCCGGGGTATCAGGGCGAACGCCAGGACGATGCGTTTCTCCTGGAGAAGGCCGGCGAGACGGGTTTCCCCGTGCTGATCAAGGCGGTCGCCGGCGGCGGCGGCAAGGGCATGCGCCGGGTCGATCGCCGCGAGGATTTCCAGGAGGCGCTGATCTCCTGCCGACGCGAGGCAGGCTCCGCCTTCGGCGACGAGCGCGTGCTCGTGGAGAAGTATGTCACGACGCCGCGGCATATCGAGGTCCAGGTCTTCGCCGATGGCCACGGCAACTGCGTGCATCTCTTCGAGCGCGACTGCTCGCTGCAGCGGCGGCACCAGAAGGTGATCGAAGAGGCGCCGGCTCCGGGCCTTTCCCCCAAGATGCGGGAGGAGATGGGCGCGGCGGCGGTCGCCGCGGCGAAGGCGGTCGGCTATGTCGGAGCGGGAACCGTCGAGTTCATCGCCGACGCAAGCCGGGGCCTGAGGCCGGATGCCTTCTATTTCATGGAGATGAACACCAGGCTCCAGGTCGAGCATCCGGTCACCGAAATGATCACGGGACTGGACCTCGTGGAGCTGCAGTTCCGCGTGGCGTCGGGCGAGCCTTTGGGCTTTGGGCAGTCCGACCTCGCCATCAAGGGGCATTCGGTGGAGGCGCGCCTCTATGCCGAGGACCCGGCATCGGGCTTCCTGCCGCAAGCGGGGAGGCTTCAGGCTCTGCGGTGGCCCGAGCGGTCTGGAAACATCCGCGTGGAGACGGGTGTGGAGGAGGGCGCGGAGATCACGCCCTGGTACGACCCGATGATCGCCAAGCTGGTGGCGTGGGGGCCGAGCAGGGATGCGGCCCGCGCCGAGCTTGCGCGCGCACTCGACGAGACGACCGTGCTGGGCCTGCGCACCAATGCGGGCTTTCTCCGGCGACTGGTGATGAACGCCGATTTCGCCGCCGGTCGGATGGACACCGGCCTCATCGACCGCGACATCGGAAAGCTGGTCGACAGGGAGCTGCCGGGCGAGCTCCTGGGGCTGGCGGTCGAGGCCTGGATGGCGCTTCTGGAACGCCGGAACCATGCATCGGACTTCCGGTTGACCTCGGAGCCGTCCTCGCCCTGGGACCAAGTGAACGGCTGGCGGCTGAAAGGTTCGCCGCGCACCGACCGGCTCGTCCTCGACATCAACGGCTCGCCCGCCGATATCCGGGTTGTGTGGGAGGAGGGCCATCGCCGCCTCCTGATCGGGCGTGGCGACGCGCAACACGAGGTCGCGACTTCGGATGCGCGCCGCTCCGATGGCAGGATGGAGGCATTGGTGGATGGCCACCCTGCTGCTGGCAAGGTTGCTTTCTCGCCGGCGCTCGACCGCCTGTGGCTCGCGGGGGCGGGGGGCCATGTGGAGGTCTCCGAGCATGATCTCCTGCGGCGCGACGAGGAAGGTGGCGCCTCGGGTGCGACCATCAGGGCGCCCATGTCGGGCAAGGTCATCCGCGTGATGGCGCGGGTGGGCGACAAGGTGCTCAAGGGGGATCGGCTGTTGATCCTCGAGGCCATGAAGATGGAGCACGCCATGAGCGCCGGCTTCGATGCGGTCGTCGAAAGCGTGGGGGCTTCGGAGGGCGAGCAGGTCGAGGAGGGCAGGGTGCTGATCGTGCTTTCGGGCGAGGAGGCGGCATGACGCTTCACATCATCAAGCTCTGCGTCGGCGTGAGCGAGGTGCCGGAGCTCGTCGACTGGCAGGAGAAGCGTCTGAGGCAGACCAAGCGCGTCTATCATGTGACCCGCATGCAGCCGAAACGCGCCGCCGAGGTGCTCGATGGCGGCTCGCTCTACTGGATCATCCGCGGCCTCACCACGGTCCGCCAGCGCATCATCGCCATCGAGCCGTTCCGTGACGACGACGGCATCGATCGCTGCAAGCTGGTGTTCGATCCGGCGTTGGTCCTCGTGAAGCCGCAGCCCCGGCGCGCCTTCCAGGGCTGGCGCTATCTGGAGCCCGCCGACGCTCCGCCGGATCTGCGTCGCAGCAGGGGCTCAAGCGACCTGCCGCCCAAGCTCCGGGCCGAACTGGCGGAGCTTGGCCTGCTCTGATGAGCATGCCCGATCCCACATTCGATCGCGCGCCGCGCCGGGCCCTCACCTGGGCGCTGGGGCTCAACGGGTCGATGTTCGTCTGTGAGATCGCGGTGGCGTTGATCATCGGCTCGATAGCGCTGTTCGCCGATTCCATGGACTTCCTGGAGGACACCGTTCTCTACGGCCTGGCCTTTCTGGCGCTTGGCTGGAGCCAGAGAAGCCAGGCGCGGGCATCGCTCGTGCTGGCGGTCCTCATGGCCGTTCCGGGCGTGCTGGCCCTGATGGCGGCGGTCGACAAATACATGGATCAGGTGCCGCCCGATGCCATGACCATGGGCGTCGTCGGGGCGCTGGCGCTGGCCGTGAATGTCATAAGCGCCATCATGCTCGCGGCGAGCAGGAACGACTCGACGGTGCTCCGGGCGGCCTGGCTCTCGGCAAGCACGGATGTCATCGCCAATGTGGCGATCATTCTCGCCGCCGTGCTCGTGGCGCGCTGGACCTCCGCCTGGCCTGACATCATCGCGGGCATCGGGATTGTGGCCCTGCACGGGCGGGCCGCCTGGAAGATCGGGCGGGCCGCATTACATGACCTCGGTCTGGTGTCCTGAGAAGGAATGGGAATGGCGACGAAGAAAGCAGCGAAACCCATCGAGCTTCACTACTGGCCGACGCCGAACGGCTGGAAGATCTCGATCATGCTGGAGGAGTGCCGTCTGCCCTACGAGGTGAAATTCGTCGACATCACCCGCGGCGACCAGTTCAAGCCCGCCTTCCTGAAGATATCGCCCAACAACCGCATGCCGGCCATCGTCGATCCGGACGGACCCGGCGGCAAGCCTGTCTCTGTCTTCGAGTCGGGCGCCATCCTGCAGTATCTCGGCAACAAGACGGGAAAGTTCTACCCGGCCAACCCGCGCCAGCGCATTGAGGTCGAACAGTGGCTCTTCTGGCAGATGGCAGGTCTCGGCCCCATGTCCGGCCAGGCCGGCCATTTCCGCAACTATGCGCGAGAGAACATCCCTTACGCGATCGACCGCTACACGAACGAGGTCGCCCGGCTCTATCGCATCATGGACAAGCGCCTTGCCGACCGCGATTTCCTCGCCGGCAAGTACTCGATCGCCGACATGGCGTGCTTTTCCTGGATCGTGTCGTGGAAGCGGCTCGGGCAGAATCTCTCGAAGTTCCCGAGGCTTAAAGCATGGTTCGAGCGCATCGAGACACGTCCCGCCGTGAAGCGCGGGCTTGCCGTCGGCGAGGAGATCCGCAAGCGGCCGACCGACCTCAAGACGGACGACAAGGCGCACGCCATCCTTTTCGGCGGTGCGCGCCGCTGATCGCCTGGAGTGGTTGACAGCGAGTCAATTCACGACTCGTTAACCATATCGGTTAAGGCGCTCAACCCCATGTTATTGTGAGATTTTTGCCACCGCACATCCAATGATGTGTCCATTCCTGGCAGTCCGGCTCACCATTCGTTAGGCACGTTCGTTAACGCGCGATTCCGGACTGAGGGAGCATCATCCTTGGCGATCGACGGGAAAACCCGCGAACAGCCTCTGACAGGGAGGCGTCACTCGACCAAGGGAAGCTGAAGATGGCTCGCATTTCCATGGCCCACGCCGAGATGGCGGACTTCTCCGCCGCCGTGCGCCCGGCCGACACGCTCTTCGAACTTGGCCTGCGCTACTGCACGGGCCGCGAAGTCGGGCAGGATCTCGTTCAGGCGCACAAGTGGTTCAACATCGCGGCCATGCAGGGCAGCGCCGACGCCCGCCGCTATCGCGCGGAAATCTCCAGGGAAATGTCGGCGGAGCAGATCGCCTTTGCGCAGCGCGAGGCGCGCGCCTGGCTCACCACCCACTGATTTCAAGAGAAACGGCGGATCAGTACGTCACGCCGTTGCGGGGGCCCGGCGACGACAGGTCGTGCTGCATGAAGCGATCAAGATCGCTGTCGAACAGCTTGCGGTCGTACTGCTGACGATAGATCTCGGTTTCGTAGATATCCGTCTGGGCGTTGAGCTGATCAACCTCGCTGTTGAGCGGCGGAAGACCGTAGCTGTCCGGGGCGTAGGAGTGGCCCTTCGGAATGAACTTTTCGGCTGCCTGAGCCGAGACGCCGGCCGCCAGGACCACCGCCATCGCCAGAATACCCGCCCGCGCCCCACGCATAGCCTTCAACTCCGATAAGAGTTCCGAGAAACCGATAACGCACCAGACTGCAATTGGCTCCGGAACCCCGTTGCCTCGCGGATTTCCGTCCCCGGTTCCGGCGGCGAAGCGATTCGGGCTTCGCATGGCCATTCTGCGGCGGAATCCGCTAACGCCTGATTTACCCTAGCCGGATTGAAGCTCCAACTGGAATCGAAAAGGCCCCGTCGGGAAACGGGGCCTTTGGATGGACGCCAGGGAAGGGTCAGTCGTCGAACTGGACCTCGTCGACGAGCGCGCTTGCCTGCTTCTGGAGCTCCGCGAGCTTCGAGATGGGCAGATCGTCCGGCGTGAACGTGCCCCAGGACCGGACAAGCTCCGAGGCCGGCACCTTCGAATCCACGGGATACTCGTAGTTCGCCTCGGCATAGATCCGCTGCGCGTCGTCGCTGGCAAGATACTCCATGAGCTTCAGCGCATTGTCCTTGTTCGGCGCGTTCTTGGTCATGAGCATGCCGGAAACGTTCACATGCGTGTTCATCGCGTCGGAGGCGGGGAAGATGATGCGGACCGACTCGGCCCACTGTTTCTGCTCGGGCTCCTTCTCCTCGGTCAGCATTTTCCCGAGATAGTAGGTGTTCATGATGGCGAGATCGCACTCGCCGGCGAACACGCCCTTGGCCTGCGCGCGGTCGTTGCCGGCGGGCTTGCGGGCGAGATTGGCCTTGACGCCCTTCAGCCACTCGCGCGTGGCATCGACGCCCTTGTGGGCGATGACGGCCGCGATCAGCTCGACATTATAGGGATGCTGTCCTGAGCGCGTGCAGATCTTGCCCTTCCACTTGGGGTCGGCGAGATCCTCGTAGGACATCTTCTCCTCGCTCACGCGCTCCTTCGAGGCATAGATCACGCGGGCGCGCATGGTGAGGCTGAACCAGTTGTCCCCGGCGTCGCGCAGGTTCTCCGGCACATTCTCCTTGATCGCGGCCGATGCCACGGGCTGGGCGAGGCCCTTCTCCGTCGCCTCGACCAGGCGGCCGACATCGGCCGTCAGGAGCACGTCGGCGGGGCTGGAGGCGCCTTCCTGCTCGAGGCGCTCGATCAGTCCCTTGTCGGCGAACACGAACTGGACCTTGATGCCGGTCGCCTCGGTAAAGGCGTTGAACAGCGGCTCGATCAGCACCGGCTGGCGATAGGTGTAAACGTTGACGACGCCCTCCGCGTGCACCGGCGCGGCCGCGGATACCGCTAGGCCCAGCGCTGCGATGGGCAAAAGCGTCCTGAAACGGTGCTCCGACATGGATTCCCCTCCTGTGCTGGGCGGCCCGCCGAAAGAGGCGTTGTGCTTTGAGGCAACTTAAGGAGGGGCGGAGCTTCGAAGTCAAGAATAACCGAGTAAATTGGTAGGATTTAGAACAGTTCCAGATTGTCTGGGCTAGGAATGATGCCGCGGCATCGATACCCTCATGTCGCAACATTTGCTCCCTGCGCTTTGAGGAGAGGCTCCAGGTCATGCGGCTTTCCCAGTGCTGGATGCTCCTGAGCGTGTTCTTTCTGTTGCTCTCGGGCGGGGCTGCGATACCGGCGGAGACACGGATCGCGCTGATCGTCGGCAACGGCAGCTATGCGCATGTTTCGAGTCTCGCCAATCCGGTGAATGACGCCAAGGGCGTGGCCC